>JAPPNO010000012.1 GCA_028873845.1 Gemmatimonadota bacterium | reverse complement strand
CGGCGTTGGTAGGGGACCTAATCGCCGAGTGTGTCGTAGACATGCATCCGGCGATTGTGGAGGACAGTGGTTGAGTAGGTGGGCTCGGTAGGGTTGGGATGCGAGACGACTCGCATCCAGCTGCGGAGAGTAGCAAACGACTCCTTGCCGTGATCCACTTGGCGCGCTAGCGCTCGTCGCTCGGGTCCAAGCGCCCAAGCGATTCACACTCATCGAACGGATCACCTACGAATCGTCCGGTTTCACGACATCTCCGGTGTCTGTCCTCTGCCAACGACGGGCAACCACAGCCCAGTCGATTCTCCGTTCCTTGTCTCCGGTCCACACGCCCCAGAAAGCGGGATCCGGTGAGTGCGGTCGATGTGCCTCGGGGATTTCCTGAACCTCCACAAGAGTGGGAGCTGGTGCTGCCCAGCCGAGCAGCATCGCGCGCTTGGTGGGAAGGCTGGGCAGTTCCCGAAGGAGTGACCGGAGGCCGTCTGGCACCAGGCGCCTCACCAGATCCTGGTCCCTGTCATTGACCAGCCTATGTAGCAAGAACGTATTGCACTGGGACAGCACGGTCGGTGAGACTTCGGAAGGTCGCTGTGAAGCCAGCACGAGTCCTAGTCCGAATTTGCGGCCTTCTCGGGCGATCCGCTCGAACACTCTGGCGCATTCTCGTGCGGCTGGGTGAGCCGACTCGCCACTCAAGTCTCTGTGAACGAAGGTGTGTGCCTCTTCCAGCACCAGGGTGGTAGGCAACTCTTGGCCGGTCTCCCGCCGATACCGCTGTACCGCCTCGAAGATCATGCGGGCCAAGACACTTACGACGATGTGCGTGACTTCGGATGGAACGAGAGAGAGGTCGATGACCGCGATTGGACCGTTAGCCGCTTGATCGGCTCCGACGTGATCTGCGAGCCAATCCTCCAGCGGAAGCGTGTCGGAATCCGTCGGCTGAAGAACCGATGCCAGCCGCCCCTGCGCGAGCAGGCCACGTATTCGCAGAGTAAGCGTGTCGACCCACTGAGCTATGTCTCTACCTGAAGAATCCGCAGCGAGCGCATCCACGAAATCAGGTAGCTCTTTGAGCGGAAACCACCGTGGAGTGTCCTCATCCAAGGGTCCAAGCCCCTCTTCCAAGCTCACCGCTTCCCCTGCTTCGTTAAGCAGTTCGATCACTTCTTCAAGGTCCGATTCGGCGAAATCGTCGTGGTAGTGCGAGCCCGGTTTGTCCGGTCGCGCCTTGCTTCGAGCCGCATCCTCGATCCGCGCCGCCTCACGTGCGACGGACTCTAGGATTCCTCTGAGGTTGGCGTCGGTGCAACTCGGATCCTCGGCCAAGTCATGAAAGTCCTTGGAGAGATTCAAGAGCACGTTCGCGACGCCCTCTCGCCTCCCCCATGTCATGTGATCTTTAGCTTGGATCGCGACGGACAGACGACTGCCATACCTCTTCAGACGTCCCCTCACTTTCGTTTTGAATTCGTCTGGAGGTCCGAGATTCGACCGAAGTCTCCTCAGTGCGTCGAAGAGCAATGGACGCTGTACTCCCGGTGACGCACCCGTGAATGCCGCCCATTCCGCACCATTCCAAAGCCAAGCCGGGACCCCAAGTTGCTTCCCGCCTTGCCCGTCGCGCTGGGGCTCCACACGAAACAACCGCACGCCCTGATCTCTGAAGGCTCGGGCGTACTCACCGTTGGGGTCAAGAATGATGAAGCGAGCGTTCGGGACACCGCTTCGCGTCTCGGGCCCGGCTGGTTCCCCTTGCATTCTGGCCATGCCAGCCGCGTCCAGCGACCAGCGAATGAGACCGGCGACCGAGCAGGACTTTCCTGCGCCCGTGTTCCCGAGAACCGCGAGGTGCCGGCCGAACAGCTTGTCGGGGTCAACATAGACCGGGGCCTGGCCCGCTGTTGGACAGTGGCCGAGGAGGACTCGGCCGGCGGTGCGCTCGTCTTCGCCTTGGACAATCGCCCGGAGTTGACCACGCCCTGGGAGATGAACCGTATCGCCAACGGAGGGGAAGATGTCGACACCACGTTGGACCTTGAATGCGAGCGTTCCCGCTATGGCTCGTGCTCGCAGTGTGCCTAGGGGCGTTAACTCCATGACACGGGAAAGGGATGGCAGGTCCATCAGTCCGGCATCCCGATTCCTCCGACGATCGGGAATGCGGCGGCGCTCGATCTGTACGGAAGAAATAACGCATACGGTAGCGCCGCACTCGTTGGGGATAAGCACGTAGCCGTTGACACGGGGGAATCCTGCTGGTGTGCCGGTATTGAGTGCGGTTGCCCGCGGAGCTTCAGGGTCGAGGACCACTCTGATGCGGTCTGCTGACACCTCCTCTACGGTGCCGACAATCCGCCCGTCGAGAGTTTGGACCAGAGACGTCATACCGAATCACTATCGTCTCGGATCCCGTCATCCATGGCGGCCCCCTCACCATTGCCGGTTGCGGCTCCCCGCCGACTCAGGAGTTCGGCCATACGCCAAGTAGTTCGGTCGATGGCTGGCTGGGGCAGGTATGCGTCCACGAGCGTCGATAGATCCCCGAAGTGCGACCCGACAAGAAGCGTGATCTGTTCTTCACGACCGGTAGTCGCATAGAAGCGCCGCAGCCGGTCCCCGGCGTCGTCATAGGAGATGATTACCAGATGTGTGGACGGGAGGCTTAGCATGTCCCGCAGCACTCGGTTGATGTGATCGTCTCCGAAACCATAGCCATAGGTCACGAGCACCGAGTTGGGTCGGCACGCTGCGGCGGCCAAATCGCGGAACAACTCGGCGTAGGGATACTCCAGCGTTTCGACATCTTTCGCGGGATTCGGATAGATCAGCAACCGTTCACGGGCGTCTGTGGGAATCCCTGGGTGATCGTCGGGCGCTCCGAAGGGCAGGGCACACCGCTGAACCTCCGGGCTACCGGAGGGACCAAGCACCGAGCGCCAGTCGAGGGACCCATGCAACTTAGTGAAGCGGACCACCCCTTCCAGAAAATGTGGCTCCCCCTGTATTCCAGGAGGACTGTAGTGGAAATCAACACCCAACCGGGAAGAACGAAAGACGGGAGCGAGGTTTCCGACGAACCGGTCCAACATGCGCAGACCCAAGAGGTCGCACCCGTACTCGATGAGTCGATCATAGTTGGTTGTAAAGACGTGGAGACGGTCTCGTGTCACGGCTCGACTTGCGAAGGGTAGGAGAAAGCCAGCGATGAGCCTTCGAGTTCGGTCGGCTCGATCCTCCTCGTCTTTGTCGGCCATGACCTCTGCGATATGTCGCTCTGTTGCGAGGATCTGCTTCAAGAGGTTGACGAGTATTCGGTCCAATTCCTGTTCCCAGGCGGCAAGCAGCCGCTTGGCGCTCTTTGGCAACCGACGTCCCCCGCGGCCCAATTCCGCGGCCCGTGCTAGGATCTTCAAGCCGCCGATAAGCTCGGCGGCCGAGCGGATCTGATACTCGATGTTGGCCTTGTCGCGACCGGAGTTCTGAGCGGCGGTCCTTGCCGCCTCGTTCACGGCATCCGCGAAATCAGAGTCGAGAGGCGCTAAACTCATGTCGGCGGCGGGCACCTCCGCGCTCTTGGCGATCGCTGCTGGCAGGCCGCTTCCGACCAGGAGGTTGAGGTGCTCTGCTTGGAGAAGCGCCGAGAGCCATGGCTCGACGCGGTCACGATGTGTCTCGACGGCTGGCTGCTCAATCGAGTACTGGCGGTGCGGTCCTGCCCACACGATGTGGTTCTTCCACGCGTCAGGGTCGCGTGAAATCAGGTCGGTCGCCATCAGTCTTCTCCCTTCGGGGGGGTGGTTGAGGTCTCTGTACCTGATTCAGGGCTCCAGTAGTGTACCAGCGCTGATCTTTGGGGCAAGGGGCCCACTGGACTCAAGCGCTCGCCCGCCGCCGTTCGTCTCGCGGCAACATCCTCCTGCCTTTCGCGGTCAGCCGATGCCGGTAGTGATGCCCGTGCCGCCCAGAGTCGCTATTTCACCCGTGGGGTCCGGTCCATGTTCGCTTGGAGCTTCCTCGACGGACTTGGGGGTCGGCGATAGAATCCGTGTCATGAATCACCGGGGTACTGAAGCTGGCCGACCGAACCCGGCGTCTGGGACGGCGTACGGAATCGACGGTTGCCGCGCGGGCTGGCTTTACTTCGGCTTTGGTCGTTCTGGAGATTCCAGATGGGGCGTAGTCGGAGCTATCGAGGAGTTGGTTTCCAGAGCAGACGATTCGGACCGAATCTTCGTTGACATTCCGATCGGGCTACCGAACGGTTCCGAGCGGCGCCTCTGCGATAGGGAGGCGCGCAGGAGGCTGGGGGCGCGTCGCGCTGGCTCCGTCTTCCCGGCTCCGGTGCGTGCAGCGCTGACTGCGGACACCTACGAGGATGCGAACAGGATCAGCCGGGAGGAAACCGGAAGGGGGATGACACGGCAGACCTTCGCGATCCTGCCGAGGGTCAGGGAAGTGGACTGCCTGCTACGGAATAGCGAAAAAGCCCGCCACATGGTCCGGGAGGTGCACCCGGAGATCTGCTTTTGGGCGCTCGCAGGACGTAGCCGGTTGAGAAACGGCAAGAAGACGGGCGGCGGCTTTGACGAACGGTTCGCGTTGCTGGAGGGGTTCCGTCCATCCGTCGGTGAGGAGTTCGCCCGGATTCGAACCGAATTCCGATGCTGGGACGTGGCCGACGACGACATCTTGGACGCCATGGCCGCAGCTATCACCGCCTCGGCCGATCCGGTGGCGCTCAAGACTCTACCGGCACACCCGACCAAAGACTCGCACGATCTTCCGATGGAAATGGTGTACTTGGCGGACCCGCATCCACACACCCGCGAATGGGATCAGTGAAGCACCTCCAAATGCCATCCAAATGTCTGCCATTTGGCCCGATTTTCCGGCTTTTTCGGCCCGGCAGACCCTGACACGCCCCAATGGCAAGAAGCGCAGATCGTGCAGTCCCAGTTAGACTTACAGTGATTTCTTGCCGTGATTCGCGGTCCCTTTGGCAGGATTAGGAGGCAGTCGCTCTATCCACCTGAGCTACGGGGACGCGCTACAGCGCTTCGAAGATCGAAGCGGTGCGGTGTGGGGACAAGGGCGTGTGAGTCGCTCCGGATCGGGGATCGCGTCTCCGGGGCCGCTTCCCGTACGCTGCGCCGATCCACCACCGTGACGCCCGAACCCCGAAACCCTATCTTTCCGGCCGACAACACGATGATGCCGCGCACGCCGTCCCCCCACCGGCCCCACCCGTCCCCACGGCGATCCCCGACCACAACAGGAACTCCCAAGATGACCACCAGCACCCTCCTTCTCCTGCTGGCCACCACCCTCCCCGGCCCCGACCGCATCGAACTCACCCCGGCCAGCATGACCATCGACGCCGGAGAAACCGTCTCCGTAACCGCCACCGCCTATGACGAAGACGGGACCATGCTCCCGGACCCACCCGTGCGCTGGATTGCGATGAACCCCGAGGTGGCCGCCGTCGACCAGACCGGCCAGGTGACCGGTATCTCACCCGGCGAGGCCCGCATCGCCGCCCGCGCCGGCAACATCATGGGGTTCGCGACCGTCATCGTGCGGGCCCTCCCGGTCGCCGCCATCGAAGCCTCTCTCCCGCAGGCCACCCTGGTCACCGGCACCGGCGCCCCCGTCCTGGTCAAAGCCACCGCACCCGACGGCGAGCCCGTCCGCAACCCCGTCCTCACCTTCTCCTCCAGCGACCAATCCGTCGCCTACGTGGACGCCACCGGACGCGTCTACGCACGCGCCGCAGGGCAGGCGACCATCGTCGTCACCGCAGGCCGGGCGCGCGCCACCGTCACCGCCACCGTCACCGCCGGCGACCCGGGCGCCGTCACCGTCATCCCGGCCGAAGCCCAGGCCCGCACCGGCGATGTCATCCGCTTCCGAGCCGAAGCCTCGACCCCCCTCTACCCCGAATGGAGCGTCGGCGGCAGCGGCGCCCAGATCGAGGCCGACGGCCCCGAGGGCGTCTTCGTGGCCGAGGAACCCGGCACCTACCGCATCACCGCCATGTACGGCGAGGGTCGGGTCGCCGTCGCGACGGCCACCATCACGACCCGTATCGAAGAGGCCGAACTCGTCCGCGTCGGCCGGGGCGCCGCCGCCGATCACCACTCGGGCGACACCTGGGTCTTCGAGGGCGCCAACGGCCGCGACTACGCCTATGTCGGCACCTTCATGTACGACTGGATGAAGGTCTGGGACGTGACCGATCCGGGCGCCCCGGTCCTCACCGACTCGGTGCAGCTCGACGCGCGCCGCATCAACGACGTCAAGATCCACCCGAACAACCGCATCGGCATCCTGACCCGCGAGGGCGCCTCGGACCGCCGCAACGGCATCGTCATCCTGGACCTCTCCGAGCCTGCCCACCCGGCCATCATCTCCGAGTACAAGCGCACGGTGCCGGGGGGCGTCCACAACGTCTGGGTCGAGGGCGACCTGGTCTACGCCGTCCACAACGGCACCCGCGACATCCACATCATCGACATCTCCGATCCGGCCAACCCCGACGAGGTCGGGCGCTGGGGACTGCCCCCCTCGGACACCAAGTCGCTGCACGACGTGATCGTCCAGGACGGGTACGCCTACCTGTCCTACTGGGACGACGGCGCGGTCATGCTCGACGTGGGCGCGGGCACGCACGGCGGCACGCCCACCGAGCCCGCCTTCGTGTCGCGCTACAAGTACCCCGCGGGCAACACGCACACCGCCTGGCGCGCCGGACGCTACCTCTTCGTGGGCGACGAGATCTTCCCCGACGACTGGAACGCCGACGCGGCGATCGAGGCGCGGGGCTACATCCACGTGCTCGACATGGAGGATCCGGAGAACCCCGTCGAGGTGGCCCGCTACGAGGTCCCCGAAGCCGGTGCGCACAACATCTGGGTGGAGGGTGACCGTCTCTATGTGGGCTACTACCAGGCCGGCCTTCGCGTGGTCGACATCTCCGGCGAGCTGCGGGGCGACCTGTACCGGCAGGGCAGGGAGATCGCCGTCCTCAAGACCACCGACAGCGAGACCACCGTCCCCAACTGGGGGATGACGTGGGGCGCGCAGATCCACAAGGGCCACATCTTCACCTCCGACCTGAACTCGGGGCTGTGGGTGGTCAAGCTGATCGAGGCGCAGCGGATCATCTCGTAGAATCCGGTGGTGGAGACTCCGCGAGCCGTGGCCGCGTCGACCGAAGGAGGGTGTGCCCCGGACTTCGCGGCGGCGCTCCGCCGGATCCGCCGGCTCGCGTGGGAGACGCCGGTGGTGCCGCTGGAACTCCCGGGCGTGCCGCCCACCCACATCAAGCTCGAGTCGCTCCAGCACACGGGCTCCTTCAAGGTGCGCGGCGCCTCCAACCGGCTGCTCAAGCTCGGCGCGGGGCAGCGGGGAAGGGGGGTGGTCGCCGCCTCGTCCGGGAACCACGGCAGGGCAGTGGCGGAGGTGGCGGGGCGTCTCGGGATCCGCGCCACCGTGTGCGTACCCGACTGGGTGGACCCGGTCAAGCTCCGCGCCATCGTCGCCGCCGGGGCCCAGGTCGTGCGGTCCGGTCCCACCTACGACCACGCCGAAGAACGGGCGGCGGAACTGGCGGCGCGGGGGGGCCTCACGCCCGTTCACCCCTTCGACGACATGGACGTCATCGAAGGGCAGGGGACGGTGGGGTTGGAAGTGGTCCGCCAGCTGCCGGGCGTGGAAGAGGTGATCGTGCCGCTCTCGGGCGGGGGACTGGTGGCGGGGATCGGGCTGGCCGTGAGGGACCGCGGGGTGCGGGTGGTGGCCGTCTCCGCGGGGCGGGCCTCGGTCATGGCGCGGAGCCTCGAGCGGGGGCACCCGGTCGAGCTGCCCGAGGAGGAGACGGTCGCGTCGGCGCTCTCCGGGGGGATCGGACCGGGCAACCGGTTCAGTTTCGATCTCTGCGGACGGGTCATCGACGAACACGTGGCCGTCGGCGAAGGTGACATTCGCTCGGCCGTGCGGCGCGCCTTCCGGGAGTGCCGGCTGGTTGTCGAGGGTGGGGGTGCGGTGGGCCTGGCGGCGCTCTGGTCGGGCCGCTACCGGCCACGGGGGCGTGCGGCGGTGGTCGTTTCGGGCGGCAACATCGACGGGCGCCTGCTGGTGACTCTCGCAGCACTGCGCCCATCCGGTCCACCCGCCCCCCACGACCACGAATCAGGGTAGCGTCCCTTGAGCTCCGCACCCCCGGAATCCCCTCCGGGTCACCCCGGCCGCGCACGTCCGCAGAGCAGGGCGCCCACGCTGAGCCGAACGTCCACCCACCGCGCCGCGGCGCTTCAGCGCATGCGAACAATCACCACGCGGACCGCGCCGATCGCATCGCTCGTCGAGACTTCCACTTCGATTCCCGTGCCCGTGCCATCGGACTCGAACTCGTGGAACCGGATGCCGCCCGGCGCCAGCGTGCCGCTGTAGAAGGCATCGTCGAAACCGACCGGCTCGGGGCCGGTATGGAGCCAGGGGTATAGCCCCTCCGGCTGGAATTCCGGGCGGAGCAGTTCGAAGGTCGCGGATGGCAGGTCGTAGGTCGTGAAGCCGTGCTCCGGCTCCGGGGCTTCCGTCCCGTTGAGCATCATCGCCGCGGTGTATTGTACCAGAAGTTCGGACATGCTCCTGCCGGTGACCACTACGATGCCGGCGGTGCCACGCGGGGTGGTGCTGTCGTTCAGGGCGGTGAAGAAAGATCCGTCGCCCCTGGCCGCCGCGTTGCCATGGGCGTCCCCCAGGAAACGGTGAAAGTGCCACGACGTGCCGTAGTACGTGTGTTCCTCGGTGGGGTTCACGCTGATGGAGTTCAGGACTCCCGAATACGACATCGTCATCCTCGCCAGCCTCAACAGCACCCCGTAGTTCTCGGGGGTGATGATCGTACCCGGCCGCGCCGGATACGCGTCCCGGTCCAGCCGGGCGCCCCGGGCTATGCCGCCGGCCGCCTCCATCGCCCTGCGCGACGAGATCTCGGCTGCGATCTCGGCCGTCCCCTCTTCGATCCAGCTCGGCTGGTACGCTCCCAGGCGTGTCCTGATGTACAGCGAGTTCAGGTGTTTGACCTCGTGCACCATCGTGGGCAGCGCCTGGTAGTGGCCGCTGTCCGGGGCCTGCTCCAGCAGGTCGAACAGGTGCTCGTTGTAGTAGACCAGCTCCATCTCGTTGGACCAGGAACACTCCTCGCTCGAAAGGAAGTCACCCGCCCAGACGAAACCGGCGACCCACGGCGGGACCACCGGGGACACGAATACGTTCACCCGCCCGTCGCCGTTGATGTCGGGGACGGTGCCGAAGTACTCCTCGATCGTCTCGGCGCCGTAGTCCTCGTAGTAGTCCAGCACCTGCCGCGCATCCGCCCCGCGGATGGGGTCGAGGCCCTGTTGGACCGAGTCCTGGTAGATCGCCAGGTGGTCGCTGTAGGCCACGAGGTAGGCGGGCTTCAGGGCGGGCGGTGGGTCCTCGCAGGACTCCCGATAGTCGAGGTAGGGGCGAAAAACCCTCCGGTCGGGGGGCGGATCCCGGCCCATCGGGCCACCGGGGCCGCTCCGGCTCACCTCCGGCCGCCTGTCCGGCAGCACCGCCCCGGTCCCCAGCTCGCGGATGATGCGCTCGGCGTCGGCGACGAGCCGAGCGTGCATCCGGGATGACTCGTCGGCGATCCGCAGGCCCGCCGACAGGCCGGGAAACAGCCGGGGGGCGGGACGCGCCGGAAGCGCGGGTGCGGTCAGCAAACCACGCGAAGCCTCCGAATCCGCCCTGTCGACCTTGACCACGACCGAGATGCGGGTTGGGTCGTCGACCACCTCGGTGCGAACGACCGCAACCCTGTACCGGTCGCCCTCCTCGCCGGCGGGCAGGAAAGGCGGACACGGAGAGATACCCACCGGGTTGTCCACGACGGTCTCTCCGGGATCCATCCGGAGGGGACCCTCGCACACCCGGAACTCCATCGCGCGCGAGGCCTCGTTGCCCGCCGCGTCGCGCACGCGAACCCTGAAGGTCGTTCGGTCGATCTCCGTGGGAGTGCCCGCAATCACCCCGGCCGAATCAAGGAACAGACCGGCCGGCATCGATCCGGAAGCGAGTGACCAGAAGAGGGGCGGGGTGCCTCCCTGGGCCTCGATGGCCTGGCGGTAGGGAACGGTCAACCGGCCGCGTGACAGGACGAAGGAAGGAATGGACAGCGGCGGATCCGTGGCCGTCGCCGTGAATTCGATTGCCAGGGAGTGCACATGCGCGCGCAGCGTCTGGGTACCGGTGGGCAGTCCGAGAACCCACGTGGTGGACACCTCGCCGTCGTCGTTCGTGGTGGTCTTCGGCGGCATGGCAAAGCCGTCGTCGGAAGCATCGAACGCCACTTCGATGTCCGCAATCGGAGTCCCGCCGGCATCGTGGACAAAGAGCGTTGGCCTGTCCGCGAGCGCTCGCAGCGCGGTGCCCGTCTGTCCGTCACCCGATACGATCTTCACGCCGGCCGGTCTGAGCCGGACGACCAGCACCGCATGGCCGGTCACCGGCCCGTGGCTGGCGCCCACGGTCACCCGTCCCGGTCCGACGATGGTGGCCAGACCCGAGGCCGAGATCGTGGCCACGTCCATCCCCCTGACCCACCACTCGACCTCGGCGCCCGGGATCACGGCTCCCCGATCGTCCAGGACCCGGGCGGAGAACTGCACCGTCGCCCCGATCGCGTCCGCCGTGCCGACCTCGGGACCGATCTCGACCGCCGTGGGGACCGGCGGCGTCTCGCACGCGGCCAGACCCGCGGCGAGAAGCAGTAAGCCGGAGCAAGCGGCGCGGTCCATAGTGCACTCTCCACTCCCCGTTTTCGGGGTGCGCGAACCGGATCCGGCCGCGCCAATGCTCCACGATAGCGTGTTCGTGCGGCGTGCGACAAGAAATACCGCCGTGTCCATTAGGCGGGGCGGTGCGCCGGACACGCCGGTGGCGGACGCCGGCGGCGGTTGCGGTGGCGGTTGCGGTTGACCGCGGTTCCGGGCCGCGATTAATGTTCTCGGTCAGCCTTTGCAATTCCAGACAGCGAGCGGATCGAGCCGGGTCAACACATGTCAAGCTATCGCAAGCCGGGAACACGTCCCCCGAAGCCGGAAAGCCCGGTCGACCAGGAAGACGCCTTCGTCGCCGCCACGCTCGAGGCAAGCAACTGGGCCCAGAAGAACCGTCCGATCGTGACCCTGGGCGTGGTCGTGCTGGGCCTCGGAGTCGCGGCCTTCGTGTACTACGGGCGCTACCGGGACACGCTTCGCACCAACGCGGCCCTACAGCTCGAAGAGATGCAGTTGCGCCTGGCCGCGGGCGACCCCGCCACTCTCCAGACCGACCTTGAACTCTACCTGGACCGCTTCTCCGGCACGCCCTTCGCCGGCGAGGCCCGCGTCACCCTGGCCCAGGTCAACACCGACCTGGGCGACCGGGAGGGTGCCGCGGAAGTCCTGAGGCCGCTGGCCGGCGATGTGGGGAACCCTCTCGGTGCACAGGCCGCGGCCATGCTTGCCGCCATAGCGGAGGACATGGGCGACCTCCAGATGGCCGAAGGGCTCTACGAGCGATTGGCCGACGGGGCCCGGTTGGGGTTCCAGCGGCGCGATGCGCTGGCCAGTGCGGCACGCCTTCGTTACGCGCAGGGCGATCCCGCCGGGGCGCTGACCCACTACGACCGGCTTCTCGCCGAGATGGACGAGATGGACCCGGGCCGTGGCGTGGTCGAGATGCGCCGGGCCGAGGTCGTCGCGATGGCACGGTAAGAAGACTCGCAAGCCCCCACGGCGAAAGCCGTACATGACCCGATGGTACGTTCTGAAGGTCGCATAATATGTATTATGTAAAGTTGCTTCAGGAATCGTCGTCACGTTGCACGGTAGCCTCTGTCTTCTCCCCGCACCCCTTCCTCACCACCCTCTCCCCTACCGGGCGCTCCCTCAGTTCGCCTCCACTCCGGCCCGAAAGATCTCCTCGACCCGCCCCGCCAACGCATTGCTGATCGGCGCACCCGACAGGTTCGCCACGATCGCCACGATCAACCCGGTGTCGCGGTTGAGCGTAAGCACCGTGCGTCCCCCCACCGATCCCCCGGTGTGCGACACGATCCTCTCACCGTGCTCGTTCGTCGCGGAGCGCCAGCCGACGCCGTAACCCGTTTCGGTACCGTCACGGAGCCGTTGCGAGGCAAACAGCATCTCCAACGTCTCGGCCTGCAGGAATCCCGGCTCCAGGTGAGCGTTGGCGAAGACGAGCATGTCCTCTGGCGTGGAGAGGAATCCGCCCCCTGCCCACTTGTAGCTGTTGTCCACGTAGGGGGCGTTGAAGACCTGTCCCGCCGAATCCGCCATGTAGAATCGGGTGCGGTCCCGGATGATCGGCGCGTTCCAGTCGGCTTCCGTGCGGTCCATCCCCAGCGGGTCGAAGACGACGCTGTCCATGTACTCCAGGAAGTCCACCCCGCTGGCCCCTTCCACGACCGCGCTGATCAGGTTCCAGGCGTAGGAGGAATACGAGAACTCGGTCCCCGGCTCGTTGATCAGCGAGTCGTCCGCGAAGATCGCAAGTCCCGACAGCACGGTGGGATAGCGCGTGCGAGAGAAGTTCTCCAGACCGCGGTAGTGGCGGATGCCGCCCAGGTGGCCTGCGAGTTGCCGCGTGGTCACCGGCCAGCGCTTCTCCGGGAAGGATGGGACGTAGTCCTGGACCGGGGCATCCAGGTCGAGCGCACCCGCCTCCACCAGGACACCAAGAGCGGCCGCCGTGATGGGTTTCGACACGCTGCCGACCCTGAACCTGGTCAACGGTGTGACCATAACGTCATGTGTCATGTCAGAAAATCCAAGTCCTTCCGACCAAATAAGTTGCGTGCCACGTCCGATGGCCACGGACAGTCCGGGAATGGCCTCCGCCAGCATGAGGGAATCGAGCAGCGCCCGGGCTTCTTCGATCGCTTCGGCATGGGGTGATTCGTAGCCCGCGCCCGCAGGCCGGTCGCCCTCCGGCTGGCTGCAGCCGGGCACCAGCAGCAAAGCGAATGCGAACGCCCGGCGGGCCGCCGGCCCCATCCGATCGTCGACAACCGTCCGCCACGCGCAGCGGGATCCCCGTTTCACGCCCCGCATCACGATCTCCCTCCGAACGGAACCATGCTGCGCAGGACAAAACCAACGTTGGCCGGCCGTTCCGCCAATCGGCGCACGTACCATGGGAACCAGTGCCTCCCGTAGCTGATCAGGACCCGGATCCCCCGCCCCTCCCCCGCCAGCCGGTGCTGTTCATTCTCGGAGATGCCGTAGAGCATCTGGTACTCGTACGCATCCCGTCCCACGCCATTCGCTTCGGCCCACGCGTCGATGCGCCGGATGAGCGCCGTGTCGTGGGTCGCGAGACCCGCGCGCAGCCCCGCCGCACGCGCGTCGGGCCCCAGCATGCGCGCCGACAGGTCGTAGAAGGCCTGGTCGACATCGGCCTTGACCGGCAGGGCGACATCCGGCGGCTCGGCGTAGGCCCCCTTCACCAGCCGGATCGCGGGGCCCAGCGGCATCAGCGCCTCGAGGTCCGCGGGCGTCCGGTGGAGGTAGGCCTGCAGGCAGATCCCGAAATGCGGGTGATCGGAGCGGATGGCCCGGTACAGATCGAGGGTGGGATCGACGTAGCGGCTGTACTCCATGTCCATCCACACCCAGTTGCCGTGGGCCTCGGCGGCGGCGGTGATCCGGCGGATGTTCTCCTCGGCCACGGCGAACCCCAGGTCGAGGCCCAGGTGGGTGGGTTTCAGCGAGATCTCCGCGTCCAGGCCGCGGGCTGCGACCTGCGCGGCGGCGTCGACGTAGTGGTCCGCCACCTCACGCGCCTCAGCCTCGTCGGCTACGTTCTCGCCCAGGAAGGTGATGAGGGACGGGATCCTGCGTCCGTTCTCCAGGGTGCGCGCGGCGTCGAGTGCCTCGTCGAGCGTCTCGCCGGGCATGAAGCGGCGCACCGCCCGCCGTACGAAGCCGTACCTGGGCAGCGTGTCCTTGCACCAGCCGTTTTCCGAGATCCAGAGGAGGGTGGAGCGCATCATGGGGCTGAAACTGGTTTCCCGATCCCCCCGGCGCCAGCATCCGGGGACCCGCTCAGCCGCGCCAGAGACGACGCAATCCGGTCGGCGGCCGCATCGAACGCTTTCTCTCTCTCCGCGCGCGTATCGTGGAGACCGAATTCGATGGGCTCGCCGAAGCGGAGCGATACGCGGCCCCGGTGACGCGAAGGGCTCCAGCGTGGTTTCGCCTCGAAGGACCCCGAGATGCCGCAGGGGACCACCGGCACCCCCGCCTTCAGCAGCAGCCGCACCGATCCGCGCCGCAGGGGCTGCGCAGTGCCGTCCCAGCTGCGCTCGCCCTCCGGGTAGATGCACACGCCTTCACCCGCCTGCAGGAGGCGCAGCACCGTGCGAACCACCTGGGGATCGACCTTGTAGCGGCGCGTGGGGATCGCGAGGACGCGGGGCAGAAACCAGGCGTAGAACCGGCTGGAGGCGAATTGGGTGCTCTTGGCAAGGGCGTGGACGCGCCGGGGGCAGGCCACCGCGACCAGAATCGGGTCCAGGAAGCTCAGATGGTTCACGATCAGGAGGAACGGCCCCTCGCGGGGGACGTGTCCCCTGCCCGCCACCTTCAGGCGCACGAGTCTCCACGCGACGACCTTCGACACCATGCGGAAGAAGGAATACCAGGACACGGTTTCCTACCCTGTCACGATCCGTGGCTGGAACTCGATCACCCTGCCGCGGCCGGCCCGCTCGTACGCGTCTGCGATGAGGTGCCGCATCAGGACCTCCCACCGTCTCGGCGAATCGGTCCGGAAGCCGAGCTGCACGAGCCGGTCCCCGGGCAGCGACAGCTGCAGCGACTTCGACGCGGCCTGGACGGCGCGAACGTCGAGAAGGCGCCAGCGGCCGCTCTCGGGACGGCCGTCATCGACGACTACGGCCTCACCGTCGACCGTGATGGTGCCCGTAGCCTTCGGCCCCATGCTCTCGGCGAACCCCAGCAGAGCGCCCCGGTACCATACGGGCTCCTCGGCAGTGCGCCAGCAGATCTCGGCCCGGGCCGAGTACTCCACGGTCCCGTCGGCGCGAGTCGCCCGGGGCATGGGACCGCCGAGTTCATATATTTTTCTATATAGATCAGCGGATTTGATATCGAATTGTATATCGTTTCCCGGAATCGATGCGAGGATTCGCCCGCGCTGGCGCTCGATCCGCACCCCGCACGAATCGCACCAGGCGGCGTCCCCCGCCCCGCTCATCGGGTCGTGGCCGCACTCCGGACAGCGGTAGCAGAGGTCGACGAGCGCCAAGTCCCCTGCCCCCCTACAACTTCCCCAGCAGGTCGAGCAGGCGCAGCTTCCACACGCGCCACACGGCCTCGCGGATGATCCTGCCGGACATCTTCGATTCGCCGCTGTCGCGCTCGGTGAAGACGATCGGGACCTCGCACAGCGCGAATCCCGCCCGCCAGGCCCGCAGCTTGAGTTCGATCTGGAAGCTGTACCCGTTCGACTGGATCTTCTCGAGCCCGACCGTTTCCAGAACCCCCCGGCGGAAGGCGTTGAAGCCGCCGGTGGCGTCGTTGACGGGAAGCCGCGTGATCATGCGGGCGTACCACGAGCCGAAGAGGCTGATCATCAGCCTCCGGAGCGGCCAGTTGACCACCGTGATGTTGCCCCCGACGTACCGGGATCCCACCGCGACGTCCACATCCTCGAGGGCCGCGACCAGCGCCGGCAGGCGGTCGGCGGGGTGGGACAGATCCGCGTCCATCTCGATGAGGACGTCGAAGCCGCGCTGAAGTCCCCACCCGAACCCGGCCACGTAGGCTGCGCCCAGGCCCTGCTTTCCCGGCCGGTGGAGGACATTGACCCGCTCATCGTGCGCGGCCATCGCGTCGGCGACGTCCCCGGTCCCGTCGGGGGAGTTGTCGTCCACGACCAGGACGTGGAAGGCATCGCCCTGGCCAAGGATGAGCGGGACGACACGCGGCAGGTTGTCGCGTTCGTTGTAGGTGGGGACGATCACCAGGACGCGCTGTTGGGGGCTCATGCGGGGCCCTCGGTGGCGAGTTCGGCGGCGTCGGTTTCGGATTGGGGGGAAGAGATTGTGGCCGGTTCGGCGATCCCCGTCCCGGCGTCGGCAGGCGAGGGCACCGCAGGCCGGCGCAGCACGACAGCACCCACCACGGCCCCTACCAGCTCCACGGCGGTGATCCAGACCCGCTGGAGAACGGCAAGGGCCAGCGCGGCTGCCTCCATTCCGAGGATCGGGGTCAGGAACAGGGCCAGGCCGGACTCCCGGATGCCGATCCCCCCCGGCGCGAACATGACCACGTACCCCATGAAGTATGCGGCCGCAAACGCCGTCGTCCCGACCCCGAAACCGATGTCCAGGCCGATGCCTCGACTCAGGCAGACGAAGGCGGCGCCATGGACGACCCAGTTGACGATGTAGCCGGGAAGCAGCCGCAGCAGGTTGCGGCCACTGGTGTTCGGCAGCTCCCCGGCGTGGCCGCTTCGGCGCAGGACCCACCGGAGCAGGGTCCCTGCCCCGCCGAAGTACAGAAACCCGGCCAGCCCGGCGACGATCGCCACGCCCACCGCAATCTTCCACGCCTCGGAGAGACCCGCCGACCACACCGCCACCCACACCCCCACCACCGCCGCCCCCAGCAGGTTGACCATCTGCGCCGTCACCGCCGCCCCGGTCGCCCGCACGCCCGACATTCCCCTGCGGCGCGCCAGCACGGCCACCCCCGCGAGCGCAAGGATCTTCCCGGGCACGTACCGGCCCAGGTTCGCGATCAGGAGGATCGACGCCCCCTCGACCACGCCCACCCTGCGCTCCCCGAACTCCACCAGGTTCCGCGACCACAGCACGGCCGCGATGCCGAACGTCACGAAGAGCAGCGCCACGGAGAGAACCAGGTACGGCACATCCAGCCGCACCAGCGCCCAGTCCACCGTCCCCACCTCGCCCAGCCTGATCCCGGCACCCCGCAGAATCAGCCACGTAACGCCCACGGTGAGCAGCAGCTTGACCGGCAGCACCCACCACCGCTTCCGCGCGGCCCGGTCCCCCTTCCCCCCCTCCCCCACCACCTCGCGACCGCTCACTGCGACCGTCGCCCGAGCGGCAGCCACACAGGCAGCCCGCGCACGAACGACAGCCCGAACAGAAGGATCGTGATCAACGACGCGACGACGCTGAGCCGGAGCGCGCTCTTCACCGTCGGCGCCGTGTACCGGAGCGTGACCGTGTGCTCGCCCGCCGACGGGATCTCCACGACCTGGAGCGTGAGGTTCGCCCGGCGCACCTCGGCTGGCTCACCGTCCACCTCGGCCACCCAGCCAGGGAACCAGTTCTCGGACACGACCAGGAACGCCGGCCCGGTCGTGGTGACGCGCAGGCGGCGCTCGTCAGGATCGCCGAGTGCCCAGGCGACGGTGCCGGTGACGGATGGATCCGGCGCCAGCGACGCGGGTTCGGCCAGCACCACCTCGCGCGCCGGATCGAATGCGCCGGACAGGATCCTCGCCAGCGCGGCTTCGTCGTCCAGCACCGTGGCCGTACCCGCCAGCCACGCCTTGTCCAGACCGGGATAGGCGTACACCGCCTCCACGCCCCGCGATGTCCGCGCGGTGCTCGCGGCCTGCGCCCCCTCCCAGGGGGGACCTCCCGCGGCCTGGAGCGGCCAGGCCAGGTACTTCACGTTCATCATCCTGAGCAAGGTGGGATTGCGGGTGTTGTCGCCCTGCCGCACGCTGGCCTGGAGTCCCAGCAGCGACCTGTACCGCGCCAGGTCGTTGGGGTGGTGCCCGACCATGATGTCGAGTCCGTGCATGGCCAGGTCGACGTTCTGCTCGCTGCCGCGCATGTCCGCGACCCTGAACGGCTGGCCCTCGTCGCGGCGGGCCTGCAGGTAGCGGATGTTCTCGTCCGGGGCCGCCCACTCGTGAAAGTCCAGGGTGCGGATGAAGGCCCGATCGACCCGGCCGAGATCGACGGCGACCAGCGCCGCCAGGCCCGCCAGCGCGGCCGTGAAGGGGATCTTGCGGTATTGCGCCGCCCAGATCCCCGCGACGGCGAGCCCCGCGATCAGCAGCGCGATGCCGAAGCCGCGCGTGATGAAGGGGGTGGCCACGGCGAGGGCCGCCAGCTGGCGCTGCCCCGCGTCGGCGTACAGCGTGTTCGTCCAGATGTCCGTCAGCGCACCCGAGGCCTGAAGCAGCGCCCCCAGCAGGAGCAGTCCCGCAAAACCGAGCAGCACCCGCCCTCGCCGCGTCCGCAGGAACGGTTCGCGCCCCGGCGCTTCCCGCACCAGGTCGTCCACGCCCATCGCGAACAGGGTGGTCACCCCGAAACTCACCAGGAACATGCAGATCGCCGGGACCCGAAAGAGGCTCATCCCGGGTACGATCTCGTAGAAGATCCGCCATACGGGCGTGTGGGTGCCGAGCGCGTAGAGAAGCCAGACGCCGCTCACCGCGGCCATGAACCACCTCAGTCCCCTTCTCCGCCGTCCCAGCAGCCCGAAGAGCGCCAGAACCACGACCGAAACCCCAAGATACTCGTGGTTCAGCTTGATCGAGTTGCGTCCCCAGTACGTGCCACGAGCCCACTCGGCGTCGGCGGCGCTGTTGCCGACGAACTCCGGAACGACCAGCGAAACCGCCTCTTCCGGGTGGAAGGACCAGGAACTGGAGTAGGCGATCTTCGCCTCGGGAGTCGCGTCCACCGTGGTCGCGGTGCGCCGCGAGGACTCGCCGACGTAGGTACCGGCGGGCAGGACCTGGAACGCGGCGATCCCCCCTCCCAGGAGCGACGCACCCAGGAAGACCCCGAAGGGCAGCAGGGCCCGCCGGGCACCCGCCGCCCTGCTCGCGGTGTCGCCCGCACGCCACATCTGCACCCCGCGGAAGAGGGCGTACGCGCCCGCAGAGCCGAAAAGGAAGTACGCGGTCTGGAACTGGGTGACCAGGCAGACCACCGCGACCGCGCCGGCCATACCCGCGATCGTGCGGCCCGACGGCGCTCGGAGCACCGCCTCGGCGGCCCAGAAGACCAGCGGGGTCAGCGCGGCCACCATGAGCTTCCCGTCGTTGCCGGGCAGCACCAGGGTGACCATGACCGGGGCCATCAGCCAGCCCAGCCCGCCGACCGTGGCGGCCGCGCGGCTCAGCCCCAGGCTGCGCGCCCAGCCGTACATGAAGAAACCGGCCGCGAGCACGTGCAGGACCATCCTCCAACCGACCGCGCGGTAACTGTCCATGACGAAGTAGAGAAGGCTCGTCGGGTACACCCCGTCCGCCGCCGAAATGGACTCGAGCGTCGGCACGCCTCCCAGCAGACGCGGGGCCCACAGTGGAAAGTCGCCCGCCGACAGCCGTTCGGCGAAGAAGTCCCGTCCCATGTAGCCGAGGGCGAGGATGTCCTCGCCGTAGAGCATCCGGTCGGAGAAGATGAATCCGCCGAAGAGGACAACGGTGGCCAGCACGAACAGCGCGCCCGGAAGCCACCACTGGATCGGGACGGGGTTCCGGTCGCTGGTGGCCATGGGGCGTGAACTCCGTGTCCGGGAGGGTGGATGGGCGGGCAGGCCGGGGCGTTGCGCGGACGGCAGGGGCAAGTCCTGACACTATAGTCGGGGGGTCGTGGGTTCAAGGTTGCATGGGTCCCTTGTGAGTGCCCCTCCCGGCCGCATACCTTCGCCACGCCACTGTTGTCCCTGGCGTGCACGCCCCCTCAAGGAACCAACCCGATGCCGCCCGCCTCCCTCCAGCTTCGAGATGGAGTTCCCCGCAAGGACGAGTGCGACGCCGTGCTGCAATCGGCGGCCTTCCGTGAAATGGACACCTTTTCCACGGATTTCCTGGAGATGAATCGCGGCGTCCTCGCGGGCTACAACGCGAAATGGGGAGCGGACAACCCCCTCCACTCGTGGAGTCGGCAATGGGAGTACCCCTACGTGTTCGGCAAGGTGGCCGAAGTCGTTCGAGCACGCCCCCGGGCCCGGATCCTGGATGCGGGCTCGGGCGCGACCTTCATGCCCTTCTATCTCCGGCGCTGCTTCGAGGGAACGACGGTCGCCTGTTGCGATACCGACGACACCCTGACGGATGTCTTCGCCTCGCTCAACGGCAACATGAAGGGCGATGTCGAGTTCTCCGCCGCGGACATCAGGGAGCTGCCGTACCGCGACCGGTCGTTCGACCTGATCTATTGCGTTTCCGTGCTCGAGCACACCGACAGCTACGAGGACATCCTGAACGAGTTTTCGAGGGTCTCGAACGGGGCCGGGATGGCGATCACCTTCGATGTCGGCCTGGACGGCACGCGAGACATGCGCATGGAGGATCTCGACCGCTTGTTGAAGGCGCTGGAGACCGTCTTCGACGAGGGTCCGGACCACGGCCGAACGGTGAAGCGGCAGCTGTCGAATCCCGACATCCTGACCACCCGGGCGGTCGACCCCCGCCTTCTTCCGTGGAGAGGCCCGCCGTTGCTCCACCGCCTCAAGTCATCCCTGGCCAACCGCCGTCTAGTGCCGTGGCCGCCGCTCCTGACCGTCTGCTGCCTGAGTGGAGGCCGCTCCGCGGATCCGGCGGCGGAATGCTGACATCGCCGGTGTTTCAACCCCACACGCTGTCGAGCAGGGCTTACATTGTGTAAAGTCCAGAGTTCACCTGCGAGAAGCGATTCTGCCACCACCCCATGAACGCCGGTCGGGAGCCGTCCCACACCCATCGATCCCGGATTACGGTGACACCGGACCGAATGGCGGCCTTTACCGCTCTGTCGGGCGACACGAATCCCATCCACATGGACCGGCAGTCGGCACGGGACTTCGGCCATCCGGAACAGATGGCCTATGCGGGTCTGCTGCTTGCCGAGGTCAGCCGCATCATCGGTGTTCACCTGCCGGGCCCGGGGGCCGTGTGCGTATCGTACCACTTCGACTTCACGGCTCCCGTTTCCGTCGGGGAATCGGTCCTTTTCGAGACGGTCGTGGCGCACCGGTCGGAAGCCGCGGGCGTGGTGCTGCTCGAGTTCACCGCGCGGCGCGAGCACGATCTCGTCACCGCGATGCAGGGATCGGCGACGGTGAAGATTCCGCATGTGCCGGCCGAAGCCGCGCTCGCAAACGAGGATGGCTGACGTGAGCGGGTCCTCGGAGCCGCGTCCGGGCGGCCGCCCGTCATCCTCCGCCGAGTGGGGCGAGTTGCTTCGCCGGGCAGCCGCTGAGCTGGCCGCCGCACCGTCCCACGCGAAGGCGAATGAGCTGTTCGGGATTGGCCGGCAGGCCCCGGACTCGGTCGAGGGCCTTCGCGATCTGACCGTCGGTGTGCTCCGGAACGCGACCGTGGAGCCGTGGCTGCCGGAGATGTACGCGGCTCTGCTCAACGAGGGGATCAAGGCGGACTTCAACGTGGGCGACTTCGGGGTCTACGAGCGCTACGCCGCCTCTCCCGCGGAGCTGGGCGAACCGCCGCCGGACATCTTCCTCCTCTACTTCGAACCCGCCGCCCTGGTGGGTGACGCCCGCCACGAGCCTCCGCCGGACATCGCGGATTCGATCGTGGCCCGCGTGGACGCGATCGTGGCCGGGCTGCTGGAAGGCACCGGCGCGACGATAGTGGTTGCCAACCTGGCGCCGGACCCGATCCGGTTTCACCAGCTGCATGCGGACCAGAATCCCGGCAGCTGGCCCCAGCTGCGACGGCGCGTCAACACCGCGCTACTCGACGGTTTCCACACCGGACCCCGCGTGGCGATTCTGGATCTCGACCGGATCGTCGCGGAGTACGGGGCCGGGCGCGCCTTCGACCCGCGCATGTACCTGATGGCCCGAAGCCCTTTCGCCGTGGACTTCCTGCCGCACCTGGGGCGGGCATTCGCGGACATCGCGGCCGTTGCCGCCGTCCCGCCCCGAAAGTGCGTGGTCGTGGACTGCGACAACACCCTTTGGGGCGGGGTGCTGGGCGAGGATGGGCCGGAACGCGTCGCGATCGGCACGGACTATCCCGGCGAGGCGTACCGGGAGTTCCAGCAGTTCCTGGCCGGGCTCGGACGCAGGGGGTTCCTCCTGGCAATCAACAGCAAGAACGACGAGGCCGACGCGCTGTCCTTCCTGGCCGAGTCACCGGATATGGTCCTGCGTCCCGGTGACTTCACGGCACACCGCATCAACTGGAAGGACAAGGGGGCGAACCTGGCCGAGCTCGCGGAGGAGATGAACATCGGCCTCGATTCGATGATCTTCGTGGATGACAGTCCGGTCGAGTGCGCCAGGATACGGTCGGCGTTTCCCGAAGTCCTGGTGGAACGGTTTCCGTCCAATCCCGCGGAGATTCCCGGGTTCATCAGCGGCATGAGGGGCACGCAGCGCCTGCGTGTCGAGGTCGAGGATCTGAAAAGGGCGGAGTCGCTGCGCGCGAACGCCAGGCGGCAACGCCTCCAGCGCGGTGCGCCGGATCCGGAGGCCTTTGTCCGGAGCCTTGAAATCAGGCTGGTGATCGAACGGCAGAACCGTGCCGCGATCCCGCGCGTGAGCCAGCTCACGCAACGCACCAATCAATTCAATCTGACCACCAGACGCTACAGCCCGGGCGACATCGAAGGCCTCATGGACGGCGGTGTCGTGTACACCATGAGCATGGAGGACCGCTTCTCCGACTACGGGATCGTGGGCGTGGCCATCGTGGCGGACACGGTGGGCGAAAGCTGGGAGATCGACTCCTTCATGTTGAGCTGCCGGGCCTTCGGCCGGGGGATCGAGGGCGAGTTGCTCAGAACCGTTCTGGACGATGCCCACGCAGCGGGCGCCCGCGCGGTACGGGCCTGCTACAGGCCCACGGCGAAGAATGGAATGAGCCGGGAGTTCCTTCCCGGGCACGGATTCAAACTGACCGAACAGTCCGACGAAGTGCTCCGGTTCGAGGTCTCTCCCTGCTCCCCTCCTCCCGGCACCAACTCGCCCCACAGGGGTGACTGCCGCGGCGGTCCCGGCCACGGGGTCGGTCCGGAGCTGTTCAGGGTATCGCGAAAGGGATCGTTGCAATGACCGGGGACACGTCGCAGACGCTGGAGCGCATCTTCCGGAGCGTGCTCAAAGTGAGGCCGGAGACGGAGGTCACGACGCTGTCCATGGACTCCCACGGCGGGTGGGATTCCATCGCTCATCTGAACCTGATCCTCGCCGTCGAGCAGGAATTCCGGTTCATGATGACCCCCGAGGAGGCGACCGCGGTGCGTTCCTTCGGGGGCATGGTGAAGCTGGTCGAGGGCCGCCGGTGAACGGGTGACGGCCGGAGAGCGCGACTTGTCTCCACGCCGGCGTCGTACGTTCGCGTTCCGTCTCGACGTCGATTCGCTCATCTGCCTCGAGCAGGGAGTCCCCAACCTGTTGCGACTCGGCGACCGTCACGGCGTTCGCTTCACCTTCTTCGTGAACATGGGGCGGAGCTTCAGTTGGCGGCACACGACGGTCAACGTGCTGCGGCGAAGGCGGAACCATGGGCGCGGAGCGGATTCGGCGGATGCGCCGGCGCCGTACAAGCTGTCGGCCAGGCGAAAGCTGGGCTGGGGCGGCACGTTGAGGACGGCGCTGTTCAATCCGCGTCTGGGACGCAGATTTCGCTCCACGATGGACCTGCTGCACCGGGAGGGCCACGAACTGGGGCTCCACGGAGGCTCCGACCATCCGGCATGGCAGTACTCCCTCGACCGGCTTGGAGATGACGGACTCGAGCGGCTCTTTCGCCCGGCGTTCAGGAGTTTTCGCGATCGCTACGGGCGGCCCCGGGGGTTCGCGAGCCCGGGATTCCGATACAACGCGGGTGTCCTCGATCTCCTCGACGCGGAGGGCTTCGAGTACGGCTCGGACATGGCCGGGGAGATCCCCTTCCGACCTGATCGCTCCGATGGCGCGTCCCGCCATTCCCACTTCCAGGTACCCGTCAACGTGATCGGGGAGCGCCGGACGCCCGTCATCGAGCAGGGACTCGCCCGCGGCCAATCCGACGAGCACATCGTGCGGGACGCCCTCGACCGGATCAGGGCCCGCCCCTTTGCCCTCATGTACGGCCACCCCTACGTCGAGGGCGTTCACCTACGGCCACTCGCCGCGATACTATCAGAGGTGGCGGGCGACTACGACGTGGTCACCGTCGAGGAATACCTGCGACGCTGGAAGGAGAGGACGGTCTGATGGGCAGGATCATTCGCTATCTCGCCTCGATGCTGCCGTTCCCGCAGGGAATGCGCCCTTCCCTGTACCGGTTGAGCGGGATGCGGATCGGATCCAGGGTGACCATCGACCGCAACGTCCAGGTGACGCGGCCCGACATGGTGGTGGTCGGGTCGAGGGTCACGATCTGCAACGCGGTCTCGATCCTCGGCGAGGTCACCGCCGTCCACTCCCGCCTGGAGGAGGCCTACGGAATCCGCAAGACGGCCGAGGTCGTGATCGAGGACGACGCCTATATCGGGGTCAAGGCGACGATCGTGCCGGGCGTGCGGATAGGGCGCATGGCGACGGTGGGAGCCAATACCCTGGTCATCGCGGACGTGCCGCCCTACGCCGTCGTACTGGGCGTGCCGGGGCGCGTGATGATGATACGTCCGCATGCGGAGGCGGACGAGGGACCGGCGGTTACGGAAACCCCACCGCCAGCCGGGTCCCCTGAATCGCCCGGGCCTTGATGCCCCGTGCACACTCGTCGACCGCCCGGCTGACGTCTTCCAGCATCCCGTAGTCGTGCCACACGATCGCCCCTCCGGGCCGGATGACCCGCAGCGCGTTCAGGGTATCGGAAACCGCGTACTCGTAGGTGTGGCAGCCATCGATCAGGATGAAGTCGAAGGGACCGTGCTCGTCCCACTCGAACGCGGCGGAATCCCCCCACAGCTGGGTGATCCTGTCCGCATGCGGCGTTTCGATGAACTGCCTCCCCGTATGGTTTCCGGTGGCGGCGTTGTAGTGGATGTCGGGAACGTCCAGCGCGTAGCGCCGGGCCCAGTCGGGCGGCAGATCGAGCGTGAAGACGCGGGCTGAAGCGGGGGCGTTGGCGGCCAGGTTGACCGTCGTGTTCCCTTCGAAGGTGCCGATCTCGAGAATCCGCTCGGGCCGGAGGAAACGCACCATCGCCCCAATGGCCAGCACCTCGGACGGGGTCATCGACAGGAGCGGTTCCCGGTCGTAGCAGCGGACGACGCGCACGTCGATGTGTTCGATACCCGGGAAGACCGCGTTGAGGGGCTCCCTCCCGAGGTCCCCGAACGACCAGCGGATCGCGCGGCGAAACTCGGTGTCGGGAGCCTTGGCGGCGAAGGGCCCGTAGCGCGGCCAGAGCATTCTCCAGGCCGTGACCGGATTCCGGGCAATCTTCACGAGCGCGTTCCTCAGGCGCGCGGCCATCTGTGCAATGCCGCTGCCGCCCCCTGCCCTGCGGCCCGTCCAGGGTGCTGTCGTCTTCTTCATCCCATCCCCCCCAGCAACCCCCCATACACCTCCTCATGCCGGTCCACCAGCCGCTCGTTGCTCCACTTCGCCACCACCGTCCCCCGCCCCACCGTCCCCCGCCCCCCCAGCCCCTCGTCCCCGAGCAACTCCAGCACCTTGCCCGCAAGCCCTTCCGGATCCCCCGCCGGAAACAGCCCTCCCACCGAGTCGTTCACGATCTGGGGCAGCCCCCCCACCGCCGACGCCGCCACCGGTAGTCCGCACGCCATGCACTCCAGCGCAGCCACCGATGTGGCCTCCACGAGCGACGGAAACACCGCCATGTCCCCCGAACAGAGCAGCCCCGGCATCTCGGCGTGGGGCCGCGCGCCCAGGAACTCGATCCGGTCCGCCACCCCGAGCTCGGCCGCCAGCCCTTCCATCCGCTCCCTCTCCGGCCCGTCCCCGATGACGATCACGTCCACGTCAGCCCCGGCCACGATCAGCGGCAACGCCCGCACGAAGTACTCCACGCCGTTCTTCGGGAAGAGCCTTCGCGGCACCACGAGTCGCCGGCGGCCATCGGCACGCGGAATGGCGCCATCGACCGGCCTGAAGATCCCGGTGTCGACGCCGTTGACGAGCGTTTCGACCGAGATGGTCGGCCCGAGACTCTCGCCCACATCTGCTATCTCCTTGCTGGCAGCGAAGTTGTAATCACTCAGTTCAATCAGTTTGCCAAGTGCCGGGGCGACGACGGGATTGGCGGCCAGGCGCAGGAAATGCGAAGTGTGTATGGTACACACCAGCGGCGTGCTCATCCCCGCCAGCGCCAGTGCGCAGGGCAGCAGCGAGGGGAAGGCCTGGGCGTGAACGATGTCGGCCCCCGCGACGACTGCGCGGGTGCGCGGCGTGGAGCCGGCCGCGTGAATGGACCAGCCGAGCGGCGTGCGGGAAGGCAAAGGCGTGCGGTATATGTGGATACCGTCCATCACTTCATGCCGTGCCAGATCCGGCTGGGACAGTGAGGTGACGACGGTGACTTCGTGGCCGCGCGCCGCCAGTCCGCGACAGAGATAGTGGACGTGGCTCTCCAGACCCCCGACCTCGGGAGGAAAGTACACGCAGTGGACGACGATCTTCACGGTGCGTTCCAGTCTTCGAGCCGGCGGGGCGTCCCGGTGAGCTCCGCGAGCAGGATGTCGGCGATGCGCGCCCCCGCGCGGCCGTCGCCGTAGGGGTTTCCGGCCGGACAGGCGTCGCGGGCGCCGTTCAGGTGGGCGGTGGCCTCGTTGAGGATGAGGTCCGCGTCGGTGCCGACCAGGGTGGCCGCGCCCGCCCGTACCCCCTCCGGCCGCTCGGTGACCTCGCGCAGGACGAGCGTGTGCACCCCGAAGGCGGGCGCCTCCTCCTGGATGCCGCCGGAGTCGGTCAGAACCAGGCTTGCGCGGCCCAGCACGGTCACGAGGTCGCCGTAGTCGAGGGGGTCGGTGAGGTGGACGCGGGGCCGGCCGCCCAGGATGCGGCGGGCGGGTTCGAGTACGCGGGGATTCGGGTGCACCGGGTAGAGGATCTCGATGTCCTCGAAGCGCTCCGCCAGCGCGGCCACGGCTCCGAAGGCGCGCTCCAGCGGGGTGCCGAACGACTCGCGGCGGTGGGCGGTCAGGAGGACAAGGCGCCGCCGCGACGCGACCAGCCCGGCGGCGCAGGGATTGCTCAGGGGAGCGGGCCGGGCCCGCATGCGGTGGAGCGCGTCCACGACCGTGTTGCCGGTCACGAAGATGCGTTCCCCGGCGACCCCCTCGGCGGCCAGGTTGTCCGCCGCTTCCCGGGTGGGCGCGAAGCAGAAGTCGGAGAGGGTGTCCGTCATGCGGCGCAGCATCTCCTCCGGGAAGGGCGACCACTTGCGGCGGCTGCGCAGCCCCGCCTCCACATGCGCCAGCATTCCCTGCTGGAAGAAGGCGACCACTCCCGCGAAGAAGACCGTGGCCGTGTCGCCCTGCACGATGGTCACGTCGGGGACGAAATCCTCCGCCACCCCGCGCAGGCCGTCCATGCAGGCGTGTCCCACGTCGTAGAGAGTCTGGCCCGGCTTCATGAGGTCGAGGTCGTAGTCCGCCTCGAGTCCGAAGACGTCCAGCACCTGGTCGACCATGTCCGTATGCTGCCCGGTCAGGGCGAGCCTGTGGACGCATCCGCCCCGGTCCGCCAGCGCACCGACGACGGGCGCCATCTTGATGGCCTCCGGCCGGGTGCCGACGACCGAGAGGATGCGGGGACGGCGTGAGGCGCCACCTCCCGCGCCCGCCGTTTCGGAGCGGGCCAAGCTACCCTTCCCCCGCCCCGCGTCCCCGTCCCCCGTCCCCCCGCTCCCGCCGCATCGCGTCCAGCTCGTCATGAACCGACGCGACCATCTCGCCGAGCATCCCCGCCGCAAAACAGAGAACCCCCACCGTGATCAGCAGCACGACCAGGTACAGGAGCGGCCGGAACCCCTGCCCCACCACGAACCGCAGATAGAGCGCCGCCAGCCCGGTGAGCACTCCCGCCGCCATCATGAACACCCCGGGCAGGCCGAAGGCGACCATCGGCTTGCGGGAGAAGCGCAGCTGGAACCAGACCGCCATCAGATCGAGCACGCCCCCGACAATGCGGCTCTTCCCCGAGTACTTCGGCTCGCCCGCGCGGCGGGGGTGCAGCTCGATGTCGATCTCGGTGGCGCTGAAACCCTTGCGGTGCGCGAGCACCACGAAGAAGCGGTGCCAGTCATGGCGCAGCCGAACCGCCTTCAGCACGTCGGCGCGGAAGGCCTTCATGGAGTTGAGGTCGCTGACCGGCACCTTGAAGATGCGGCGGCTGAGCGCGTTGTAGATCGACGATACCGCGCGCTTGTCGTACCGCCCCACCTTTCGCCCGGTGACGATGTCCCAGCCTTCCTCGAGCTTGTCCAGGTAGCGGGGGATTTCGGCCGGAAGGTGCTGAAGGTCGGCGTCGAAGAGCACCAGGTACCGCCGGTCGGTCGCACCGGCGGCCGTGAGCAGCGCCTCGGTCTTGCCCAGGTTCACCCGGTGGCGCAGCACCCGCAGGCGGTCCCATCCGTCGCCCTCCGACTCCGCCAGTTCGGCCGTTCCGTCGGTCGAACCGTCGTCCACCAGGATGACCTCGCCGGCCAGTCCGAACTCCTCGAAGGCGGCCCGCACTTCGGGGATGAGATGGGGGATGTTGGGCGCCTCGTTGTACGCGGGCACGACGAGGGCGAAGTCGCGGTAGGCGCGGGGAGGGGACCACGGCGCGCGCTCGTCGCGGGCCACTGCGCGAAGGCCGCCGCCGGTCTCGTGTGTCGAGGGGGTTTTCTCCACGGGCTTGCTATACGCGCTTTCTCATCCGGGCGGGCAGGATCCCCAGCTGGTCCCGGTACTTGGCCACGGTGCGGCGGGCGATCTTGATCCCTTCGCTCTTGAGAAGGTTGACCAGCGCCTGGTCCGTCAAGGGGCGCCGCGTGTCCTCGTCGTCGACCAGGTTCCGGATCCTGGCCTGGACGCCGCGGGTGGAGATGTCCCCTCCCATCACCGTCGGCAGTCCCCCGGAGAAGAAGAACTTGAGGGAATAGACGCCGCCCGGCGTCTGTACGTACTTCTCGTTCGTGACGCGCGAGACGGTGGATTCGGCCATCTCGATGTGGGTAGCGACCTCGCGCAGCGTCAGCGGCTTCAGATACTGTACGCCCCGCTCGAAGAAGTCGCGCTGGCTGGCCACGATGAACCGCATGACTTCGAGCATGGTCCGGCGGCGCTGCTCGATGACCCGGATCAGCCACTGCGCCGCATTGAGCTTGTTGGCGATGAACTCCCTGTTGGCGCCCACGAACTTCTCCTTGTTCGCCACGACGTCCCGGTAGGAGCGGGAAAAGCGGAGGCGCGGCAGGCCCGTGTCGTTCGCGAACACCATGTACTCGCCCCCGATCAGCTCCACGATCAGGTCGGGAATCACGTACTGCTCGGGAGCGGCGGCGTACCGGCCGCCCGGCCGCGGATCGAGCCTGGCGATCTCGTCGGCGGCTTCCTGGACCTTCTTCCGCGAGACCTCCAGCTCCCGCCCGATGTCCTTCCACCGCCGGTTGGCGAGCTCGTCGAAGTGCTCGTCCACGATACGCCGGGCCAGCGTGTCCTCCCGGCCGAGCCGGGACAGCTGGATCATCAGGCATTCCCGCAGGTCCCTGGCACCCACGCCCGGCGGATCGAGCGACTGCACCACCCGCAGCGCCGATTCGACGTCCTCCATGGCCACCGGCGCGAAGAGCCGGTTCAGCGCCGCCAGCTCGGCCTCGCGCGCGTCGGCCCCGTCGATCTCCCGTGCGTCGTCGAAGAGCTTGTCGCGCACGGACGCGAGGGCGGCTTCAACCCCCCCGGCCACGTCCTCCAGAGAGCACGACAGGAGACCGTCGTCGTCGATGTTGCCGACGATCTCACCGGCGATCTGGAGTTGCCGCTCGTCGAGGTGGAGCAGCCCGATCTGCTCGGCCAGGTAGTCGTGCAGATGCCGGTCCTCCACCACCACCGGTTCCAGGTACTCCCGCGGTTCGTACGGAGTGCTCGGCCCGCCCGCGTCGTAGTCGTCCAGCATGACCTCTTCCCAGTCCACCTCATCGTCCGCGTCCTCCTGACCCTCCTCGTCCACCTGCAGGTCTTCCTCGCTGTCAGGCTCGGACAGTTCCAGGAAGGGATTCTCGGAGAGTTCCTGCTCCAGCCTGCCCTGGAGTTCCGGGAGCGGCATGTAGAGGAGGTCCATCGCCTGGTAGAGGCGCGGATTGGTCTTCGAGATCTGCCGCAGGCGGGCCTCGCTGTAGAGCCCGGACTTCAAATCGCTCACTGCCGTTCAACTTCCGGGACGAGGGAACCTCGATCTCATGCGCGCCGTCAGCGAAGGTCCCAGGTAGAGGTCGGCCACTTCGTCGTTCCACACGAGTTCCGAGACGGTTCCGCTGACCCGGATCCGCCCCTCGTACATGATGTACGCGCGATCGACGATCTCCAGCGTCTGCTCGACGTTGTGGTCCGAGATGATGACGCCGATGTCCCGGTTCTTGAGCTCCGAGACGATCTCCTGAATGTCGTGCAGCGCGATGGGGTCGATTCCCGCGAAGGGTTCGTCCAGCAGCATGAACTTGGGTCGCTGGACCAGCGCCCGCGTGATTTCCAGCCTGCGGCGCTCGCCGCCCGACAGGGAGAAGGCCTTCGCACCCCGCAGATGCCCGATGGAAAGCTCGGCCAGCAGCTCCTCCAGCCTCTCGGCGCGCTCCTTTCGCGTCAGGTCGAGCGTCTCGAGAATTGCCATCACGTTCTGGGCCACGGTCAGTCTGCGAAAGACCGACGGCTCCTGCGCGAGGTAGCCGACCCCCATTCTGGCGCGCTTGTACATGGGGGTGGAGGTCAGCTCCGCATCGTCCAGGTAGACCCTGCCGCCGTTGGGCGCGATCAGGCCGACGAGCATGTAGAAGGTGGTGGTCTTCCCCGCTCCGTTGGGCCCCAGCAGTGCGACGATTTCGCGTTGGCGGACCTCGATGTCCACCTCCGACACGACCTTGCGCTTCTTGTAGATCTTGGTCAGGCCGCAGCCGCTGAGCGTGGAGGACGGTGGCGCGCCCAACACCGGATCGGCGACGGCAACGGTTTCCGCGCCGGAAGCGGGCGGAGCGATGTCGCCGGGCAGGGGGGGGATGGAGGTTTCGGGGTTCATGCCGGGGCTCCCGGGAGGCGGATCGGGCGGGAGGGCGGCGGGGCCCGGCGCGGTGGCCTCGTCGTGGGGATGGGGCGGGGGCCCGTTCCGCGGGCTGCCCGTGCCGACAGGGTGTATCGTTGGGCAGCGGTCGAGAGGTGGGGTGGGGGGCGGGTGGTGTCGGGTGGGGTGGAGAGCGTATCGGGAGGGACGGTGTCGGTGTCGGGGGCCACGGCGGCCGAGTCTTCGGCGGCCGACTCGCAGTCAGGGGGCACCGGCTCGAAGTGGTAGCCCCTGGTTTGGCCCGTCACCTCCATCTTCACCACCTGGCGTCCCTCCAGGAAGATCGTGATCTGATTGCCGCTCACGTAGTGTAACTCCGGACGACCTTCATCATCAGCCCCGGTGGTGTCACACTCCTCCGCGGCCGCGCCATCCTCCTGCGCAGCCGGGTCGGGCTCTTCGGAGTCTGTGGCGGCTTCCTCCGTGGCTGTGGTGGCTTCTTCCGTGGCCGCCGGGAGTTCCTCCGGTGCCGGATCGGGTTCATCCGGGTTCGCGACGGGTGCCGCACCGGTGGTGTCCGCATCCGCCTGTGTCGTGTCCGAAGTGTAGAGACGGTAGAAGCTGCGCGCATCGGTGACCGCTGTCAGCGTTTCGAGCCGTGCACGCGTACCGGCGGGACCGGGATCGGCGGCGGCCGAATCCTCTCCGGAATCCGCCGGTGCGAACCGGGCGATGATCGTCTCCCCTTCCATCCAGTCGTTCCTGGCGATCTCGGGAAGGTCTTCACCGGCCAGCGAATCCTGGCCCATCGCGTCGGCACGGGCCGCTCCCACCGCCGTGACGACATCCAGCAACTGACCCGGCGACAGGACTTCGATCGAGTCTCCGGTCAGGTTGAATTCCGCGGCGACGACGGAGGGCCGGGGCAGCGAATCCGGACTGTTCAGCGAATCCTCCTCCGCTGCCGCGGCGGCCGCCGCCTCGGCCATTGCGCGTACCCGCTCGGCGTCACCCGGCGTCAGACCCGCGGTGTCCAACACCTCCGCGCCGTCGTCCGCGAAGCGCGGAACCGTCGGAAGCGCCACGAGCCGGCCCACCTGGCCGTCCTCCAGAAAGAGGCGGATGGCCGGTGCCGTCATGAGGACCTCTTCGCCGGTCAACTCGGCGTCCTCCCTGGCGAGGATCTCCTCGTCGAGGCCGGCGGTCGGCGTCACGGCGACGGAAAGTCCCTTCAAGCGAAAACCGCTGTCCTCGACGCTCGCCTCACCCAGGATCAGCATCGCACCGACGTCCTGGTCGTAGTCGAGCGAATCGCCGGCGGCGCGGAGGGAATCGCGCGTCACCACCACCCCACCGCCCGCACGGAAGAACCGGCGTCCGTCGATCATGATCCGGGGCGCTTCGACCTCGTAGGGGAGCGGAGTGACCGAATCCACGGCGGCTCCCGCGGAAACGGCATCCGCCCCGGGTTCGGCGTCCGTTTCCGCGGATGGCTCGGCCGTGATTCCCGCGAGGCTGTCCAACCTGGCGAGCTCGGCGAACTCGTCCTCGAGGCCCGCGCCCGGCGCGCGTCCCGGGAGTCCCGCCAGGCTGTCCTCCACCGGATCACCGGTGCCGGCCTGAAGGCTGTCGTCCTCCGGAACGACCGTTGCGTCCGCGCTGTCGGAAACCGGCCCGGCCTGCTCGGCAATGCTGTCCTCGGCCGGATCCCCTGCCTCACCCGTCAGACTGTCCGCGGCGGGATCTTCGCCCTGCCCGCCGGCGCCCTCCTCGGCGGGGTCCGTCTCAGCCACCGAAACGGGCGCTGCCGGACGCCGCGCCGGATAGACGACGGCACGAGGACTGCCGCCGTACACCAGGATCCGGTCCTCGTTCCTGAATCGGGACTCGGAAAGGTAGCTGAGCGTCTGCCCCCGGATGACCGCGCCACCCTTGCGGTCCGTAAGCACCACGTTGGAGTACGCGATCAGTTCCCGGGTAATGTCCAGGTAGCGCGCGGAGTCGGCGTCGAGTTCGGTGTCCGGATCCTCGAAGTGAACGCTGCCGAAGAAGAAGGCGTTTCCGCTGTGCTCCCAGACCACGGCGGAATCGGCCAGGATCCGAGTGCCGTCCGTACATCGATAGTCCACACCGCCCGACGCCCGGTGCGTGTAGTTGATGGAGTCCTGGCGCCGGCTCTCGGTGTAGCCACCCACCTTGACGAGCTGGCAATCCCTTTCCTGTGCGGGCGCCAGGCCCGGCCAGAGGAAGATCCCCAGAAGAGTGGCCGCAACGGCGCCGACATTGGCGCGGCCGGCACCCGGCCGTCCCCGCCGCCACCCCGGCCGTCCCGGCGGACTTCCGGAACCTGCCGGATGCGGACATGCCCCGTCCGGTTCTTCCCGTCGCGTCATCGTTCGGGACAATCCCGTTCCCGCGTGCCCCAAAGCTTCACCTGGTTGAATGAAATGTCCGACTCCAGGCGATCGCCCTCGATCTCGCATCCCGCCTCTCGCATGACCACGGTCACATCACTCCACACCCGATCGGAGTCCTGTGAGACGTTGAGCACCTCGGTGCGGATCTCCCGGTCCTGGCCGGGGATGCTGAGCACCGCGTTTCCGACGGCCATCAGCTCGTTCGTGGCCATGTCGAAACGCCCCCGGTCGGCGGTGATGGTGGCCCGCTGGCCACCCCGCTCGTCGTAGACCCGCAGGGTCATCCGCATCACCCAGCTGTGGGTGGAGTCGTTCCACATCAACATGCTGTCCGCCTCCAGCCGCGCTTCCCGAATGCCGTCCTTGGACATGTTGTGCGACACGACGTACATGACGTCGTCGGCGGAGGCCTCCTCGAACTCCGTGCCGGCGGTGTCGTCGGCGGCGTTCAGGCACGCCGCGGCGGCAAGGGCGGCGAATGCGGCAAACCTGGCCGGCCACGCCGGCAGTGACCGCGGCGGTCTGTTTCGAGCCGCCATTACACTGCTCCGGCCCGCAGGAGGTCGTGCAGGTGAACGACTCCGACGAGCCGGCCCGAATCGACGACGGGCAAAGCCATGATTCCGTGTTCCTCCATTCTGTGCACCGCAACCGCTCCCGGTTCCTCCGGTGACGCCACCTTCGGCGACCGGGTCATGAAATCGGAGACCGGCGAATCCCGGAAGTCCTCGTTGCGCTCCATGAATCTGGTCAAATCTCCCGCTGTCACAACGCCCACCACCGAATCGTCCCCGCCGACCACCGGCACGGTCCCGCGCATTCGAGCGAGCGGCCCGATGACCTCGCGCGCCGTGCAGCGCGGCGCGACCGCGGGGTAGTCGTCGGCCTCCATCACGTCCCGGACGCGCAGAGTCAGGCGGCGGCCCAGCGAGCCGCCGGGATGGATGCGCGCGAAGTCGCCCGAATCGAATCCCCGCCGCTTGAGCAGCGCGACGGCGAGCGCGTCCCCCATGGCGAGGGCGGCGGTGGTGGAGGTGGTCGGGGCGAGATCGAGGGGGCACGCCTCGGCGGCCGCGCCACAGTCGAGCACCGCCGCGGCCCGGCGTCCCAGGGGAGAATCCGGGCGGCCGGTCAGCGCCACGACCGGGACCGAGTGCGTATCGGCGAACGCCAGCATCCCTTCCAGTTCACGGGTGGCGCCGCTCTTCGAGAGCACGATCATGACGTCCCCGCCTTCGACGATGCCCAAGTCCCCATGGAGTCCCTCGACCGGGTGCAGGAACACGGCCGGCGTGCCCGTCGAGGTCAGGGTCGCGGCCACCTTGCGGGCCACCAGTCCCGACTTGCCGATCCCCGACACCACCACCCTGCCCCGGCATGCGGCGATGAGGTCCGCCGCGCGCACGAAGCCGTCCCCCAGGCGTTCGGCCAGCCCGGCCACCGCCTCGGCCTCCAGGCGCAACACGCGGCGCCCTTCCTCGAGAAGGCCCCTGTCCCTCAGGCGCGCCGGAGCGTCCTTCCCGCCGGCCTTCGCACCGGCACCGGCCACCCCGTCAGCCGCCGCGCTTGCGACAGTACCCATCGACCAGTCCGTCCCATTGTCCGCGGGCACGCAGGAGCGCCTCGGCGAATTCCCGAACCGCCCCCCGCCCCCCTTCCCGCGAGCTCTGCCAGGTGGCGACCCGGCGCACCTCCAGCACCCCGTTCGCCACCGTCGCCGCCAGACCCACGCGCCTGAGCGCCGGAAGATCGGCCAGGTCGTCGCCCAGCAGAGCAACCTCCTCCCACCCGACGCTGCGCGCGGCGAGGAGCTTCTCGAGTACGGGCACCTTGCGCGCACCGGCGTCCTGGTACACGTCCTCGATACCGAGTTCGGCGGCGCGGATGTCCGTCGCCGCCGAGACCCTCCCCGACACGATCGCCACGTGTATGCCCGCATCGCGCATCATCCTGACTCCCAGGCCATCCTGCACGTCGAACCGCTTGAACTCGCACTCATCTCCGTTGCTGACACCAATGTAGATTCCGCCATCCGTGAGAACACCGTCCACGTCCAGTACGACCAGCCGAACGCGCCGCGCGGTTGCCTCCGGAATCTCCATCGTGGCCCGGGTCATTCGGCCGCCACCCGGGCCACGGCCGCGCGGATGGCCACCACCTCTCGCAACAGCGGAATCAGCCCGTCGAGCGGGAGCATGCTGGTCGCGTCGGAGGGTGCGGCCGGCGGGTTCGGGTGCACTTCGAGGAAGAGTCCGTCGCACCCCGCCGCCACCGCTCCCCGGACCAGCGCGCCGATGTGTTCCGGCGACCCGCCCGTGGACCCGTCCGCCAATCCCGCCGGCCGCTGCACCGAGTGCGTGCCGTCGAATACCACGGGGGCGCCGGTGGCCTTGCGGATTCGGGAGAAGTTCCGCATGTCGACGACAAGGTCCCCGTAACCGAAGGACGTTCCCCGTTCGGTCACCAGCACCTGGCCGGAACCGCCGGCGCGCACCTTCTCAACCGCACCGGCCATCGCCCCGGGCGACATCCACTGGCCCTTCTTGATGTTCACCGCCCTCCCCGTTTCCCCCGCCGCCACGAGGAGCGCCGTCTGGCGGCACAGGAAGGCGGGGATCTGCAGCACGTCGGCCACCTCGGCGGCGGGGCCGGCCTGTGCCGGCTCGTGGATGTCGGTCAGGACCGGGAGTCCGGTCTCCTTGCGAACCGCAGCGAGCTTCTCGAGGCCGCGGCACAGCCCCGGACCCCGCGCGGAGGCGAGGCGGGACCGGTTCGCCTTGTCGAAGGAAGCCTTGAAGACGACCCGAATGCCCAGCTCGCGGCCCGCGCTCCGAACGGCCCTCGCCACGGCAACGTTGAGCTCGTCGTCCTCCAGCACGCAGGGGCCCGCAATGAGGAAGAAATCCCCGCCCCCGGCTCGGAACGATGCATCGTCCAGGACCATGCGACCCGCCGGACTGGAATCCACCACGGCCCGTCAAGCGCCCAACGCCGCCGTCTTGGGCTCGGGGATCGGCACCGTTGCCGGCTTCGCTCCGGGAACGCCCAGCGCGAGCGCGGCCCCCGCCTCGACGAAGGACGCGAAGAGGGGGTGGGGCCGGGTGGGGCGGCTCTTCAGTTCGGGATGGAACTGGCCGGCCACGAACCAGGGGTGGTCCGGCAGCTCGATCATCTCCGCCAGCTTGCCGTCCAGCGATGTCGCGCTGAAGGCCATCCCCCGGGCCTGCAAACGCACGCGATAGTCGTTGTTGACTTCATACCGGTGCCGGTGGCGTTCGCTGATCTCCTCCGCTTCGTACACCTTCGCGGCCAGCGAGCCGGCGGCGAGCCGCGCCGGGTAGGCCCCCAGGCGCATGGTGCCGCCCTTGGTGATCACGTTGCGCTGCTCGTCCATGAGACAGATGACCGGGTGGGGAGACGCCTGGTCGAACTCGTAGGAATGCGCCCCCCGCAGCCCGGCCACGGTGCGCGAGAACTCGATCACCGCGCACTGGAGCCCGAGGCAGATGCCCAGGAAGGGCAGTCCGTTCTCGCGCGCCCAGCGGATGGCGGTGATCATGCCCTCGATGCCCCGGTCGCCGAAGCCCCCGGGGACGAGCAGGCCGTGGTACGCGGCCAGGAAGGACGGATCGAGTCCCTGTTCCAGCTTCTCGCTCCCGATCCAGTCGATGGCCACCTCGACGTCGTTCGCGATGCCGCCGTGGATCAGCGCCTGCTCCACCGACTTGTACGCGTCCACGAGTTCCGTGTACTTGCCCACCACCGCGATGCGGACCGTGCCCCGCGTCGGCGCCTTGATCCGCTCCACGATCCTCGACCAGGCACGGAGGTCGGGCTCGGGCGCGGTGATTCCGAAACACTTCAGCACGAAGTCGTCCAGCCGCTGGCGGCGCAGCTCGAGGGGGACTTCGTAGATCGTCTCCACGTCGAGCGCCTCGATCACCCCGTCGGGGTCGACGTTGGTGAAGCCGGCGATCTTCGCCCTGATGTCCTCGTCGAGCGCGTGCTCGGTGCGGCAGAGCAGCACGGCGGGCTGAATCCCCGTCTGCATCAGCTCGCGCACGGAGTGCTGGGTGGGCTTGGTCTTGAGTTCGCCGGCCGCCTGGATGTACGGGACCAGGGTGAGGTGGACGTGCAGGGCCCGGCTGCCGACCTCCTGCCGGAACTGCCGGATGCCCTCGAGAAACGGCAGGCTCTCGATGTCGCCCACCGTTCCCCCGACCTCGCTGATCACCACGTCGTGCCCCTCGGCCAGCACCCTCACCGACCGCTTGATCTCGTCGGTGATGTGCGGGATGACCTGCACCGTGCGCCCCAGGTAGTCGCCCCGGCGCTCGCTGTTGATGACCGTTCGGTAGATCCGTCCCGTGGTTGTGTTGTTCTCCTGCGACAGGCTGGCGTCGATGAAGCGCTCGTAGTGGCCCAGGTCGAGGTCCGTTTCCGCGCCGTCCTCGGTGACGAAGACTTCGCCGTGCTGGAGTGGCGAGAGGGTGCCGGGGTCGACGTTGATGTAGGGATCGAGCTTCTGCAGGGTGACGCGCAGGCCGCGCTGCTTCAGCAGCACGCCGAGCGAGGCGGCGGCAATTCCCTTCCCCAGCGAAGAAACCACGCCGCCGGTGACGAAGATGTACCGTGTCTGGTCCAAACCGTTCCGGGTCATGGTGTCGTCGTCGCTCCTGGCCACTGGTTGAGTGCTCTGTTCCCCGTTCCGGCTCCCGACCTCATGCCACACCCGCCGTTTCGTTCCTGATGGCGGCCCGCACGCCGCCCGGCCCGTATCCCATTGCCCGCAAACGCCGTTCCATGCGGGCCAGGTCCTGCGGCGTGTCCACGCCCGCGGCCGCTTCCGCGACCAGCGCCACGCCGATCCGCATGCCGTTTTCGAGGGCACGCAACTGCTCAAGTCCCTCTTCGACCTCCAGCGCCGAGCGATCGAACGCCACCCAGCGCTCCAGCGCCTCCGAACCGTAGGCGTAGATGCCGACGTGCCGCAGGTGACGGCCCGGGCGCCAGGGACGCGGTCCACCCGTCCGGTCATGGCCGTAGGGGATCGGGGCCCTTGAGAAGTACAGCGCCCTGCCGTTGCCGGCCCGCACCACCTTGACCACCGACGGGTCCCGGCACTCCTCGGCGTCGCGCACGGCGGTGGCACAGGTGCCTGCGTCAAACCCGCTCCGGACCATGGCGACGGCCGCCCTGACCGTGTCGGGCGCAACCAGCGGCTCGTCCCCCTGGACGTTCACCACCACGTCGAAGCTGTCCGCGAGGCGCTCGGCGACCTCCCACACCCGGTCGCTTCCCGTGGCATGCCGCGACGAGGTGAGAAAGACCTCCGCACCGGCTTCGCGACACACCTCGGCCACCTCGTCGGAGTCGGTGGCCACCACCACGCGGTGCAGGAAATCCATGCGGCGTGCCCGTTCCCAGACCCAGAGAATGAGGGGCTTGCCGAGGAGGGGCTGAAGGGGTTTGCGAGGGAGGCGGGAGGACCCCAACCGCGCCGGGATGACCCCGAGAACGCGGCTCACGAAAGCGCCCCGGAGGGGGCGCGAAGACCCGGATCGTTAGTGCGAATCACGGACCTGAATCTACCCGCGAGCGGGCCCGCTGGCAACGGGAGAGTGGGGGTTCGCGGGTCAGGTGCGGGCGAGGCCGAGAAAGTTCCGCAGCAGCCGGCGGCCGCCCTCGGTGAACCAGGACTCGGGGTGGAACTGAACCCCCCAGACCGGGTGTGCACGGTGCCGAAGGGCCTGGATCTCGCCCCCGTCGGCCGGATCGTTGCTCCAGGCGATCGGCTCGAGTCCGCGCGGAAGCGGCGACGACGCGACCAGCGAATGGTAGCGGGTCACCCGCATCGGCGAGGGGATCCCGGCGAAGATCGGGTCGCCGTTGTGCCGGATCGGCGAGACCTTGCCGTGGACGGTGCGGGCGGCGCGGACTGTGCGCCCCCCGTACGCCTCGGCGATGGACTGGTGGCCGAGGCAGACACCGAGCGTGGGAGTCGACGGTCCCAGCTCGCGAACGGCCTCCACGCTGACGCCTGCCTCCGCCGGAGTGCACGGCCCCGGCGACACGACCAGCCGCCTGATTCCCAGGCGCTTCAACTCGGCGGGAGTGACCGTGTCGTTGCGGAAGACCCGCGGTTCCTCGCCCAGCTCGCCCAGGATCTGGACGAGGTTCCAGGTGAAGGAGTCGTAGTTGTCGATGACCGCCAGCATGGCCGCTCCGATCCGGATTCCGAACGCGTGGATGTCCCGCCGCGTATAATATGCAGTTCATCATGAGCATGTACCGCAAATGCCTGGTCTGCGGGCGCGACTTCGCCCCCAACGACGCCCTCGAGCACCTCGACCGGGGCCGCCGCGTCGCCTACGACCCCGTGAAGGGCCGTCTCTGGCTCATCTGCCGCGGGTGCTCCCGCTGGTCGCTGGTGCCGATGGAGTCGCGCTGGGAGGCGCTCGAGGAGCTGGAGAAGCTCGTGACGGACCAGGGCCGCATGCTGTCAAGCACCGACAATGTGGCGCTGCTCCGCGCCGGACCGCTCGAGATCGTGCGCGTCGGCAGGGCGGAGCTCCGGGAGGAGGCGTGGTGGCGCTACGGCCAGGAACTGCGCCGGCGGAAGGAGCGGTTCCGGAAGCTGTCGGTGGCGGGCAGCGTCGGCGCGGCAGTGGCGATCGGGAGCTCCTGGGCTACGGGCGGTCTGAGTTTCATCGGCGCGTGGCTCCTGTGGGAGAATGTCCCGGGGCTTGTCACCAGGGGAGCGCGGCTGCTGCGTTTCGGACGCACCGCATGGCGTGGCGACGGCGAGTGTGCGCGATGCGGCCGCGCGATCCACCGGGTGGCGTACTCGAGTCGGCAGGATGTGGTGTTGCAGGCCGCGAACGACTCGGTCCGGATTCTGGTCTTCTGTCCGTTTTGCGGGGCAAGCGACGAGAGGGGATTTCAACTGCGGGGCCAGGAGGCGAACCGCACGATGAGAAAGCTCCTCGCCTACCACCATTTCGCGGGCGCTTCGGAGAAGCGTGTCGACAGGGCGGCCAGACTCATCGATGCCGCGGGCGGGCCTGCCCGGCTGCCCGCGCGCATCCTGCGCAAACCGACACAGCTCGGCGATGTCGGGCGGGTCGGGCGGGTGGCGCTGGAGATCGCGGTCCATGAAGAGAACGAGTCGCGCCTGCTGTCGATGGAGGTGGCCGAGCTCGAGGCGCACTGGCGCCGGGAGGAGGAGCTGGCAGGGATCATGGACGGGGAGTTGACGATTCTGCCCATTCGGGGGCGACACGGGTCACGGACGAAATCAAATGCGCTGATTCGTGTGGATGAAAGCAGAGATAGGCAGCCATAGTTGACATGTCGTAAGACGGTGCGGCGGGTATCCCCCCGACGTGTGAGGTGTGACATGACACTAGTAATCCACCGGCCTAAGATACCCTTCCCCGATCGCGCTCTCGGAGAGCAGCGCCACGGTGGGCAGTTCGCGCTTCCAATGCGTCGACGACAGCCGTTTCCACACGATCGCCACCTCGTCCCGGCGGAAGCCGAGCCGGACCATCGCATCGATGTCGCGGCCCTTCAGCAGCCAGTGCAGAATCGGATCCGCCAGGTGGTACGAAATGCCGAGCTCGTCCTCGTCGTGGATCCCCCGAACCAGGTCGGCGCTGGCCGGTTTGTCCACTACCACCGACGGAACCCCGAGGTAGCGGGCCAGCGCCCACACCTGCGTCTTGAGGAGGTCGCCCAACGGGTTGATCGGGGGCGAATCGTCCGCGTGCCAGGTGAAGTAGCCGAGCAGGCGCTCGCTCTTGTTTCCCGTTCCGAGCGGAAGCGCATCCAGCTTGGCCGACTGGTCGAAGAGGACCACCGCGCGCTGGCGTGCCGCGATGTTCCCCCGGCGCATGTCGGTCACGTCGGGCTCGTGGGCCTCGATATACGCGTCCACCGCGCCGGTGATGTCGATCGTGCGTTCCCGCGCCCCCGCCGCGTCGATCACCAGCGCCCCATGGGAGAGGCTGTCGGGACTGGAGGTTGCGTAGGGGAGGCGGAAGGCGAACACGTTCTGCGGGCCCAGCGCCCGGCACGCGAGGAATAGCGACACCGCCGAGTCCACGCCGCCCGATACTCCGACCACGACCCTGGAGAATCCTCGATGGCGGGCCACCTCCTCGCGTATGAACTCCACGAGAGCCGCCTCGACCAGCGCAGGCTGGATGGCGAGCAGCCCGCGGTCCACCTCGCTGGGCCGGTCGCCGGCGCCTTCGGCCGGCCGCCGGACCGGGGTGGACTTCGCCGCGGCCGGTGGCGCCGCGCTTGCCCTGTCGCGTGATCGATCCCCCACCCGGGATTCGTCGAGGGAGCGCTGGAGGTGCGGCAGCGCCGTCCTCAGGTCGGACAGGAAGGGTGACTCGGTCCGGGCGCGGGTGATCTCGTGAAGATCCAGGGTGACGGGGGTGCTGCCGTCCCCGAAGAGCGGTCCGCGCCCCAGCAGTGTCCCGTCCGGTCCCCACGCGGTCGACCCTCCCGCGAAGAGCTTGCCGCCCTCGGACCCCGCCAGATGCGACAGCAGGACGAAGATTCCGTGCTCCTTGGCGGTGCGTGCCGCGATCCGGTCCCACTCGGCCAGGTTGGCCGGGCGCGACCGGGAAGCCTCGTACCCGCGAGCCGGCGACGCACAGCCGCACAGAAGCAGGTCGGCGCCGTCGAGGGCCAGTATCGTCGGGGTCATCGAGTGCCAGAGGTCCTCGCAGATCAGCATCCCCACCCGGCCGAAGCGCGTCTCGAACGCGTGGACCTCGCGGCCCGGCTCCACGAACCTGGCCTCTTCGAAGATTCCGTAGGTGGGCAGGAACACCTTCCGGTGGATGTGGACGATCTCGTACCGGCCGTCGCCGGGCGTCAGGTACGCCATGCTGTTCCGCACGCTGGTCCGGCCCCGCTCGTAGAAGCCGATCACCACGTCGCCGCCGCATCCGTCGGGCGGCGGGCCGAGCTCATCCACCAGCCCGCCGGGCGAGAGGGCGACTTCGAGTGCCGCTCCCTCGACGAAGTATCCGGAGAGCACCGTCTCCGGAAAGACCGAGATGTCGGCACCCGGCACCAGCGCCTCGCGCACGGCCGCGATGTTCGCCTGGACATTGCCCTTGCGGGGCTTCACCTGGCAGAGTACGGCCCGGAGCGAATGCCCGTCTTCCATGTCTTCCTCGACCTTGCGGGAGGGGGATTGCAACGGGGTGGTACCCGTCGCGTGCGATATTCCCTAATCTAGAAGGTCCGCCGTCACCCACAATCGAAAGTTCCATGCTTAGAATCCGCCCTTTACTGGTTGTTCCGGCCGTCCTGTCGCTTCTCGGGCCCCCGGTTGCCGGCCAGGAGACAGAGGCCCGCAGAGGCGTCCTGGAGACCGACGAGGCCCAGGTATTCCTCGAAGCATTTCGCACCATCTCCCGGTTCCACTCGTCGGCACTCGGCGATTCGGCACTCTGGGAACGCGCCCTGCAGGGATTGATCGAGCAGCTCGACGATCCCTACGCAACCGTCTTCACCCCGGTCGAATACGACCAGTTCCGCGAGCAGACCACCGGGAATTACGCCGGAATCGGCGTTCAGATCGGACGGCTCAACGCGCGGGTGACCGTGACCGCCGTGTTCCGCGGCTATCCGGCGGACGGCGCGGGGATGATTGTGGGCGACCGCATCGTCTGGGTGGAGGGCCATGACGCGACCGACTGGTCTCTGGACCAGGCGCGGGACTCGATTCGCGGGCCGCCGGGGACGGTGGTCCGGATCCGCGTGGCTCGCGACGGGATCCAGGATCCGATCCCCATGGATATCATGCGGGACAACGTACATGTGTCGGCTCTGGAGGCCACCGAGATTGAAGACGGGGTGGCCCATATCGCCATTGCGCGGATCGCCCGGGGCGTGGCCGGCGAACTCGCGGAGACCCTCACGGAATACGGCGACGCGCACTCGGTGATCATGGATCTGCGGCGCAACCCCGGTGGCTACCTGGACGAGGCGCTGGATCTGGTCGACCTCCTCCTCGCTCCCGGGCAGACGCTGGCGAGCGCCGAGGGGATCAACGCGTGGGGCGAGGTGGAACGCCAGAGCTTCCAGGCCAGTTCTCCACCCCTGCTCGCCGACAAGCCGTTCATTGTCCTGGTCGACGAGTACAGTGCCTCGGCCGCGGAGATCATCGCGGGGGCACTGCAGGACTACGACCGTGCGGTCGTGGTGGGTCAGCGCACATTCGGGAAGGGCGTCGTGCAGACGGTGTATCCCCTGCCCGCCGGGCGCCAGATCAGGATCACGACAGGATCGTGGTTCACGCCGCTGGGCCGGTCGCTGCACCGCGCCCGCCACCATGACGGCAGGCTCGTAGCCGAGGACGAGACCGAAATGAAGCATGTGGCGACCGCCTCGGGAAGGATGCTCCGTACCGGCGGAGGCGTCTTCCCGGATCTCGAAGTGGCGGTGGATGACCCCAGGCCGGAGGAACTGGCCCTCCTGAACGACGCCAACCGGGCACAGCTGCCGTTCAATGTCCGGATCGAGGAGTACGCATTCGAACTCGCCAAGGACGCGATCGCGGCCGGAGGGGCTGTCCGTCTCCCATCGTCGGCCTTCGACGAACTCGCGCGCGGGCTGGTCGAGGAGGGAATGGACGCGGAAGTCGTCAACAACCCGGTGGCCAGGGCCTACCTCGATTGGAGGACCCAGGTGCGCTACCTGGACCGCGCGGACGCGCGCAGTCTCGCCCTGCTGGTCCAGTCCGAGCGCGACACGGCGCTGGCCGAGGCGTTGCGCCTGGCACGCTCGGCACGCACGCCCGCGGAACTCCTTGCCCTGGTGGGTGACGGATCAGCGGGGTCGTCCGGGCGGTAGGTCGCACGCGTAGCTCTAGCCAGGGGCAACGGTCCGCAGCGCAGGCGTCCCGGTCGGCACGGGGAGGCCGGGCGCGCAAACGCGGTGCACTCAGAGGCGGCCGCGCGGGTGGAACCGGCGGTGCGTCTCGCGCAGGTGTTCCCGGTCCAGGTGGGTGTAGATCTGGGTGGTGGAGATGTCGGCGTGCCCGAGAAGCTCCTGCACCGCCGCCAGGTCGGCGCCGCCTTCCAGGAGGTGCGTGGCGCACGAATGACGCAGGGTGTGCGGTGAGACCCGGCGCTCGATCCCGGCGCGCTGCGCCGCCCGCGAAACGATCGTCCACACCGACATGCGACTCAGCCGGGTTCCCCGCCGGTTCAGGAAGAGCGCTCCTCTGCCCACCCCCCGGTCGAGCCGCGGCCGAACGGAATCCAGGTAACGGCCGAGAACCATCAGCGCCGGCGCCCCGACGGGCACCAGACGTTCCTTTCCCCCCTTCCCGAAGACCAGGGTGGTGCCGTGCCCGGCATCGAGGTCGCCCACCGACATCCCGGTCAGCTCGCTGACACGCATCCCCGTGGCATAGAGGAGTTCCAGTACCGCGCGGTCCCTCCAGTACGCGGGAGAATCGGCGTCCACCGCCTCGACCAATTGCGCGGCCTCGTCCTGGCTCAGGAATTCCGGGAGCCTCCTGGCCGCTGTGGGACGGGCCATGCGCCCGGTGGGGTCTGCGCGCACGATGCCCTCGGCCATAAGGAAGCCGAAATAGGCGCGGAGCGCGGACTGCGCCCGGCGGATCGTGGTGGCCGCGAGTCCCCGCCGGAGCAGATGGGCGGTGTACTCGTCGAGGGTCTGGTGGCCGACCTCCCCCGGGTCGGCGACTCCGGTCTCTTCCAGATAGGCGATGAAGCGGCCGATGTCGCTACGGTAGGCCCCGCGCGTCCGCGGTCTCAGTCCCCGCTCAAGGGCCAGGAAGTCCAGAAACGGTTCCAGGTAGTACCGTCGCGCGAGCGTTTCGGCCTGGCTCTCACGCGGCACCGGCTCGTCGCTCCTAACCGGTCCTGCGGCGGGCACGCCACCACACGGCCACAAGGACGACGGCGAGTACCACCGACGTCGCGAGGAGACCGCGGTTCGCCTTCGACATGGCGTCGCGCACCGCATCCACGTTATTCCCGAAAAGATGCCCCAGGCGCACCAGCGCGCCATACCAGATTGCGGACGCCACCGCCAGCGGCGGCACGACCCTGGCCCACCCCAGCCCCGCCACCCCCGCGAAGACCGGCACCAGCGCGCGGAATCCGGGCAGGAATCGCCCCACGAAGATCGCGGCCACACCCCAGCGCGCATAGAACGCCTCGAGACGTCGCATCTGCTTCTCGGCCAACAGGTTTCGGCCACGCCCGGTGGTGAAGAACTCGGGCCCATACCTGCGTCCGAAGGCGTAGACCGCCAGGGCCCCCGCGACATTGAACCCCCACACGCTCAGGAAGACGGCTGTGACTTTCCCCGCGCCCAGCCCGGCAACGAAGCCGCCTGTCACGATGATCGTGTCCGCGGGCACCACCGGAAGCACGTTCTCGACCGCCGCGCCCGCTCCCAGCAACAGGTAGAGCAGGAGCGGCGGCAGTTCGCTCAGGAAGGACAGTATCCGGTCCACGGTTCCCTATGGGTCCGTGGAGGCCGCGGCCTTCCCGCCCGGAACGGAGCGGTCACCGGTCCCCCCGGCGTGGCGCGCGACAAGGGCCACCGCGTGGACCGCGATCCCCTCCCCGCGTCCGATCCACCCCATCTTCTCGTTGGACTTGCCCTTCACCGATACCGCCTCCGGCTCCACCTCCATCCGTTCGGCCAGAAGGCGGCGCAACTCCGCGGCTCGCGGGCCGATCCTGGGGGACTCGCACACGACCGTGACGTCGATGTTGCCCACGCGCCAGTCCTCCGCGTGCAGCATCGCCACGACCCGTGACAGAAGCCCCATGGAGTCGGCCCCGCGCCACCGTTCGTCGCCCGGGGGGTAGTGCGTGCCGATGTCACCCAGGCCGGTCGCGCCCAGGAGCGCATCGATCACCGCGTGCGCCACCGCGTCGCCGTCCGAGAATCCGCTCAGCCCGGGGTGGTCGGGAAAGTGCACCCCGCCGAGGATCAGGGGACGGGCGGGATCGAAGCGGTGGGAATCGTAGCCCGTGCCCGCGCGAACCGCGGCCGGGCCGGCAGCCCTCGACAGACCCCGTTCGAATTCCGGGTGGTTTTCCTCCACGGGTTGCTACTCCTCGTATCTCCGTACCACGAGGCACGCGTTGTGCCCGCCAAAACCGAAGGAGTTGCACAGCGCCGCCGACACCGGTCGCTCGACCATGCCGCCGTGCGCGTAATCGAGGTCGCAGGCGTCGTCCCTCTCATGAAAGTTGATGGTCGGCGGGATCCGGCCGGTCCGGCAGGCCATCACGCACATGACCGTCTCGATCGCGCCGGCGGCGCCGAGAAGGTGTCCCGTCATGGACTTGGTGGATCCGACCACTATTTCGTAGGCGCGGGGGCCGAGGAAGGACTTGATGGCCGCGGTCTCGGACGGATCGTTCGCCGGGGTGGAGGTGCCGTGCGCATTGATGTAGTCGATGTCGCCGGGTGCGAGTCCGGCGTCCTCGACGGCCGCCTGCATGGCTTCCCGGGCGCCCTCCGCCTCGGGAGGAGGGGCCGTGATGTGGTAGGCGTCGCCGGTGGCGCCGAAACCGGCCAGCTCCCCCAGGATCTCGGCGTCCCGGGCCCGGGCGTGCTCCATCTCTTCGAGTACCAGAACGCCCGCGCCCTCGCCGATGACGAAGCCGTCGCGCCCCGCGTCGAAGGGACGGCTGGCTCCGGCGGGGTCGTCGTTGCGCCGCGACATGGCCTTCATGGCCGAGAATCCGGCAATGCAGATGGGGGTTACCGCCGCCTCCGAGCCTCCCGCCAGCATGATGGTGGCCTCGCCTCGCCGGATGTACCGGGCGGCGTCGCCGATCGCGTGCGCGCCCGAGGCGCACGCCGACACCGTAGCGTAGTTGGGTCCGCGGAGTCCGTACCGGATCGAGACGAGCCCGGCGATGATGTCGGGTATGAACATGGGGATGAAGAAGGGGCTCACCCTGCCCGGCCCTCTGTCCCTCATGATGTTGCAGTTGGCCTCCAGCGTGATGATTCCCCCCACGCCACTACCCAGGATCACGCCGAAGTCCGTCGGGGGGCATCCCGGCGGCGGGCCCGTGAGTCCCGCCGACTCCATCGCCTCGGAGGCGGCCGCGACGCCGATCTGGGCGAAACGGTCGTAGCGGCGGGCTTCCTTGCGGGACAGATGGTTCAACGGATCGAAACCTGCGATCTCGCAGGCGATCCGGGTCGCGTAGCCTTCGGGGTCGAAGGCGGTGATGGGGCCTCCACCGGGCGTTCCCGCCAGCAGCGCCTCCCAGCTCGACTCCACATCGAGGCCGACCGGCGATACCATCCCGATGCCGGTGATCGCGACTCTGCGCCCGTGTCCGCCGTTGCCCATGACTCTTGCTAGCGCGCCAACCGTGAAGAACCCCCGAGAGAATTGTCCCGGGCGTCGCCGGGCTGAAACCCTCCGGGGTTCATTCGCCGATCCGGGTCGGTCGGTCCGCTATTCGGCGTGCTTGTCGATGTAGGAAATGGCGTCGCCAACCGTACGCATCTGCTCGGCGTCCTCGTCGGGAATGTCGATCCCGAACTCCTCTTCGAACGCCATGACCAGCTCGACGGTGTCAAGGGAGTCGGCACCAAGGTCGTCGACGAACGAGGCATCCGGGGTCACCTTGTCGGCTTCAACCCCGAGCTCCTCGACGATGATTTCCTTGACCCTGGCTTCCGCTGTGTCGGACATGGCTTGTTCTCTCCATGCGGTTGTGTAGGCACGGTCGGGCAGGCACCCCGGACAGTGGCCGCAACCGGCTACTGCATGGTCATGCCGCCATCGACCGCGATAATCTGGCCAGTAATGTAACGCGCCGCAGGCCCCGCAAGGAACCGGACCACTCCGGCCACGTCCTCGGGTTCACCGAGGCGCCCGGCCGGGATCCGGTCTTTCAGCTCGGCCACGCGGGCTTCCGCGAGGTCCGCCGTCATGTCCGTGCGGATAAACCCGGGGGCCACCGCATTGCAGCGAATATTGCGGGTCGCCAGCTCCCTGGCCACCGACTTGGTCAGCCCGTGCAGTCCCGCCTTGGAGGCCGCATAGTTGGCCTGTCCCGCATTCCCCATGAGGCCGACGACCGACGTCACGTTGACGATGGATCCGGCGCGGCGTTTCATCATTCCCCGGGCTACCGCGCGAATCATGTTGAACGCTCCGCCGAGATTCGTGTCGATCACCCCGGACCAGTCGTCGTCCCGCAGGCGCAGGACGATGTTGTCGCGGGTGATGCCGGCGTTGTTGACCAGTGTGGCGACCGGACCCTGGGCGGACTCGACCGCGGAGACCGTCTTCCTGCATGCCCTCGACTCGGCAATGTCGCACGGGTAGGCGGCGTGGCCCCCGCCCTCCAGTTCGGCGGCGGCGGCCTCCGCCCGCTCGCCGTCTCTGGCGACCACCGCGATCCGGGCACCCGCACGTGCCAGCTCGTGCGCGATCCCCAGCCCGATGCCTCGGGATCCACCCGTGACGATCGCTACGGTGCCGGCGAGTTCCGGTGTCTCGGTCATTTGCTCTCCTCCATGGATTCGATCGACTCGGGCGTGCCCAGGGCCAAGGTAGGTATACCTCCGGCGTTTCGCCGGTTCAACCCCGCAAGCACCTTCCCCGGACCCAGCTCGGCGAACCGGGTGGCGCCCATGGACAGCAGCTCCCCGATGCACTCCGTCCAGCGCACCGGGGCGGTCAGCTGCCGCACCAGCAGCTCGCGGATCCGGTTCGGGTCGTCGGTCGCGCACGCCGTGACGTTGGACACGACGGGAAAGGACGGCGGCCGGAACGGTATCTCGTTCAGGGTGGTGCCGAACTCCTCGGCGGCGGGCCCCATGAGCGGGGAATGGAAGGCGGCGGAGACCTTGAGCGGCATGACCCGTTTCGCGCCCTTCTTCTTTGCGGCCGTGGCGGCCCAGCTGATCCCCCACACATCGCCGCTCACCACGACCTGGCCCCGGGCGTTGAGGTTGGCGGCCACCAGGGTGTGGCCCTTCCCGGCCGCCTCCCGGCACAACTCGCCGACTTCGGCCACCCCCAGGCCCAGTATCGCCGCCATGGTTCCGGGCGTCCGTTCACCCGCCCGCGCCATGAGCAGGCCGCGCCGCCGCACCGCCAGCAGGCCGTCGGCGAACGAGTAGGTGCCAGCGGCCGAGTGGGCGGACAGCTCGCCCAGAGAGTGTCCCGCGGCCCCCGCCACCGGCCCGATCCGGGTCCGCACCACGCGGTAGGCCGCCAGAGAGTGCACGTATAGCGCCGGCTGCGCGTTCTCGGTGGCGGTAAGCGCCTCCTCCGGCCCCTCCCACGCAAGCCTCGACAAGCCGAAACCCAGGACCTCGTCCGCCTCCGCGAAGGCATCCCGTGCTTCCGGGAAGCGTTCGGCCAGTGTCCGTCCCATGCCCACGTGCTGGGAACCCTGACCGGGAAAGAGGAGCCCCGTCTTCACCCGGGGAAACCGGCCGCATGCACAGCCCCGGCTGGTGCCGGGAATTCCGCCGGAGGACTGCAGGCGACCCCGGCAACCCGCGGAAGAAATCCACGCGCCGCCCGGGCGGTCCCATACACGGACTGCTTCACCGATTTCCCGTGCGCGCTACCAGCGCATCGCCATGGCGCCCCAGGTGAGACCGGCACCGAACGAGGTCATGAGTACCAGCGAACCGGGGCCGATCAACCCTGCCTCTTCGGCCTCGTCCAGACCCACGGGTATCGTCGCGGAAGAGATGTTGCCGTAGCGGTCGAGGTTGACGAAGACCTTCTCCATCGGTATCCGCGAGTACCGGGCCGTGGACTCGATGATGCGGATGTTGGCCTGGTGCGGGACCATCAGGTCCACGTGGTCCGAGTTCAGACCGGCCTCGCCGAGCACCGTTCTGCCGGCTTTGGCCATGGATCGAACGGCCGACTTGAAGACCTCGCGCCCGGACATCTGCATCAGGTGTTCCTTTTCGCGCAGCACCGTCTCGTCCAGGGGGCGCGCAGCTCCGCCCGCGGGGCGCTGCAGCAGGTCGGCCATGTCTCCGTCGGAGCGGTGGAAGCTGGAGAGAATCCCCTCCCCGTTCTCGGAGGGCTGTACGACCACCGCCCCGGCCCCGTCGCCGAAAAGGACGCAGGTGGCCCTGTCCTCCCAGTTCAGGATGGAGGACATCTTCTCGGACGATACGACCAGCACCACTTCGCCACGCCCGGCCGCCACGTACCCCTCGGCCATCGACACCGCATAGAGGAAGCCCGTGCAGGCCGCATGGAGATCGAAGGCCAGGGAACTCCGGGAAGCGCCGATGCGCGACTGGACCTCGCAGGCGGTCGAGGGCAGCCACCGGTCGGGCGTCGCGGTTGTGACGATGATCAGGTCCACATCCGACGGCTCGAGTCCGGCCTTGGCGAGAGCGCGGTTGGCCGCGCGAGCACCCATTTCGGTCGTGGACTCCCCCTCCGCCGCGATCCGGCGCTCCACGATTCCAGTGCGTTCCCGGATCCAGGAGTCGCTGGTGTCGACCATCCGTTCCAGATCCGCATTGGTCATCACACGGTCCGGCAGATACCTGGCGGCAGCCGAAATCTTCGCCACCGGGGCTCCGTTTTTCATAACCGACCCTCTCTGGCTGCGGCGAGATCCCGCGCCATGTGGGCTACCAGGCCGCTGCGCACCGCCCGCGCGGCCACGCCGATTCCCGCCTTGATCGCCCGGGGAGAAGACTTCCCGTGGCAGATCACACTCACGCCATTGACTCCAAGGAGCGGCGCGCCGCCGTGCTCGGCGTAGTCGAGGTCGCGCAGGCGATCCTGAATCTCTGCACGCAGACCGTTCCCGCGCAAACCGGGCGTGAGCTTGCGGACCACGAAGGCCGCCACCGATTCGTAGAACTTCAACAGGATGTTGCCGGTAAAGCCATCGCATACCGCCACGTCGCAGGCGTGGCGCAGGATGTCGCCGCCTTCGACGTTGCCGATGAAATTGAGGTCGCTCTCGCCCAGGAGCCTGTGTGCCGCCTGGAGCACCTCGGTGCCCTTCCCGGATTCGGTCCCCACATTCAACAACCCGACGCTCGGGTTCTCGAGTCCCTGGAGGTCCTGCATGTAGATCGCGCCGAGACGTGCGAACTCCACAAGCTGGCGTGGCTTGCACTCGATGTTGGCACCCACGTCCGCAACCAGGGTCAGGCCGTGATCGGTCGGGAACACGGTGGCCACCGGCGGACGGTCCACACCCCGCAATGGGCGCAGCAGTACTACGGATGCCGCCATGACGGCACCCGTCGAGCCCGCCGACACGAAGGCGTCCGCCTCTCCGTCCTTCTGCAGGCTGAGCCCCACATTGATGGAGGAGCGGGGCCTGCGGAGCGCGGAAGTCGGGGCGTCCGAATCCATGATGCGGTCCGGCGCGTGGACCACCGTGATCCGGTTCTGGCGGGGATAGCGGCTCAACGAGTCCGCCAGCGCGGCCTCGTCTCCCACCAGCATGACCTGCACATCCGGATCGGACCCCACCGCCGCCACGGCGCCCGCAACTTCACTGGATGGGGCCTCGTCCGTCCCCATCGCGTCGAGTGCGATCCTCATGTGGCGGACTGGCATGCGCGGTGGCGAGCCGGCACGGCTAGTCTTCGGCGACTTCGTAGACCGCCTTCCCGCGGTAGACGCCCGAAGTGGGGCAAACCCGGTGGCGGAGCTTGGGATCACCGGTTTGGGAACAGGTCCCCAGCGTTGCCTCCGAGGCCTTGTAGTGGGTCCGCCGCTTCCGCTTCCTCTGCTTGGACACGCGTTTCTTGGGAACGGCCATGAGATGTCTTTCCTAGTCGGTTTTCAGGGATTGAAGGGCCGACCACCGAGGGTCGATGCCGGTTTCTTCGATCACTTGGTTGAATCGATCTACGGGGTCGCCGCATTCCACGCAACGACCCTCTTCCTCCTTCGGCAGAAGGTACCGCGGCACCTCCAGCACGATTTCCTCCCGGATCGCGTCCGTCAGGTCCAGCATCGTCTGCCGGTACCCGATGGTTCGCACATCCGGATCCGCCGCCTCCCACCCGTCGGCCGGTGTGTAGACCAGGGTGAGCGGCCGCGTCACCACGACCTTCAGTTGTTGCAGACAACGGCTGCAATCGTAAAGCAGCGACACCTTCCAGGAGCCCCGTACGATGACGCCCCCATCGGCGGTCGGCGCGGCTGAACCGGCTATCTCCACCGGGTTGGCAAAGGTCAGTTGAGACCCGGTCCAGACCTCGTTGTCCGAGTCGATCCGTGCCTCGATGGGGAGCGTCCTGGTTCGCCGCAGGTGCCGCAGATCGATTTGCAACATAGATCCTTACCATAGACAGAACGAGGGAGTTCGGTCAACCCACACTCGAGTCACGGTCGGGCGAGGCACTGTCGGGAGGCGGTCGGTAACGCGACGTCACACCACGTTTTCGCCTACGGAAGCCGGTCGCACTCCGGGAAGAAGAAGCCGATCTCCCGGCGGGCATTCTCGTCCGAGTCGGAACCGTGTATGGCGTTGCGTTCCTTCGACTCGGCGTGAAGCGCCCTGACCGTGCCCGCGTCCGCTTCTGCCGGATCCGTGGCTCCTATCACTTCGCGCAGCCGCCGCACCGCGCCCGGTGCTTCCAGCACAATGGGGATGCAGGGACCGGAGGTCATGAACGCGACCAGGGAGTCGTAGAAGGGGCGCTCGCGGTGCACGTCGTAGAAGGCCCGGGCCTGGGCCCGGGTCATCGTGACCATGCGCGCGGCCCTGAGTGTGAAGCCCGCCGATTCGAGGTGGGCGATGATCCGGCCGGTCCGGCCGCTGCCGGCGGCATCGGGCTTGATGATTGCGAGGGTCTGGCTCATTCGGTTTCGTCTGGTGGAGGATGGTTGCGGGTCAGTGGGGGGGGAGTTTTCAACGCGTAGAAACTAGATGACGATGGCCTCGGCAAAGGCTCGCATGACCGTCCCGCGCGTGAGGAATCCTATGATTTCTCCGTCCCGCACGACCGGCAGCATCGAAGCCCCCCGCGAGATCATGGACCGGCTGGCCACGAGGAGCGATTCGTCCTCGGAAACGCACAGCACCGAACGGGTCATCAGATCCCGGGCCACCGGCGCGTTCCTCCCGGCCGGGCCGCCGGACTCCCGGCCCGACAGAGTGTGAGTCAGCACATCGGCGCTCGTGATGATTCCCAGCAGTTCATGGTTGGCGCCTACGACCGGGAGCGCCGCCACGCCCCGGCGCATCATCAGCTGCTGGATTTCGGCAATGGGCGAGTCCGGGTAGATCCGATAGCTCAACGGCGTGAGGGCATCCTCTACGGTCACCCTTGACGGTATATTATTTTCTAAAAACGTGTTAGATAATATGATCTCATGTATTGCCTGAGTATCGGCGTCGTGCATTTCGGCGGACGCCCGAGCGAGCAGCGGCACCAGGAACAGGTTCACCGAGGGTCGTGGCAGCCCCCACGCCACCCAGGTCGCGCGGGCGAGGCGCCCCCCATCCCCCCCGCCCCTCTCGTCCAGGCACAGAATCAGACCGGGCGGTACGCTGTCACCGCCCAGATCGAGGAGGTCCACGCGACAGGCCAGGGACCCGAGGCGCGGCGTTCCCCCGCCCTGGACGACCCGGCTGACCGACAGGCGCAAGCGATGATCCGGATCGAGTCCCGCCGCATGGCTGCACAGGAACTCCCAGGCATCGTTCCCGGAACTCGTCAGGATCGGGGGCGTGGGCAGAAGCCGGCGAAGTCTCACGGGTCGACAGGGCGGTAACCCGCCATCATGCGCGGACGGCTAGCGTGCCAGCGCCGCTCCAACGAGAGCGGAGATTTCCACTGGGCGCTTCGCGACCTGGATGCCATTGTCCTCGAAAGCCTGGGTCTTTTCGGCGGCGGTGCCGGACGATCCGCTGATAATAGCACCCGCGTGACCCATGCGCGTCCCCGGCGGAGCCGTTCGCCCCGCGATGAATCCGACAACGGGGATGTCGAGGTTCGCACTCACCCAGGCGGCGGCTTCCTGTTCGGCCGTTCCGCCGATCTCCCCGATCAGAACCACCGCCTCGGTGTCCGCGTCCTCGGCGAAGGCGGCAAGGCAGTCCACGAAGCTCGTCCCGATCAGGGGATCGCCCCCGATCCCGACGCAGGTCGTCTGGCCGAGGCCGTCGCGGGTGAGGTGGTGGACGGCCTCGTAGGTGAGGGTGCCGGACCGTGAAACGAGTCCTACCGGCCCCGGGGTCACCATCCGGCCCGGAATGATCCCCAGCGTGGTCTTGCCGGGGCAGATGATGCCCGGACAGTTGGGGCCGAGCACGCGGCTGCCGCGATCCCGGGCCAGCGCGTGGGCGCGGGTCATGTCCAGAACCGGAATCCCCTCGGTCACGCAGACGATGAAGCCGACCCCGGCGTCGGCGGCCTCCATGATCGCGCCCGCCGCGAAGGCCGGAGGCACGTACACCACCGCACTGTCGGCACCGGTTTCGGCCACCGCGTCGGCGACGGTGTCGAAGATCGGCACCTCCCGGCCTTCCGGGCCTTCGAAATCCCGGCCGCCCTTGCCCGGCGTCACCCCCGCCACTACGCGGGTGCCGTACGCCATCATCTGGCGCGTGTGAAACGAACCGTCGCGGCCCGTGATCCCCTGCACCACCACGCGGCTGTTCCCGTCAACGAATATCGACATGAGTCTCCCTGGATGGTCCCGGTGCGGCCGCCGTGCCGAGCGGCCATGAGTGTCTCGGTGCGGTTCCCGTCATCCGGCCAGCCGCACCGCCTGCTCGACCACTTCGTCCATGGACGCCACCGCCGCGAGTCCGGCCCCGGCCAGAATCTCTCGCGCGAGTTCCTCGTTGGTGCCCGTCAGGCGGATCACGAGCGGGACCCCCATGTCGATCCGGCGGACGGCCTCGACGATCCCGTTGGCCACATCGTCGCAGCGCGTGATTCCGCCGAAGATGTTGAAGAGGATGACCTTCACCCCGGGATCCGAGGTGATGATCTCCAGCGCCGCCACGACCTTGTCCGGATTGGACGAGCCTCCGATGTCGAGGAAGTTGGCGGGTTCGCCGCCGTAGTACTTGACCAGGTCCATCGTCGCCATCGCGAGCCCCGCCCCGTTCACGCAGCATCCCACGTTCCCGTCCAGCTTGACGAAGCTCAGTCCGGCCTCCCGGGCCTGCAGGTCTGCGGGTGACTCAGAGCCGGGGTCGCGCAATGCGGCGATGGTGGGGCGGCGGAACAGCTCGTTGTCGTCGATGCTCACCTTGGCGTCGATCGCCTTGACCTGCCCTTCGGTCGTGGAAATCAGCGGGTTGATCTCGGCCATCGACGCACCGTTGTCGACAAGGACGTCGTAGAGCTGCGAGATGACCCGTGCACCCTGCCGCGCCAGACCGGAGTCGCTGTACAGACGGGTGGCGAGTCCGTAGGCCTGGTGGGCCAGCAGCCCGTAGCGGGGATCGACCCGGAGACGGTGGATGGCGGCGGGGTTCGTGGCCGCGACCTCCTCGATGTCGACGCCCCCCTCTGCGGAGACCATGAAAACGGGACACTGCCCCTCGCGGTCGACCAGGACTCCGACGTAGGCCTCCGACTCGATACTCTCGATGGGGGACACCAGGACCTCGTGGACGACGAGCCCGTTGATGGTCATTCCCAGAATGGCTCCGGCGTGTCGCTCGGCCTCGGCCGGAGAGTGCGCGAGCCTGACCCCGCCGGCCTTCCCCCGGCCCCCCGAGTGCACCTGGGCCTTGACGACCGCGCTGCCCCCGTACGACTGCGCCAGAGCCCGCGCGGCGCCGGGGTCGCGGGCGACTTCGCCGGGGTTCACCGCCATGCCGGCGGCGCGGAAGAGTTCCTTGGCCTGGTATTCGTGAAGGTTCATGGAAGGGCGGGTCTTTCGGAAGAAGGGGACTGAACTCGGTCCCCGGCCGATGGGGAACCGTCGGGGCGTGCGACGCCGGTCCAGGCGTCATGAAGTTACCGGGAAACGCGTGCGCATCAAGCACCCCTCGGCAGCGTCCCCGGCAAGGGCAGGCGGGATTCCCGCGCGCGGACGGTCCCCGGGGCACCGTGGCAACCGCTGTCTGGAGACGGAACCCCGTCGCGTCCTCCTCTTCGCGAGGCTCATGGCCCCGGCACGGGCTACCGGCTCACGGGGATCGCCACGAGCCTTCGGCCCACAACATGGGGCACGCCCAGCGAATCCTTCCATATCCCCCAGACGTGGGTGTCCGTCGCATCGCGAAACGATATGGATTCCGGCAGCAGAACCCGACACGCCAACCGCCGCTGTCCGAACGACGCACGCGCAGTAGCGGATAACGATCGATTTTCCGCTCCACGAAAACACTCGATCCGATCGATGGAACGGCGAAGTAGCCATCGCGGCCTGTCGGCGCCTCCAGTGTCACTCCGTGATCCTGGTACCGGAGCGCGGTTGTCCCGCCGGCGTCGGTCCGTTCCAGGGTGCCGTCCGCCCCGTAGAAGGTGAACCGGGATCCCCATCCCTCGCGCACATAGAACCCGCCGCCGTCCGTGAATTCCACACGTGTCGGGAATGTGAACTCTCCCGGACCCTCGCCCGCCCCCCCGAGTACGAAGGCCAGCGAGCCGTCATGCGTCCACACGCTCAATTCCGCGTCCTGCAAGTCGAGTACGAACACGCGGTCCCGATGCGGATCCGCCCGCAGGACCGGAATCTGTGAGAAGAGCACATTGCGATCCGGATCCCCACTGAACCGGTATTCGCCTTCGGTGAGCCATGCCATGGAGTTGACGGAGCCGGGCTCACCTTCACCACAAGCCAAAGCAAGGACGGCGCCAACCAGGTAAGCGCAGCGTCCGCGTCGACGGCTCGGCGCATTGCGGACCGGTTGCTGCGGTGGAGGGGTCACCGTGGCTCCCTTGTCCCTGGGGTGTACCTGTCTTTTCTCCGGTCGCGGTCGGTCCCGGAACGCGCCCAACGATAGCCCCCGCCGTCTCTCTCGCAACCTTGTGTTGGGAACAAATGGGCTGGCCGCTCCGTCCCGCGCAGGGCCGCAGTTCGCCATATTGAGGGATCGTCCCCCGAACCGGAGGCATCCGCAGGTGCCCGGCATATCACCGCCCATCTACCTGGACCACGCGGCCACCACGCCGGTGCGCCCGGAAGTGGCCGCCGCCATGTCGGCATCGTTGGCGGAGGACTTCGGCAATCCCTCCAGCGGGCACGCGTGGGGGCGCCGAGCGCGAGGCCGCCTCGAGGCGGCGCGGGCATCGGTGGCGGCGTCGCTGGGCGTCACCCCGGACCGGGTCCTGTTCACTCGCGGGGGCACCGAATCGGACAACCTGGCCGTGCTGGGACGGATCCGGCACGACCTGGAGGCCGGGGTCGTTCCCCATGTCGTGACCTCCGCCGTCGAGCACCCCGCCGTCCTGGAGGCGGCGGAGCGGGCGCGGCGGGAGGGCGGCCGCCATACCGTGATCGGCTTTCGCGCCGGGGCCTTCGACCTGGACGCCCTGGAGGGGACGCTCCGGGACGACCGCCCCGGTCTGGTTTCCTGCATGTGGGTGAACAACGAGACGGGCCTGGTGTTGCCGATTGCGGAGATCGGGTTGCTGTGCCGGCGCCACGGCGTTCCGCTCCACAGCGACGCGGTCCAGGCGGTGGGGAAGATTCCGTTCGAATGGGCGGAGGCGCCGGCGGACCTTCTGACTCTCACCGGTCACAAGATCTACGGGCCCAAGGGAACGGGTGCGCTCATCGCGCGGGACTTCGGCACCCTGCGGCCGCTCCACTTCGGCGGGGGGCAGGAGCGCGGGCTGCGCCCCGGGACCGAGGACGTAGCCGGGGCGGCGGGTCTCGCGGAAGCCGTGCGGTTGGCGGTCGCCGAGGCACCCGCCGAGTCGGCCAGGCTCGGGGCCCTGCGGGATGCGGTGGAGACCGGGCTGCTGGCGCGCATACCGGGCGCGAGGGTCAATGCGGGCTCCCTGCCACGGGCGCCGCACATCCTCTCGCTGGGACTTCCCGGAGCGGACTCCGACACGCTTCTGGCGGCGCTGGACGCGTCGGGAATCGCCGCGTCGGGGGGGTCGGCGTGCGCCAGCGGCTCGAGCGCGCCCAGCGGCACCCTTGCGGCGCTCTACCCGGGCGACGGCGCGGCCGCGCTGCGTCTCAGCTTCGGGCGGCTCAACCGGAGCCGGGATGCCGCGCCGGTGGTCCTGGCCGTCGCCGAAGCCGTCGACCGGACCCTCTCCCTCGTGTCGCCGTGAATACCCGGCCGAACCGCATGCGCATCCTGGTCGCGATGTCCGGCGGGGTCGACTCGTCCGTCGCCGCGGCCATGCTCGTGGAGGCCGGTCACGACGTGGTCGGCGCAACGATGAAGACATTCTGCTACAGCGGCGAGGCGGCCGAGAGCAGGAAGACGTGCTGCGGACTGGAGGGGATCCGGGACGCGCGGCTGGTCGCGGACCGGCTCGGGATTGCCCACTACGTCTTCGATGTCGAGGACGAGTTCACCCGCGATGTGATCGACGATTTCGTGTCCGAGTACGGGCGGGGGCGCACCCCGAACCCGTGCGTGCGCTGCAACTCGAACACGAAGTTCCGGGATCTGCTGAAGCGCGGGCGCGTCCTGGGCTGCGACGGGGTCGCCTCGGGCCACTACGCCCGCCTCGAGCGGAACAACGGGGAGCCGATGCTGCTCCGCGGCCGCGACCGTTCCAAGGACCAGTCCTACTTCCTCTGGGGGCTCCCGGCCGACCTCCTGGGTCTTCTTCACTTCCCGCTGGGCGAACTCACCAAGCCGGAGGTGCGCTCGCGGGCGCGGCAGCTGGGGCTGGAGACCGCCGACAAGCCGGAGTCCCAGGAGATCTGCTTCGTCCCCACCGGGAACTACCGGGACCTGCTGGCGAAGAAGCTGCTGCCGACCCATCCCGCCCTCTCTCCCGGCGCCATTGTGGACACGCGGGGCCGCATTGTGGGGCGCCACAACGGCTACTCGGGCTACACCGTCGGGCAGCGCAGGGGCATCGGCGGGGGGCGCGCGGAACGGTATCACGTTCTCGAGATCCGGCCCGCAACGCGCGAGGTCGTGGTGGGGCCGCGGGAGCTGCTCGAGGTCGGCGGCGTCGTGGTCGGGGAACTGAACTGGCTGACCGCCCCGCCGGAGCCGGGCAGGAATCTGCAGGTTCAGATCCGGTACCGGTCGCCCGCGCTCGCGTGCACGGTCGCGGCGTTGAACCGGGACGGGATCGAACTGCGCTTCGATGAGCCCGCGCGGGCGGTCACTCCGGGGCAGTCGAGCGTTCTCTTCGATGGAGACCGGGTGGTGGGCGGCGGGCGCATCGACCGGGTCACGAATACGGGCTACTGAAGCACGACGGCGGGCCGTCCTACCACTTCATTTCGGCCGCCGTCGCGAACTCCCGGATCCGGGCTTCCTGCTCCTCGGTGAGGGACTCGGGGATCTCGACCTTGATCTCGACGTACTGGTCCCCCGTCTTTCCGTCGCGATTGATTCCCTGGCCGGCGATTCTGAAGCGGGTGCCCGGCTGCGTGCCCGCGGGGACGCGCAACACCACCTTCTTCCGCCAGATCGTACCCACGCGGATCCGGGAACCGAGCGTCGCCTGAGCCAGGTTGACCGGCACCGTCACGTGAATGTCGGCTCCTTCGCGCTCGAAGAAACGATGCGGCTCGACCTCGAAGGTGATGATCAGGTCGCCGGGGCTCCCGCCCTTCCGGCCGCGCTCGCCCTGTCCCGTCAGGCGGACCTTGGCGCCGGACTTGACGCCGACCGGAACCGAGACCTGGATCTTGCGCTTCTGGTGAACCTTGCCGGACCCGGCGCACGCCCCGCACTCCTTGGCGGGTTGTTCGCTCCGTCCCATGCATGCGGGGCACGGACGATTGACCGCGAACCCTCCCTGTCCGAACGATACGCTCCCCGATCCCTTGCACTCCGCGCACTTCTTCCAGGTCGTTCCCGGCGCCCCGCCCGAACCCAGACAGGTGGCGCACTCCTCGTTGATGGAGACGGAGACGGGGACCCTGCCCCCCTTCACCGCCGTCATGAAGGGGACCTCGACGTCGAGTTCGACGTGGTCTCCCCTGAGGGGACCGGAGGGACGCGAAGGCTGGCTCTTGCGGCCGCGGTCGAAGATGGAGGAGAAGATCTCCGAGAATCCACCGAGCCCGCCCAGATCCTCGAACGAGAACCCCGGCTGGGCGGTCGCCTCGGGCCGGGAGCCCGCCCGGGGTCCACCGAAGCCGAATGCGCCCAGCTTGCGCATCTGGTCGTATTTCTTGCGTTTCTGCGGGTCGGAGAGGACCCCGTTCGCCTCGCCGACCTCCTTGAATCGCTCGGCCGCCCGCGGGTTCCCCGGGTTCGCATCCGGGTGATACTGCTTGGCCAGCGCGCGGTAGGCCTTCTTGATCGCCGCGGCGTCGGCCTTCTCGTCGACCCCGAGGATCGCGTAGTAGTCCTTGTCGGCCTTGGTCATGGTCGCCGCGGACAGTCCGTGTATGAATCAGCGCGGATGCGTGGCCGCCCGGGCGTGGGACCGGATTGCTCCATCGGCCCCTACGCCTTGTAGACGCTGACGCGCGCGGGACGAACGAGCAGGCCCTTGAAGGTGTAGCCCCTCTGGAACACCCGCTCCACCGTGTCGTCGTCCTCTTCCACCCCGGCCGGCACGCGCATCATGGCTTCCATCGTGTTCGGATCGAACTCCTCGCCCTCCGGGTCGACGATTTCGACGCCGGCCTCCTCGAGCACGCGGAAGAACTTGCGCTCGACCAGGTCCACCCCCTCCACGATCGCCTCGACCGATGCGCTCTCGGGCTCCAGCGCCGTCACCCGCAGGAGATCGTCCAGCGGCTCGAGCATGCGGGAGACCAGATCCGCCTGGGCGCGGTCCCAGCGCTGGCGCAGCCTGTCCTCGGTCCGCTTGCGGTAGTTGTCGAAGTCCGCGGCCAGACGCAGGTGGCGGTCCCTGGCCCGGTCCCGTTCGACCCGCAATTCGTCGAGGTGTTCCGCGACGGGAGCGGCGTCTTCGCCGCTGGCGGAGGATTCGTCCGACGGCTCGTTGTCTCCCGCGTCCGCCTCGGACTCGGGGCTGGAATCGGTTTCGGGGTCCACCGTGTCCCCGACCGCGTCATCGGGGGACGCGCCGGCTTCGTCGCCGGTTGCGCCCCGGTCGTAACGTGGATCGGACTCTGCCCCGGCTGCCTGGCCCGGGGCGTCGTGTTCGGAGGAGTTCATCTTATTCGCGCGGCTCCGTCAAGGGTGTGCTCCAACTTGGTGGAATCGCCGCTCCCGGTCCACTTCGGGAGCCGTCCGCGGGCCATGCCTGCGCCGTGCACCGGGAACAGCGGGGTGCCCGGCTCGCCCGGGCTGTCCGGCGGCTCAGAGGCCATCGTGCGTGAGAACCTCCAGGGCCATGGACAGGACCTTCTCGACGCTTCGGCCGCGCACGGCCGTGCGATCGCCCCGGAAACGCATCCGTTTCGCGCTGACGGACCCATCGGAGGTACCCACCGCCATCCAGACCGTTCCCACCGGCTTTTCGGGAGTACCTCCCCCCGGTCCGGCGATTCCGGTAACCGCCATGGCCACATCGGCCGCGAATCGGCGGCACGCGCCGGCGGCCATCTGCAGGGCCACCGTCTCCGAGACGGCACCATGTATGCTCAGAGTGTCCGGATCGACACCGAGGTGCCGGACCTTGACGTCGTCGGCGTAGGCCACAACGCCGCCCGCGTAGTATGCGGACGCACCCGGCACGTCGGTCAGCGCGGCGGACAGGAGCCCGCCGGTGCAGCTCTCGGCGGTGGCGACTCTCATTCCGCCGGCGACCGCCGCGGTGGACAGTCGTGACGCGAGCTCGCGCGCGCGCGCCGCTCGAATGCCGGGGGGATAATGTCCACGGGCTGCCAGGTCACGCATGGTCCCTGACCAGGGTCCGGTAGCGCCACAGGTAGTCGCCCATGGAGAAGACGGTGAGACCGACGGCCACGGCCAGCATCAGGCCGACCCACGCGGAATTGAAGTGCCTCCAGGCGTTCCAGATTCCGCCCGACCAGCCGCGGTCGGCCGCCGAGCTCATGATCGGATACCAGAGGAGCAGCCCGCCGATGAACAGATTCTGCATGAGCGCCTTGTACTTCCCCGACTTGCCGGCCGCGATCACCACACCGCGGCGGGCCGCGTAGCCGCGAAACAGGGTCATGAAGAGTTCCCGGCCGAAGACCACGACCAGAACCCACACGGGCATGGCTCCCCACCAGGGTATCTCGCCCACGGCGCCGGGTCTGCGGGTAATGAAGTAGAAGGGGATGAAGGTGCTGGCCAGCAGGAGCTTGTCCGCGACCGGATCCAGCAGCTTGCCGGTATCCGTGATCCACCCGTGCTTGCGTGCGAGGTGGCCGTCCCAGACGTCCGACAGCGCCGCCACCACGAAGAGGACGAAGGCCGCGTAACGGCTCGCGACGCCGGGCGAGAGGGCGAGGTAGGAGATTGCCGGACACGCCGCGATCCGTGCCACGCTGATGGCATTGGGCACGTTCACGCGGTTCGCGCTCCGTGCCGAAGCTCCGACTCCATGCGTTCGAGCACGGCCGCCGCCTGGTTTCTCAGGAGCCGGCGCGGCTCCCAGGCCCTGAAGTCGCGCAGGACGGTCACCGCATCCACCGAGGCGGGTTCGCCGTTCAGGTGCCGGAGCGCGGCCAGGCGGCGGACCGGGTTCGAGCTGAACAGGTCCCGCTGATGCCGCACGACCTGGTCGCGCAGGATGAGCGCTCCCAACGCCGCCACCGCTCCGACCCCGAGGAGGAACAGTCCGATGCGGCGCGCACGGCGGCTCATGATGGACCGTCTCCAACTTCCCGCCGGCCCGCCAGCGCCTCGGCGATCGTCGTCCCGTCCACGTACTCCAGGTCGCTCCCTACCGGAATCCCTCTGGCCAGGCGCGTGATGCGCAGACCGTGCGGGCGCAGCAGCGTCTCCACATAGACTGCGGTGGCCTCGCCCTCCACGCTCGCATTGGTCGCCAGAATGACCTCCTTCGGCTTTGTCTCCGGGTCGCTCACCCGCTCCAGCAGGCCGTCGATGTCGAGTTGGCCGGGCCCCACCCCGTCGAGCGGCGAGAGACGGCCGCCAAGGACATGGAAGAGCCCCCCGTAGCGTCCGGTACGCTCGATCGCCCCGACTTCGTACGCTTCCTCCACGACGCAGATTACACTCCGGTCGCGGGACGGATCGCGGCACACCGAGCACACCTCGGCGCTGCAGTAGTTCCCGCAGCGCGGGCAGGGATGGATCCGTTCCGCGACCTGGGCCAGCGCGCCGGCAAGGCGATGAATGTCCTCCTTCGGACCCTTCAGCATGTGATAGGCGAGCCGCTGTGCCGTCTTGGTTCCGATCCCCGGGAGCCGGCGCAACTCCCGGGTCAGGTCATCGATCGCGGACACGGGCGGGCCGGCGACCGGACCGCTAGAACAGTCCGGGCAGGTTGACCGGCAACCCGCCCGCCGCCCCCCGCATCCGCTCCTCCGAGAAGTCGCGGGCGCGGCTCTGCGCCTCCGCCACCGCCGCCACCACGAGGTCCTCGAGCATCTCGGGGTCCTCCGGATCGATCACCTCGGGGTCGATCGCGATGCTCTTGAGATCCCCCTTGCCCGTCACTCGGGCCGTAACCATCCCACCTCCCGCGGAAGCGGCCAGCTCCTCCGTCTGCAGGCTGTCCTGAAGCTCCTTGATCCTGTTCTGGAGCTGCTGCCCCATCTTCATCAACTGTTGAATATTGGTCATGATCCGCTTCTGATACTCCTTGAATCTTCCATGATTCGCTGTTGCGTTCGCTTGTGTCGAACCCGCTTCCGCGGCTCAGTCCACGAACTCGAGATCGAGTTCGGCAACGGCCCGTTCGAGAAAAGGGGCTTTCCGGACCAGCTCCTCGAGCCGGGTTGCCCGGACCGTTTCCTGGCTGACCCTCGCCGGGGCCGTTGCGGCCGCCGAACCATCGTCGGCGCCTCCGTCCCCGGCAGCGATTGAAATCTTGGCATATTCGCGCCCCGAATGAAGGGCCAGCGCCTCCTCGAGCCTCGGAAGCACGTCCGAACCTGCCAGCCATTCGCTGCCCAGCGCTCCGGGCACGTGGAGCACGAGCTCCCCGTCGCCCGTCTCTTCGACCACGGTCGCGGCGTGCAGAATCGGCGACAATCCCCGCGCGATCCGCCGTCCGTCCGCCACCACCGCCTTCCAGCCGTCGGCAAGGGGGATGGGCCCGGACGGCTCCGTGGGCGACGGTTCAGGGGACGGAGAAGCACCGGCTTGCGGGACCGCCGGCGAATTCGGCGGCGCGACGGGGTCGGGGGAAGATCGCGGTTCCGGCGGCGAGGCCGGTTCCGGCGCGGGTGCCCCCCCGAGGGCCCGGATGATCTCCTCCAGCTCCACGGTGCGATCCAGGTAGCTCATGCGGAGCAGCAGCATCTCGATGAGCACGCGCGGTCTGCCAGTGCGCCTCAGGCTGCCGTCGCTCTCCAGGCTCGAGGACATCGCCAGCATCCTCACCAGGTCGCCGGGGGAGAAGGCCTCGGCGCGGCGTGCGTAGGCATCGCGCATTTCACCGGTCATGCTCCCGGGGGTGAAGCCGGGGTCGAGCGACAGTCGCAGCAACAGGCGCAGCTTCTCCGCCAGGCCATGGTAGAATTCGACCAGGTCGTGCCCTTCGTCGATCAGTGTCTCCACGAAGTCGAACAGGGCGCCGTGCCGGTGCCCGGCGACCAGGTCGAAGAGTTCCAGGTAGCGTTCCTCGGCGACCACGCCCAACACCCGCACCACCGTGTCCACCGAGACCTCCTCGTCGGAGAGCGCGAGAACCTGGTCGAGGAGCGAGAGCCCGTCCCGCATGCCCCCGTTCGCCTTGCGGGCGATGGCGCGCAGTGCCTCGCGGTCGCCGGCGATGCCCTCGTTGTCCAGCACGCCGCGCAGCCTGCTCATGATGTCGCCGGTGCCGATGCGCCGGAAGTCGAAGCGCTGGCAGCGCGACAGGATGGGTGAGGCGGTCTGCTGGATCTTGCGGGCCTCGGTGGTGGCGAAGACGAAGATGACCCTCGGCGGCGGCTCCTCCAGGATCTTCAGAAGCGCGTTCCACGCCTCCCGGGTCAGCATGTGCGCCTCGTCGAGGATGTAGACCTTGTACCGCTCCTCCTCCGAGGGCGCATACATGGCCCGCTCCCGGAGTTCGCGCGCGTCGTCCACGCCCCGGTTGGAGGCCGCGTCGATCTCCACCACGTCCAGGGAGGTGTGCCCGGCCCAGATTCGCTCGCAGTCCTCGCACTCCCCGCACGGTTCGCCATCCGGGGAGCGGCGGGGACAGTTGAGCGCCATGGCCAGGATGCGAGCCAGCGTGGTCTTGCCCACGCCGCGGGGTCCACAGAAAAGGTACGCGTGTCCGACCCGGTTCCCGGAGACCGCCCGCTTCAGCGTCTCCGATACGTGCTCCTGGGTCTGCACCTCGCCGAAGCGGCGGGGCCGGTATTTCCGGGCCAGGGCGAGGTAGGACAAGAGGTCGTGACGGAGGTTGCGTGGAGGCCGAATCAGGGGGCGCGAGGTGCCCCAGGCACTCCGCGGCGACGGTCACCTCACTTACCGCTGCTACCGGCAAGGTCCTGACGGGGTTCATGGGCTTCCGCCCCACGGACCTGGGGCACCCGCAAAGCTACCCGGACACGGGACGGGGCGTCAACGCTGCGGCCCATGGCTGTGGCTCATGGCGGCCCATTGGCCGGGATCGCGACCCGGGAGAACGGGAAGGAGCCAGGTCATCCGCGGACAATGCCACTCGCATGTCGGGGGGCTTGCGCCCGGTCTCCCCGTTCCGCCGGACTCAGTATTCACCGGGCCGCCAGGCGTCGGGGATGTGCTCGATCTCGTAGCGCGGCCCCCTGATCCGCACCGCGACCGCATCGAACCGGTAGGTGCCGCCGGGCCGCCCGTTCTCGAGGATCCAGCGCCGGGCCGCCGTCTCGACCGCGCGCCGTTTCAGCGACCGGATCGGCTCCAGCGGGGTGCCACCCGTCTGCGTGGCGCGCGCCTTCACCTCCACGAAGGCAACCACACCATCGCGCGCCACGACCAGGTCGATCTCCTTGGGGCCGGCCCGGTAGTTGCGCGCAAGCACCGTCCATCCGCGTTCTTCGAGGTAGGCGGCCGCCAGCTCCTCGCCCCTGCGTCCGAGGGACTGCTTCGCGTTTTGCATGACAGACAGTCTCGGTCGCCATGGCGGGCATCCCCATGGCTCGATGGGCTCTATTTTCATAAGATATTGATAATGTGTGGGTTACATCATGTATGGTTATTGCTGTTCCCCTATCAGTTCATGTTTACTGGCCGGGATGTAGATCGACGGTAGCGAACGTCTTTGGAGGGTAACTGTTCGGCCAAGCCGTGGAGGAACGGTCGTGCGGACGCGGGATGGCGCGGCGGCGTTTGGGGGGGCTCCGCACGAATTTGTACCAGCCCCTTCCACCGTTCGGGGCCTTTAGTATCTTCCTTCGTTCCATTCGCGACGGACACCGGGTCATTCCAGGCCCGTTTCGGTCCTAGCGGGAACTGCTCGGTCCCGACCCGCCAGCCCGCGCACGTCATGTAGGCCGGTACTCGGTCGTCAGATCGGGTAGGAGTCTCTTCCCGTGTGACTCACGGGAATCCCGCAGCGTTTCGATCGACTTCGGTCTCGGGCGCTCGCATGAACCACTACACAATGATGGAGGAGTATTATGATGAGGAGGTACGCAAGAACGTTGCTGGCAACTGGAGCCCTAGCAGGCCGTGGATAAAGTCCGTTCCGCGGAGCCTTTGTGAATGAGTTAA
>JAPPNO010000117.1 GCA_028873845.1 Gemmatimonadota bacterium | reverse complement strand
CCAGCCCCGCTCGGGGACGCGCGAAGCGTGGCCCCAGCGGGTGGGCTGGCTCAACTTCCTTAGCAGCGCACAACGAGCCCGCGGGCCGCGCCCATGAATGGGGTCGGCTCGCCGCGCTGCATCCGCCCTTGGACGAGAACAACCCGATCACGCGCCTCGTCGGAGGGCGGTCCGTCTTTATCGGTGCCGGTTCTCCCGATTGGCAAGGCCAGCCCGTCCGCCTATCATTCGACTTCTGATTTTCCCACCAACTACCGAGCGCGCCGAATGATGACGACCCGAGCCCTCCCGCTTCCGTGTGTATTGATCGCGGGAGCCTTGGGTTGCGGTGACGACTCCGGGCCGGTAGTGGCCGAACCGGACATCCCGCTGACCGCGACGACCGAGGAGGTATTCACTCTTGGCGACGCCCAGCCGGAAGAGGAATGGCAGGCCTTCACGGAAATCTCGGAGGTAGACTTCGACGGCGCGGGCAACCTGGTCCTGGTGGACCGCAGACAGGGTCGCATCGTGGTCGCCGATCCCGATGGGCAACTACGCCATCACGTCTCTCGGCGCGGCGACGGACCCGGAGAACTGCGCATCGTCGGCAGCGTCGCGGTACTCCGCGACAACCGCTTGGCCGTAAACGATGTCGGGCACAATGCCCTGCTCATCTTCGACGAGAACGGGAACTTTCTGGAGCAGACCGCCATCGGCGCACCGACTCGGACATCACGCTCGGATGGCGGGACGACAGGTACGGTGGTGACCAGCTCAGTCCAACCCGTCGCCACACTCTCGGGCAGTCTTCCCGATGGCCGACTACTGCTGAGACGCCTCCAGCTCCGCACGTTTGACATCCATGCCTTGGGGCTGGGAACCGAGGAACTCTATCGCGCATACGAACCCCCGGCCGGGAGTCCTGAGCAGGGTGGCAGTGTTTCGATCCGCTTGGGCGATCTGGAGGTGCCGCTACCCTCCGGGATTCTGCCGCGGGAGTTGGTGTTCGGGCCACCGCTGTTGGGTGCCGCGCTCTCCGACGGGCGCGTTGCCATCGTCGATTCCGTGGGCTACCGGGTCAAGATCCTGCAACCCGACGGATCCCTCGACGCCGCCTTGGAGAGATTGATTGAACCGCTGTCGGTGACCCCGGAAATGCAGGAGGCTGCCCGCGAGCGCCAACGTGGCGGCGCGGGGACGCGGGCTATCGTCATGGGTCCCGGCGTGTCGAGTTCGGCGGGCGAGGGCATAGCGTCATCCCTCATGGAGGCAATGGCCCCGGAGATGGAATTCGCCTCCGAGGTGCCGGTGATCAAGGAAATGGCCGTCGATGCCGAGGACCGGGTCTGGGTCACGCGCTCGGGCATGGATGGCGTGTCCAGAGGTCCAACCGATGTCCATACCGATTCCGGCAACTACTTGGGGACCCTGCGCGCCGATGAGTTTCGGATCCCGGATGCCTTCGGCCCCGATGGCTTGATGGCGTACATCGAGACGAACGAACTTGGCATACCCTTCGTGGGGGTGCTTCGGCTCGTGAACCTCGTTCCCTCATCCTAGGCTCGGGACCGGACACCGGGAGGCCGCGCTGTTGAACGCCGAAGGAGATGGTCGGAGCGGTCACGACTGGTGCCTCAGACGAGGCGCGGGAGTCCCGCCAATCGACTCCGGTTTTCCCGCTTTTGCGGCCCGGTCCAGCAAGGTCCAGTACAACGGCAGGGAACGCAGATCGTGCAGTCCCATAAGTAGTTACACGATTCCCTGTCGTGATTTGTCCCTCTGTTGAGGCGCTACTGCGATGGAATCGGTTGCAATGCCTCGACGAGGACCGCGCTGAAGCTGCTGACGCTGGGGTTCCGGGTGCGTGAACTCATGGGAGGGCTGGACTGGTGGAAGCGCGACGGCTACGCGACCGAGGGGGCCGCCTGCCAGGCCGGAACGGAAGTCGGCTGCGGTTGTTGAGTGACAGATCGGCGGCCAGATTCATGGTAGAATCTGTCACGGACAGGGCTGTTACTGTTTTCAACGAACAGGGAAACCCGAGTTCCGACCCACTCTCGGACAGATTCAGGGTAGAATCTGTCAAATCCTAGTCGGAGACCCTCAGATCGCAGTACAATAGCCCGGTCCCATCCTCGGCGTCCCGCGACTCCATCGTCACCGTCCAGCGCACGGCGGTTCCGAACATTCCGGTGCCGTCCCCGAATACCGAAGGCACGGGGACCTCGCCGGCAATGTCGACCTGGCCGGGGCGGATCCAGTTGGCCCAGTTCCGGTCGACCGCCGCGACGGCCAGCCGTGCGGTCACGCCCCAGGGCAGGCCGGTCTCGAGCCTGCGCGCGGCCTTGCGCGCCTTCCAGGGGATGTCGGCTTCCGTCAGTCTGAGGGGAAACACCATATCGGGAGCGAGACCGGATTCCACCATCCAGTCGGCTGTCAGGTAGAGCGGCATCGGGCTGTCCCAGAGGTGGCGCCTCAACCCGGTGAACTCGGCTTCCGCGATATGCGCCCAGGCGCCGCCAACGAAGCTCCAGTCGATCCTGTAGCCGGTCTCCGGATTCACCCGGCAGCGCCCGTCCTCCGCAGTCAGTCCCGATGGAGCGAACAGGTTCGGGACAAGGCTTCTGCCGCGCAGTCGTCCCCCATCGGCGGTGGCGATCTGCAGGGACAGTTCCTCCAGCGGCTCGAAGTGGGCCGACGCGACCGAGGCGGCGTAGCAGGTTCCCGTCGACGGCCCCTCGGACGCGGTAGCGCAGACATCCGCCGAATCCGGAAGCTCCTCGAGCAGCAGTGTCCGCCCCGATTCGCCGACAATGCGCACCGAGGCGCCGGGTACGCGGTCGTGGAAGTTCTCGCCAACGAGCAATGCCAGGACATCGGTGCTCTGCACGGTGGAGCCCACCGGGTCGACGGTCAGGACCACGGTCACGCTCGCGGCCACCAGTTCCGGATCCTCGATCTCGGTCCAGTCCAGCGCGCAGCCGCCGAGCAGGGGCAGCAGCGCCGGGATCACCCCGCGCGAAAGGCGAATCGATGCGCGCATCAGAACGACACCTCCACTCCGAAGGTGGGAAGGATCGGCACCAGCGACCATCCCCTGCGGCTGGGCCGCCCCAGGTAATCGTAGTCGTACTCGTACAACACCACGTTCTTGCGGTTGTACACATTGATGATGCTCAGGTAGGGAGTCATCAGGCCCCAGCGCTTGCGGATGACCTTGCGGAGACTGATGTCGAGCCGATGGTGGGCCGGGAGCCGCTCGCCGTTCTTCGGACCCAGCCACACGACCTGCTCACTGCCGCCCGGTCGCAGGTCGATGATTCTCCTGGGGTTGACGTGGTACCGCACGTTACGGGTGTACGGGAGCCCGGTGCCGAGATTCCAGCGCAGCCCGCCCTCGACGCTCCACGGCAACCGGCGCTGAACGACCAGGTCCAGCTGCAGCCGGCGGTCGAAGGCGGGCGGATACTCGATCACCGGGGCCGGGTCCAGCCCGGTGCCGATCCCGGGAAACCTGCGGGTCGCCTTGAGGAGCGAGACGGACACCCACCCCGTGGTCGCGCCCTTGTGCCGCCGCAGCAGGAACTCCGCCCCGTGGGATCTGCCCGTGCCGGACAGGTAGTCGTCGTACCCGCCGTGAGGGTTGTCGGCCCAGTTCCTTCGCGCCAGGCCGGCGTAGCTGCGATGGAATGCGACGGCGGAGGCGAACCACCGGTCGCCGGTGCCGAAGAAGCCTTCGACCCCTCCCTGGTATTGGAATGAGACCATCGGCGACACTCCTTCGCCCGGCAGCACCCACGAGTCCAGTGCGATCGGCAGGGATTCGTCGCGCACCGACTGCAGGTGCTGGACGTAGCGACCGGCGGCCAGCCGCACGGCCCACCGTCCGGCCCCCAGAAAGCGCTTGGCGGCGATCCGGGGCGAGATGCTGCCCCACACCCGATCGCGATCCAGGCTGTACCCGTAGTCGTTTTTCCAGGCGTCCCCCCGGATGCCTCCCTCCACCAGCCAGCGCCGGCCCGGAGTCCATTTGAACTGCGAAAACGCGGATACGCCCAGTCCGCGCGACTCGTCGTTTCGCACCAGCGACTCCAACGCTCCCCTGCTGAAGTCCGCATAGTCCAGGTACTCCAGGGCAAGCCCCGACTTCCACCGGAGCGACGAGGCGGGCCTGCGCTCCATGTCCGCGCCGAGCGAATACCGCCGGATCGCGGTCTCCAGCACCGGCGACCCGAACTCCGACATGTTGAAGTCGCCTTCGAAGCGCGAATACGATCCGTGGATGTCGAAGGAGCCTCCACCGGAATAGGGGCGGGTCCAGGAGAAGCCGAAAGCCCTGTTCCCCCAGTGCCACGTAACATCCTGGTCGGGATGCAGATCCTCGTCGGCCCCATTGGAGCGGTCGAGGCGCTCGAAGTTCGTCAGGTTGAAGGCGTCCGTTCCCGAGTAGTAGGTGACCCGCAACCGGCTTCCGCCCCGGCTCCACGCTTCGAAGCCGAACTGGCGGTCCTGAAGGTGATAGGGGAAGTCGGCGCGCAGGAAGGGGTTGGCTACGATGTCGGCGTAGCTGCGACGTCCGGAGAGCCGCCACCGCGCGCTGGCCAGCCCGAAGCCGTCCCTGATTTCCTCCGGCAGCCCGCCGGACACCGCGAGCCGCGAGGTGAGCAGACTGAGTCCCGCGTCGACCCCGAACTCGCCGTCGCCCAGGTCGCTCTCGATGAGAAGGACCGACGATGCCCGCCCTCCGTACTCGGCCGGGAAGCCGCCCGAATGCAGCTCCGTCCGCTTGACCATGTCGGCGTTGAAGACCGAGAAGACGCCGAGCATGTGGAAGGGGTTGAAGATGGGAACGCCATCGAGCAGGACCAGGTTCTGGTCCGCCGAGCCGCCGCGCACGTTGAAGGAGGCCCCGATCTCCGATACCCTCGTCACGCCCGGGACCGCATCGACGGTACGGACCGGATCCGCCTCGACCGCGCCTGCCATGGACCGCACGCGTGCCCGGTCCATCTCCATCGGCATGCCGGCCGCGGACTCCTGGAAGCGCACCCGGTTGCGTTCGCCGAGACCGTCCACCTGGATCCCCTCGAGCGGTACCGCGCGCTCGGCCAGGGCGACACCGACGTCGACAACGCTCCCGGGCGTCACCGTCACCGCCTCATCGTGGCCCGCATAGCCGATGCGGCCCACCGTGAGCACGTAGTTTCCGGCGGCCAGGCCGCGGAAGGCGAAGTAGCCGAGACGGTCGGTCAGGGCCACCCTCGTCCGGGTGGAATCGCCCGCCGGGCGCAGGATGGCGGTTGCGTCCTCGACGGGGAAAGCGACCTCGGTGCGGATCCGGCCCCTGATCGTCCCGTCAAGGCGCGGTGCCTCCGGCGGCGCCAGGGGGACGACGATCACCTGCGTCCCGAGTTCGACATACCCGAGCCCGGTGCCGTCCAGCAACTCGTCGAGGGCGCGGGCGATGTTCAGCGTGTCGCAGGCGCAGGCGACGAGGTGGCCGGGGGGGAGAAGGCTGGGGCTGAAGGCGACCTGGACGCCGGAACGCCTGGAGAGCCGGGCAAGCGCGTCGGCCAGGGGCAGTTGCTCGATCGTGAGGCGGGAGGGGGTGGCCAGAAGGGAGCCGGACTCGGGTTCGACGCCGGTCCGACCAAGGAGCAGCGCCACCTCCTGGGGGTTCTGGGCGCCGAGTGGAGCCGTGAAGAGGGGGACGGTGAACATGAGGACCGCCCAGCGCCGCCCGAGTGATACGCCGAGGGGATTTCCCCTGCCCGCTGCCGGGCCCCTCACGATACCTCTCCCCTGTCGCGGGCCTCGATCCGAACCGTACTCACGCCGATGCTGCAGGTCGCGTCGATCACACTGCAGACCACGGTCATGACGTCTTCGAGGGACTTCCCGTCGAACCACATCGTCAGAGTCCTTTCCATCAGGACGGAATCGGCAATCTCGACCTCCCGGCCGTAGCGCCGCCCGACCTCACGCATCGCCACCGCCAGCGGGGTGTCCTGGAAGACGAGGAAGTCGCCGAGCCAGTCCGCCTCCTCTTCGATCGCGAGTGCGTCCACACCCGGTTCGGCGCTCCCGCGCACCAGCCGGGTTGCCTGTCCGGCGCCGACCTGGACGCCCTGGCCGTGGTCCTCGCTGGCCAGCGCCACCCGCCCCTCCACCACGACGAGCGCCAGCTCTCCCGGCTGTGCGGAGAGGTGGAAGCGCGTCCCGAGCACCCGCGCGGTCCCGGCCGCGGTCGTGACGACGAAGGGGCGGACCTCGTCGGTTGCGATGGAGAAGAACGCCTCGCCCTCGAGGGTGACCCGCCGCGTGGACAGCTCCGGTGACCGACCCGGGAGGGCCGTCAGGCGACTCTCGGGACCCAGCCGGATGACACTGCCGTCGTCGAGCGGGACCACGGCGGTCTCGCCGGCCGCCGTGCGGAATTCCCGGGCGGCCGCGGCGTCCCGGGCGGCGTCGGTGGGACGGGAGGTGTTCCAGAGGGTGAAGGCGACGGTCGCGGCCGCTGCCGCGGTGATCCAGCTCGCCGGATGGCGGAGTCGCGGGCGCGCGGCCTTCCGGCGTGTCGCCAGCTGGGCCCTGCGGGCCTCCGCGCGCCATATCAGTTGCGCCGCGGGAGGCGGGTCGCCCGCGTCGATCGCCCGGTCGGCCGAGTCCCCCGCCCGGATCAGCCGGTGAAGGTCGGCCAGGACATCCTCGGCGTCCTCGGCGCGGCGGCGCCACGCTTCGACCGAGCGGTTCTCGTCTTCCGTCGTCCGGTTGCGCAGATGACGGAGCAGCAATTCATCCATCGTGGCAACCCCTGTCCGGTGAAAGTCCCTGATTGTTCTGTCCGGAAAGCGCATGAGCATTGCCGGGACTACCATATCGTCCGCGTCCAGGCGCGCGTGGACGCTGCCTCCGCCCGGCGTTCATCCCTCCAGCGCCCCGGCGTCGGCGACCGCGGTCCGCACGGTGCGCAGCGCGGCACTCATCTGGTTCGCGACCGTCTGGGTCGACAGGCCCATGGCCCCCGCCGCTTCGGCGTGCGAGAGACCCCGCATGAAGACGAGCTCGAACACTTCGCGGCGACGGGCGGGCAGCGCGGCGACGGCCGCCTCGAAGACCTCGGCCAGCAACTTCGCGTCGAGCACCTGGTCGGGTGTCGCGACGTGTTTGACCGGGCGCGAATCCCATCCCGCCAGCCAACGGCGCCGCACCTTCTGCCTGCGCTTCTCGTCGATGACCAGGTTGCGTACGATGCGGTACAGGTAGGCTCGCGCCGATCCCCGCGGCTTCCAGGCGCGGCGGCGCTCCCAGATCTGTATGAAGGTCTCCTGCACGATGTCGCGGGCGAGGTCGACCTCGCCGACCTGGCGGGCCGCGTAGCGCACGAGTTCCGGCCAGCACCGGTCGATCAGTTCCGCCAGCGCCGACTGTGAGCCCCCGCGTATCGCGTCCATGAGCGGTGTGAGGGGGTCGGCTTCGGATGGGGCGGGAGTATCGTCGTGTTGGGACAAGGGTCGGGCGGTCCTGTTGGGGGATGTCCTCTGACAGACTTAGCGGATGGGTTGCGAGGCGCTACCATGCGTCCGAGTCGATACCTGTACGGCCCACAGCGCGCGCGTGTCCGCCGGGGGGGCAACAGGGCCCTTGCCACACGGCCGAAGCCTTCCCATTGTGGCGGCATGACCACCCATGAACATCAGCGCAGTTCCCGCGCGCGACTTCACCCCGCCGGCCCGATACTGGCCATTGCGGCCGTCCTCTCGTGCGGTGAGGAGCCGGTCGAACCGCCTCCACCCGTCCCCGTTCCCACCACGTTGACGGTACGCCCCGCATCGTTCGAGTTCGTGTCCCTGGGAGAGACGGAACGGTTCACGGCCGAGGTGCGCGACCAGTTCGGAAACGTGATGTCGGTGGCGGTGACCTGGTCCAGCTCGGCCGATGCGGTAGCCGGGGTGAACCCGGTCGGCGTGGTGACATCCGAGGCCGTCGGGACCGCGACCATCCGGGCGACCGCCGGAGCGGCGAGCGGCACCGCTGCAGTGACCGTGATCCAGCGAGTGGCCTCGATATCCGTTCTGCCGGAGGCCTTCACGCTGGTTTCCGGCGGCTCGGTGCAGGCGTCCGCCACCGCCGAGGATGCGAACGGGCATGCCATCTCCGGCGCGGATCTGGCGTGGACGTCGGACGACGGCGCCGTCGCCACGGTCGATGAGTCGGGCCGCGTCGATGGCATCGCGGTGGGTACGGCGTCGATACTGGCGGCCGCGGACGGAACCGGGTCCGCCTCGGAGATCGCGGTGGTGGTGCCGCCGCCCGTCCGCTCGGTGGAAATGCGGTCGCTCCCGGCCAACGGAGGTGCAGGCCACGGCGCGGGTTCCTGGGAACTTCCGCCTCGGCAGGTATTCACGACGACGCTTCGCGCGGTCGGCAACCCCGGCTACGACTTCGAAGGCTGGACAGAGGGCGATGCGGCGCTCTCGGCCGATTCGGTCTACCCCATGCAATTGGCCGGAGCCCACAGCATAGCGGCCAACTTCTCGGTCAACCCGGAGAGGGGGAAGTGGGGCCCCGGCAACACCTACACCGACTACGAATTCCCGGGCACCGCCTACGAGACCCTGGCATGGACCTTCCTTCCCGCCGCCGACCCGCCGCAGAGCCTGAGCGACAAGGGCCTGCTCCACTATTACGCCTACAATTTCGGCCTCATGAACCGCACTCCGGCCGTTGGATACGGGTACGCGGGATTCGTCACCGACGGGCACCTTGGTGGAAGCCGGTGGGGGAAGGCCGTGAACTTCTCGGTGTGGGGTTCCAATGCGGCCCGGTCGGACGGCCTGATCGAACCGAACAACGACGAGTGCGGATGCCACCAGATCATGCTGCTCTACGAGTGGGTGGAAGGGCGCAGGTACCGCTTCGAACTGGGCCCCGGGCCTGGTGGCGTGGACGCCGAGGGGAAGTGGTGGGGACTCTGGGTGACGGACCTGGCGACCGACTCGACCTCCTTCGTGGGCGAGCAGCGGGTACCGGCCATGATCGGCGGCCGTCCCTCGACCATGTGGGAGCCGAATACCTCGTTCTTCGGCGAGGATCTCTATTGGTGGCGCTCGCGCGACGGCCGCGAGCGGTTCATTTGCAGCGACTTCGAAGCGTCTTCGCTGGCCGTTCTGGACGTGACAGCCGGGGATGACGAGGATCGGCCCGTCAGGGTACACCCGTGGACCAACAGCGGCTGGCTGGATGTCGCCGAGAACGGGTACGAGACCACCCTGTGCCATGTGACGGTATTCCGCAGCGGAGACGATACGCAGCACAACGTGGGCTTCTGGCCGGAGCCGCCGGAGAATGTGCTCATGGGCGGAGAGGCGGGGATACGGCGGTAGCGCGCTCCGGAGCCGTGACGGATTGCGTGACTTGACCCGCTTTCGCCCTGCCGCTAACGTCGCCCGCATTCGCGAGGGGGTCACCGGAAGTCGGTCGGAAGCCGACGCGGCCCTGCCACTGTAGGAGGCACGGAACCCGCCTGGAGTCCACGGACTCCCCGGGGTTCCGCAGGACTCGCTCGATCGCCACTGGGGACTCGGCCCCGGGAAGGCGGGCGATGACGCCTCGAGCCAGGAGACGCGGCTCCCTCGTCCTTCCGCACCATCCTTCGAGGGAGGGAAGCCGGTGTCCGTACAGGCCTCAGCGTGGCGCGCCTCCAGCCGGGTCGCGGTTCTTGGCCTGGCGGTCCTGATCGCGGGCGCCATCAGCCTCTCACTCGGAGCGTCGGGCCTTGGGCCGCTCGATCTCTGGCGCACGCTTACGGGGGCCGCCGATCCCGCGACGGAGACCATCCTGCTGCGGTTGCGATTGCCGCGCGCGGTCCTGGCCGCGCTCGTGGGTGGGGCGCTCGGGCTCAGCGGCTGCACCTTCCAGGCGCTTCTGCGCAATCCGCTGGCGGAACCGTATGTGCTGGGCATCTCCGGGGGTGCCGCGGTCGGTGCGGTGTGCGTTTTCGTGAGCGGCCTTGCGGTGACGGTTCCGTGGACTCTGTCGCTCGGCGCCTTCCTGGGGGCGGTGGGCGCGATGGCGCTGGTTCTGGCGATCGCGAGCAGGGCGTCGCCCGGGGGCATGGACACGCGCGTGCTGATTCTGTCGGGGGTGATCGCGGGCGCCTTCTTCAACGCGATCATCCTGCTGGTGCTCTCGCTCGCCGACCTGCAGTCGTTCCGCTCGGCGATCTTCTGGATGATGGGGAACCTGTCGGCTGCGGACTGGGAGGCGGCCGCGGTGCTGGCCGTGTTCCTCGTACCGGCCTCGGTGGTGGTGCTGTCGCTGGCACGCGCCTTCGACCTGCTCTCGCGCGGCGAGGAGGTGGCGTACTACCTGGGTGCGTCGGTGCAGCGGGTGAAGCTGACGGCGTACCTGGCCGCGTCGCTCATGGTGGCCGCGTCGGTGGCGGCGGTGGGGGTGATCGGCTTCGTGGGGCTGATCGTGCCTCACGCGGTGCGGCTGGCGTGGGGGAACGACCATCGGCTGCTGCTGCCCGCGTCGTTCCTGGCCGGGAGCGCGTTTCTGCTGTTGGCGGACACGGTGGCGCGTGTGGTGGTGGCGCCGGCGGAGCTGCCGACGGGGGTGGTGACGGCGGTGGTCGGGGTGCCGTTCTTCGTGGTGTTGCTGATGCGCGGGGGGCGGCGGTGAGGGGGTTGGGGGTGGGTGTTTCCGCTGACGGCTGGCGTCCGGTGTTGCGGGGACGGGATCTTACCTTTGCGCACCCACGGGCGGAGGAGGCGGCGGTGCGCGAGGTGTCGGTGTCGGTGACTCCGGGGAGTCTGCTGGCTGTGGTGGGGCCGAACGGGGCGGGGAAGACGACGCTGCTCCGGCTGCTGTCGGGGTCGCTGGTGCCCCGCGAGGGCGAGATTCGGCTGGACGACCGGGTGCTGGGTGAACTGGGGGACCGGGAGCGGGCGCGGGCGCTCGCGGTGGTGCCGCAGTCCGAGTCCTCCCCCTTTCCCGTCACCGTGCGGGAGATGGTCGGGATGGGGCGGTACGCGCACCTCGGCTCGTGGGAGAGCGTCGGCAGCCGGGACCGGGCCGTCGTGGACGAGGCGCTGGAGCGCTGCGCGGTCGCCGCCCTTGCCGCGCGCCAGCTGGATGAGCTTTCGGGGGGCGAGCGCCAGCGTGCCCGCATCGCCCGCGCGCTGGCGCAGGAGGCGCCGGTCCTCCTCCTCGACGAGCCGACGGCGGGGTTGGACTTGCGCTACCGCATGGAGCTGTTTCACCTGCTCCAGGAACTGCGGGCCGACGGGCTCGCGCTGCTTGTGGTCACCCACGATCTCAACCTCGCCGCGCGGTTCGCGGACCGGCTGCTTCTGCTCGACCGGGGCCGGGAGCGTGCCGGGGGCGCCCCGCGCGACGTCCTGTCGCGCGAGACGCTGGAGGACGTGTACGAGTGGTCGCTCAGGCTGGTGCCGCATCCCGGTCCCGGGAGCGACGCGGGGGCACCGCAGACGGTGCCGCTGCGGCGGGACGCCCCGTGAGATTCTTTCGCGGGCGCGTACATTGATCCCACCCATCCGCACGTCGCGGACGTTCCACCGAACCGCCGATCCCATGATGACTCCCTGTCCACACCTCCGCCTCACCGGCGCGGCCCTCCTGTCCACCCTGGCCACCGCCTGCGCCCCCGCCCCCGCCCCCATCCCCGTCGTCGAAGCCACGATCGCCGATGTCCATGAGGCCATCTTCTCGGGCGCGACCACCTGCCGCATGGTCGTGCAGGCCCACCTGGACCGCATCGCGGCCTACGAGGACCGCATCAACGCGATCACGGTGGTCAACCCGGCCGCCCTCGACCGCGCCGACGAGCTCGACGCCGCACTGGCCGCCGGCGACGAACCCGGCCCCCTCTTCTGCGTCCCCATGCTCGTCAAGGACAACTTCGACACCCACGACATGGTCACGACCGGCGGCTCCATCGCACTCGCCGCCAGCATCCCCCCGGACGACGCATTCATGGTGCGGCGCATTCGCGAAGCGGGGGCGGTCGTGGTGGCCAAGACCAACATGGCCGAATGGGCCTTCAGCCCCCGCCAGTCGGTGAGCTCGTCCTTCGACACGACGCGAAACGCCTACGCGCTGGATCGGGTGCCCGCGGGATCGAGCGGGGGCACGGCGTCGGGCGTCGCGGCGAGCTTCGGGGTGATCGGGCTCGGGAGTGACACCGGGAACTCGATCCGGGGACCGTCGTCGCGCCTGGCGCTGGTCGGGATCCGCTCCACGATCGGACTCACGAGCCGGGACGGCGTGATCCCGCTCTTCTTCGACCGTGACATCGCGGGGCCGATGGGGCGGACGGTGGAGGACGTGGCGAGGGTCTTCGATGTGGTGGCGGGCTACGATCCGGCAGATCCGTACACCGAGGCCGGTCGGGAGCGCAAGGAGGATGACTACACGAGCTTCCTCGATGCGGACGGCTTGCAGGGGGCACGCATCGGGGTGTTGCGCGCGCTTGTGGATTCGGAGGACGCCGACTCGGGAGTGGTCGCGGTGTTCGAGGAGGCGCTGCGGGACCTGGAGGGCCTGGGCGCGGAGATCGTCGATCCATTCGACTTCGACGTGGGTGCGCAGCTTCAGCGGGAGAACATGTACTGTTCGCGATTTCGGTATGACATGCATGTGTACCTGAATTCGCTGGGGGACAGGGCGCCCTTCAACGATGTGCTGGCCGTGCTGGAGACGGGTGAGCATTCGGACCATGTGGAGCAGTCGCTGCGTTCGTTCGCGGACTCACCGCTCGACGTGCACCCGTCCGAATGGGATCCGCCGTGTCCGGACTATCTCCGGAACGAGGGGCGGCAGGGGTACCTGGGTGATTTGGTGGCCGCGATGGACGCGGCGGAAGTCGACGCGCTCGTCTACCCTACCTGGCTGAGTCCGCCCGCCCACATCGACCGTGCCCGCGAGGAGTACGGCGGCGACAACTCCCAGCGTGTGGCGCCCGCCACGGGGATGCCGGCGATAACGGTGCCGATGGGGTTCACCGATGGCGTGCACCCGGCCGGGCTGCAGATCCTCGCGCGGCCCTACGCGGAGGGGCTGCTCTTTCGGTATGCGTACGCGTATGAGCAGGGGACGCGGCACCGGCGGCCGCCGGGGGGGTTCGCGGAGCTGGCATTCGATTAGTGTCATGTCACACGTGATATGTCGGAAGACGGTGCGGCGGGTACTGAAAAAGCGCGATCAAGCCGTGGCAGCGCGTCGGCAGGGTGATCCCGCCGCGGCCCGATGCCGACTTCGCGGCGGGGATGGAGCGGGTGCTCGACTGACATGACGACAGGCCGGGAGCGGAGTCAATCGAGCCGAGGCGTCCCAATCGAGCATGCGGCTGTCCCTGGATTTGCCGCGGCGGCGGGCGGGCGTCGGTTTCGAGTCCCTGTCCGGGCATGACTGTCCCGATTCGCGGATCCCCGGGCCTGTCCGCGCATGAGCTTCCCGATTCGCGGATCCCCGCGCCCATTCCAGCATGGGTTACCAAATCGCTGGTTCGCAGTCCCATCCGGGCATGAGCGTCCCAAATCGTCCGATCACAGGCCGATCCGACTATGTACGGTTTCGGAATCGCGCTTTCGCGAGGTCCGGGACCACCCTCCAGGATGCCCCCCAGTGCCCCTCGGAAGCCCCAGGATCGAGTCCGGGCCCCTCTTGACCCATTTGTGTTGGCTCCACCCCCGGTTTTCGCGTCCTGAGCCGTCCTGAGAGGCCGAAATCACGCCGCGTATATTGTAGCAGGCGGGCACGCTGCGCCCTCCGAAAACCCTTTGCCACACTGCCATTTCAGGAGACTTGAATCATGTCCGACGACCTCTTCGAACTCGGCGAACGCATCGCCGGTCTCGCCGCCCGCATCAACATCGCCACCTTCGACATGCTCACCCTCGTCGCCGAGTTCGACCGGCGCGAAGGGTGGGCCGACAACTTCGCGTCGTGCGCCGAGTGGCTCGCCTGGCGCACCGGGCGCACGCTGGCCGCCGCGCGCGAAAACGTGCGGGTCGCCCACGCGCTCGAGGACCTCCCGCTTACCGCCGAGGCCATGAAGAGCGGCCAGCTCTCCTACACCAAGGTGCGCACCATGACCCGGGTCGCGAAGCCCGAGACCGAGGCCACGCTGCTCGAGTTCGCGCAGTCGACCTCGGCCGCGCGGCTCGAATGGCTGGTGCGGGGGTGGAAGAAGCTGTCGCGCGACGGCGAACTCGCGGCCGAGGAGGTCCGCCACCGGAGCCGCACCTTTTCGGTGGCGATCGATGCGGACGGGATGTATGTGGTGCGGGGGCGGCTCGAGCCGGAGGTGGGCGCCGTGCTGATGCGCGCGATCGAGGCGGCGGGTGATGCGCTGTATCGGGTGAGCGCGGAGACATCGCGGCGCATGGCGTGCGACGCCGCGCGGGTCGCGATGGGTCACCGGGACGGCGAAGTGGTGAGCGTGGGGCGGCGGACGCGCACCATCCCGCCGCACATCCGCCGCGCGCTCGAGGAACGGGACCGCGGGTGTCGCTATCCGGGGTGCGCGAGCCGTTTCACCGAGGCCCACGATGTGAAGCACTGGGTCGATGGGGGCGAGACGAGTCTGGCCAACACGATCCTGCTCTGCCGCCGGCACCATCGCCTGGTCCACGAGGGTGGGACGCGGATGGCGCTGGACCGTGACGGCAAGGCCGCGTTCTTCACGCGGGCGGGTCAGGTGATCGGAGGGGCGCCCCCGTTGCCGGAGGTCACCCGGCAGCTGCCGGAGCCCCCGCCCCCGCCCCCCAACCGCCTCTCCAACGGCGCCCCCCGCTTCGTCGACTCGGCGGTCCCGCTGCCGCTGGAGCTCGAGGCGCTGGAGGCGGTGACGTGATCGGGCGCCCAACCGTCGCCGCGGCAAAACCCGGGACAGGAGCATGTCGGAATGGGACAGGCCACCGGCGGGATTGGTGCCGCCCTTGTCCTTGCCTTGGGGGGATTCGCGATGGTTGACCTCGACGGAAGTCCAGCGTATCGAGCAACGCACGCTGCAGCGTCAATGGAAACGGGGCTTCCTGGTCGGGACGGCTGTCGGGGATGCGTTGGGACTTGTCGCGCCGATCGGTTCCACGGGAGCTGTTTCGGTGGCAGAGATCATGCAGGCGAAGCTGATTCTCATACCATGTTCGCCGCATTCTACGGGGTGGTCGGCACGGCGTTAGGCGGACTGTTCAAGCGGGAGGCATGGGTGCCCGTTCAGGGGTGGCCCAGCGGGGCGGGTACGCCCCGGCTCCTTCTCGGTCCGCATACCATGCCGAACGGCAAATGCAGCTTCGTACTCGGTGCGAAACTCCGGTTCTGAGCGTCGGACAAGCGCAGTTTACTCTTATCCTCCCGGTGGCCACCTCGGCAGCGCCCGTCCCGTGGTCCACGGCACCCCAGCTGCCTCGAGCCGCGCCTCCAGCGCTGGCAGGTCCGTTTCCACCAACCGCGCCAAATCCGGATAGATCGCCTCAAAGGCCTCCCGCGCCACCCGGTACTGCTCCCTGTGCGTCCCGGTCGGCCCGTGCATCCCGTTCCAGTGGCCACCCACGATCTGGTTCACCCGTCTGGAGATTCCGGGCAGATCGGGCTCGGAGCGCGAGGTGCGCGTGGCTGAACCGTTCAGCGCCTCGGAGAGGTCCATCAGTCGCAGTTCCAGGGCGCGCGCCTCGGTCATGAGCTCCCCCGGCGCGGCCGGCCAGCGCCCCAGCGCCTGCTTGATGGCGCCGACGCTCGCCTGCGCCTCGGCGACCACACGCTGCGAACCGGCGACCGCACGCAGCAGTTCGCCCGTCTCGCGCTGGAACGCCAGCACCGCCGCCCGGTCCTGGGCCGCGATCGCCGGTTCGTTGATCGGCGCGATCCGGAACGGAACCGGCCCGGCCAGCTCCGTCACCACCCCGTCCACCCGCTGCCCGAGCGACACCGTGTAGTCGCCCGGCATCGCCATCGGCCCGTTCCCGCCGCCGAATCCACCGAATCCACCGAATCCCCCACCCCCCGTCACCGGATTGTACCCCGGGTAGCGATAGTTCCACACGGCCCGATGCACGCCCTGCGATGTCGCCCCGCCCACCACGTTCACCACCTCGCCCCCCTCGTCCCGCACGGTCAGGAACACCTGCGGCGCCTCCTCCCGGTCCTCCTCGCGCAGCTCCTCCCACGACGGGTACGGCGTGTCCTCGCCCGCTCGCTGCGCCCTCCGCTCGGCCGCCCTCCGCTCCGCCTCCCGCGTCTGCAGACTCTCTCCCACCCAATACGTGAACGTCACGCCGAACGCCGGGTTGTCGGCCGCGTAAAAGTCGTCACCATTCGCACCGCCCGGGTTCCACGGCACGTACATGTCCCCGTCCTCCACCTCGAAGATGTGACCGCCCGACGCCAGGATCGCCTCCGACCCGCGCGCCAGTTCGCGCAGCGGCGTGTAGTCGTCGACCACGTAGAAGCTGCGGCCGAAGGTCGCCGCAACCAGGTCCCCCTCGCGCGTCTGGATCTCCAGGTCGCGCACCGAAATCGTGGGCAGCCCGCTCGAAAAGTCCATCCACGATTCCCCGCCATCGACCGACACGAACGCCCCGAACTCCGCCCCCAGGAAGAGCAGCCCCGCCTCCACCGGGTCCTGCACGACCGAGAAGGACGGGCTGTTGTCCGGCAATCCCCCGGTGATCATCGTCCAGCTCCGCCCCCGGTCCTCCGACCGAAGCACGTACGGCCGGAAGTCGTTCCGCTTGAAGTTGTTCACCACCACGAACACCCCGTCGGGGTCGTGCACCGAAGCCTCCACGTCGTGCACGAAGCTCGTGTCCGGCACCCCTGGCAGGCTCTCGATCATCCGCCACGTCTCGCCCCCGTCCTCGGTCACCTGCACCAGTCCGTCGTCCGTCCCCACGTAGATCAGCCCCTCGACGAAGGGAGACTCCGAGACCGAGACGATGTGCCCGAACGACGACGTCGACCGGTTCTTCCCCACCGCGTCCACGCTCCACACCCGCCCCATCACCTCGAGCTGATTGCGGTCCAGGTTCCGCGAAAGATCCCCCGAAACCGCGCGCCAGCTCGACCCCTGGTCGTCGCTCCTAAAGAGGATCTGCGCCCCGAAGTAGAGACGGTGGTTGTCGTGCGGCGACATGATCAGCCCGGCGTCCCAGTACCAGCGGAGCGGCGGCCCGCCCGGTTCCGCCTGCGGCTGGATGTCGAGCCGCTCCTTGCTGCCCCGGTCGAAGCGCGAAATCACCCCGTACTGCAGCTGCGAGTAGACGATGTCCGGGTTCTCGGGGTCGACCACCGGGTCGAAGCCATCGCCGCCGAGCGTCACGTACCAGTCGGAGTTGCGGATCCCGCCTCCCAGCGTCTGCGAGGGGCCGCCCAGCGTGTTGTTGTCCTGGGTGCCGCCGTAGACGTAGTAGAAGGGTTCGTCGTTGGAGGTGGTGACCTTGTAGAACTGCGTCAGCGGCATGGAGAAGTGGCGCCAGCTGCCGCCGAAGTCGAAGGTCTCGTACACGCCCCCGTCGTTGCCGACGATGAGGTGTTCGGGGTCGTCGGGGTCGAACCACATGGCGTGGTAGTCGACGTGGACCCCCCGCGTGGGGAGCCGGCCCCAGGTGTTGCCGCCGTCGTCGGACATCTCCAGGAAGGTGTCGAGCGAGTAGATGCGGTCGAAGCGGTGCGGGTCGGCGTAGAGCTCGTGGTAGTACATCGCCGCGCCCGACTGGTAATTCGAGGTGCGGCTCCAGCTCTCGCCCATGTTCTCGCTGCGGAAGGTGCCGCCCTCGCCCATCGCCGCCTCGACGATCGCGTAGAGCACGTCGGGGTCGATCGGCGAGATGGCCATCCCGATCTTGCCCTTGTCGCCGGAGGGGAGTCCCCGGTTGATCTCGCGCCAGGTGTTCCCGCCGTCGGCGGACTTGTGGATCCCCGAGCCGGGCCCGCCGTCGATCATCGTCCACTGGTGGCGCCGCCGCTGCCACGAGGTGGCGTACATCACGCCGGGGTTGCGCGGGTCGAAGTAGACCTCGTTGACGCCGGTGTGCTCGTCGATCTCGAGGACGAGCTCCCACGTCTCTCCGCCGTCGGTGGTGCGGTACAGCCCGCGCTCCCCGCCCGCGGCCCAGAGGGGGCCCTGCGCGGCCACGTACACCGTGCGCGAGTCGTCCGGGTGGATCGCGATCATCCCGATGTGACGGGAGGTCTCGAGTCCCATGTTGGTGAACGACATGCCCCCGTCGACCGACTTGTAGACGCCGTCGCCGTACCCCACCGAGCGCTGGCCGTTGTTCTCGCCGGTGCCGACCCAGAGGGTGAGGCGGTCGTTCGGATCGAGGGCGATCGCGCCGATCGAGTAGGAGCCGTAGTCGTCGAAGATCGGCGTCCAGGTGGTGCCCGCGTTGGTGGTCTTCCACACGTTGCCCGACGAGGCCGCCACGTACCAGGTGCTGTGGTCGGCGGGATCGACGGCGATGTCGGCGATGCGCCCCGAGGCAACGGCCGGGCCGATGCTCCGCCAGCGTAGCGAGGAGAGGAGGCCGGAGGTGAGTTCGGGGGGGGCGTCGTCGTCGTCCTGGGCGTGGAGGGGGACGGGGGAGGGGAGGAGAAGCGCGGCGAGGGCGAAGAGCGCGAGGGGGTTGGGCGGGCGAGGGGCGTGCATCGTGGTTCCCGATCGGGTGGGAATGGGATGGGAGCCCGCGGAGGAGGTCCCCACGGACTCGTGGGTGACGCTGGAGTCTACGGTTGACCAAGGGGCGTTCGCGAGTTAGTCATTTTTCTGACTAAACAAACAGGAAGCCCGGATGTCGACATTCAACGTTCACGAGGCCAAGACCCACCTCTCGCGCCTACTGGTGAAGGTGGAGGCGGGCGAAGAAGTCGTGATTGCCCGGAGCGGCAAGCCGGTGGCGCGCCTCGTCGGATACCGGAGGCACCGTCCGGCCCGGCGCTTCGGGGCGCTGAAGGGGCGTCTGATGGTGGACGACAGCTTCTTCGATCCGCTGCCCGAAGCGGAACTGGCGGCGTGGGAAGGCTGAACCCGGTGCGCGTCCTTGTGGATACACATGCGTTCCTGTGGTGGCTGGCCGGCGACCGGAGATTGTCGGAGGCTGCGCAGGGGGTGATCGCCAACCCGGACAACAGCGTCCTGGTGAGCGCCGCATCGGCATGGGAGGTCACCACGAAGCACCGGCTTGGGAAGCTGCCGGGAGCAGCGGTGGTGGCGGGCGACGTCATGGCCGCCATTGATGATCATGGCTTCGAGCCCTTGTCGATCACCGTGTCGCATGCCGAACGCGCGGGGAGACTTCCAGGCCCACACCGCGACCCCTTCGACCGGATGTTGATCGCGCAGTCGCTGGCTCACGACCTGCCCCTGGTGTCGAACGAATCGCTGTTCGATCGATACGGGGTGAGGCGGATCTGGTAGGGCGCTACCTGACTTCCGGCGGCAGGCGCCTTACCACCACCCTGGGCACATCCAGTTCGTCCCGCTCCATGAAGGCGACCAGACCATCGGGACCGAAGGCGGATGGCATCGCGGTCGCGCTTGTGGCGAAGGTGCCCAGGTAGCGGCCGTCCGGGGTGAGCACGTCGATTGGGCCACGGCCCGTCCGCGGCTCACCCCGGCGACCCACCCAGATCGTGCCGTCCCAGCCGGTTCGCAGGTCGCGGACAACGGGTACCTCGTGGTGGAACTCCATGGACCTGATACGCAGGCGCGCCAATTCGGCCCTTGCGGCAGCCAGCTCGCCCCCTGATCTGGAGGCACGTTCCTCGTTTTCCTCCAACTGGCGTTCGATCTCATCCTCGCGGATGCGGTCGGTGACGGGGCCAGGCCGAAATGGCCGGGTGAGCACGCGGCTCAGAAGCCCGTCGCGGGTAGTCACCTTGATCGCATAGGCGGACGAGTCGGTGTAGACCAGGCTACCGTCCGGTAGTGCTCCGGCCGCCAGGACAGGCCGGAATCCTTCGGGATCTCCTGACGGTCTCCACGCCTGGATCACGGTGTCCCGCACGGCCTCGTCGCCTGTCAGGAGGAATCGGTAGATGGGGCGGAACATCGGCTCGGCATCGCCGGCGGGGCCTCCAACGGAACCCACGGTTGTCGTGATGACGTTTTGACCATCTCCCGCTGGCGCCAGGGGACGGATGACGAGGAACATCGAGCCACTGGGCACGCGCACCGAGCGCTCGAACTCACCGTTCGGTCCAAACAATTGAAACGCACGATGACCGGGGTCGAACACCACCGTGCGCCCATTGCGGAGCACGGTGAATCCGACCGCCGTATTGCTGCTCGCGGAAAACTCCCCCGGCCCATCGCCGATCCGCCCGAACTCGCGGACGAACTCGCCCTCCGGGCTCACCACCACGATCCGTCCGCCCTGGTCGTCCATCACATACAGGTTGCCGGACTCGTCGAAGCGAACCCCTGTCACTCTGCTGAACACCTCCCACTCGTCACCATCGATCGACCCGACGCGGTAGACCTCCTCGAAATCCGCGTCCAGGAGACGGTCCTCCGCAGGCAGCTCGACCACCTCCTGGGCGGCCAGCGGGACCGTTGTGGCGCTGACCGCCAACGCGAATACGGTGACCCCGAACACCGGCATCCAGCTCCTCACCCTACCGCAGCCTGGCCGGCAACCGCCTCACCACCACCTTGGGCACATCCAGCTCGTCTCTCTCGACAAGCGCGATCAGCCCGTCGGGGCCGAACGCCGAAGGCATGGCGATGGCGGCCGCGGGATAGGTGCCCAGGTAGCGGCCGTCAGGGGTAAGGATATCGATGTCGCCGACGCCGGCCAGCCTGGTGCGCTGGATCCAGATATTGCCGCTCCAGCCGGTCTTCAGGGCTCGCACCACCGGAATCTCGTGGTAGAATGTCATCGACTCGGCACGCCGGCGGTTCCGGTCCGACATCTTCTCGGCGATGTCGGCATAGGTCCCGCCAAGCCGCGCCAGGTCCCTCTCGAAGCTCCGCTCGAATTCGAACTGCCACTCGATGAACAGGGCCTTGTCTCTTTCGGTCACGGGATCGGGCCGGATCGGCCGGGTCAGTATCCGGACCAGGTCCCCGTTGCTCGAGACGATCTTGATTGCGTAGGCGGACGAGTCGGAAAAGGCGATGCCCCCGTCCGGCAGCGCCCCGCTGACCAGCTGCGGAGCGAACCCCGCGGGTTCGCCGGGAGGGTTCCACGCCGCGGCCACCGTGTCGACCGTCGACAGGAACCCGTCGAGGGCAAAGCGTTCGATGGCGCGGAAGGTGCTGGTGTTGCCGGCACGTCTGCGCACGTCCGGCGGCGCGGCCGCCGAGGGCCGGAGGACCGGACTCGTGGCGAGCACGGCGTCGGCACCGGGGAGTGCCTGCAGTCCCATGAACGTGGTCCTGGACCCCCCCGGGATGCGCACCATCCGCTCGTAGTCACCGTCGGTCCCGAACACGACGAAGGCGCCGCGGTTCCAGGTGTAGACCACGACGCGCCCGTCCCGCAGGACCGCCATGCGCAGCATCTCTCCGAAATCGGACTCGAACTCTCCGGGCCCTTCACCCCGCTGGCCGAACTGGCGGACCAGCGCACCCGCCGGGTCCACCACCGATATTCTCAGCGCCTGGGTGTCGAAGATGTACAGATTGCCGGCCGCGTCGAAGGCCAGGTCCCCGATTTCACCGAAGGCGTCCCACCCGCCGTCCAGGACCGACCCCACCTCGTACCCGGGCAGGAAGGCACCCACCATGAAGCTGTCCCGGGCCGGCAGCTCGATCACATCCTGAGCGGACAGCGGGCCGGCGAGCATCAAGGCCGCCGGGACCGCCACCCGGCGGGCTGCCACCGTCCACCCGGGGCCCCGCCACACCCGGTGCTCGCGCGGACCTGCCCGCGGACTGCTCGCCATGAACGACCCCCTTCAGAATGGACTTGCGCCCGCGACCGGCCCTGGAGCCACCGGCATCCCGAACCTCCCCATGTTCGACACCTCCGTCGCCACAAATGGTTGTCGCAAATTGTTGTCGCCGGATGGCCCCGACCGGGCCGTCCCTGCGCCCCGAGCCACGGTCACGGGCTTGCCCTCTTCACCCCGATCGGCGCCTCGATCAACTCGTCCGGAATCCCGAAGGCGTCGACCAGCTCCACCGCCCTCGGCGCCAGCTCCGCGCAGTACCGGTTCACCTCGCTGCGAATCGCCTCGCTCTTCGACGATTCAAAGTACCCCTTCTCCAGGTACCACGCACGATGGCGTTCCAGCGTGGCCAGGCCGTGCAGCGACACCACCCTGGCCACCAGCGCCTTCGCGTCTCCCTCCTGCATGGCGCCGAGGGCGGCGTGGGCGGCCTCCAGCACGATCCGGTCCACGTGCGCGCGAGCGAGCGTGATCAGGTGGTCCTGGCAGGCGTTCACCGCCTCGAAGCTGTCCATGCCCTGGTCGAGGCGGGCCTTCAGGCGGCGCGCCGCCGAGCGCAGCAGCCGTTCCTCCCGGTAGAGCAGCGCGGAGTGCTGAAAGTCGGGGTCGGCCAGGTGATCGGGGTCGGTCCTGCGGGTCACGACCGGGTTCATGTCGGCCAGGCGGGTTCCGGCCAGCTCGGCCAGGTAGCGGGCCATGCCCCACATGGTCAGGTCCCCCATCTCGCGGCGATAGCGTGACAGGAGACCCTTCGCGGCGAGCTGCAGCAGGACGGGGTTGGCGCCCTCGAAGGTCGCGAACACGTCGGTGTCGGCCTTGAGGCGGGCGAATTGATTCTCGGCCAGGTAGCCCTGTCCGCCGCACGCCTCGCGGCAGGCCTGGAGGGTATCGAGCGCGTGGCGCGACGCGGCGGCCTTGAGCGCGGCCGCGCGGACCTCCAGCTCGCGTCGGTCCGGTTCCGGGTTCGCGTAGCGGCGGATCAGGTCGCGCACGGCGAAGGCCATCGCGTAGGTGCGGGCGACGCGCGGCAGGAGTTCCCTCTGCAGCGCCAGGTAGTCAAGGACGGGGACTTCGGGCCCTGCCGCGGGGCCGAACTGGCGGCGTCCGGATGTGTAGCGCACCGCGATCACCAGCGCCTTCTTCGCCACGGACTGCGAAGCCGCCGCGATGCTGATCCGGCCCGCGATCAGGGTGCCCAGCATGGTGAAGAAGCGGCGGCCCGGGCTCGGGATGGGGCTGTGGTATTCGCCGTCGGGGCCGACTTGGGCGAAGCGGTCCAGGAGCGCGTCGCGGGGAACGCGGACACCGTCGAACCAAATGCGCCCGTTGTCGACCCCGTTCAGCCCTTCCTTCGCCCCGCAGTCCTCGATTCGCACGCCGGGGAGAACCCGGCCGGGTTCGTCGCGGATGGGGACGAGGAAGGCGTGGACGCCGTGGTCGTCGAGGGGGGGGCGGGTGAACCCGTCGGGATGGTCGTGCGGTCCCGGCGTGGAATCCTCGCCGCCGCACGGCACGCGCAGACGGGCGAAGACGGTGGCCAGGCGGCCGTGCAGCGCGGCGTTGCCGATGTAGTCCTTGCGCGCGTCGTCGTCGGGGGTGTCGATCACGAATTCGCGGGCCGCGGGGTCGTAGGTGGCGGTCGTGCGGAGGTCGCGGACGTTGGAGCCGTGGCCGGTCTCGGTCATCGCGTAGCACCCGGGAAGCTCCAGCGCGGCGATCCGGGACAGGTAGCGGCGGTGGTGCCTCTCGGTTCCCAGTTGCGCGATGCTCCCGCCGAAGAGCCCGAACTGCACGCCGTACTTGACCAGCACGCTCAGGTCGCCCAGCGCGAGCTCCTCGAAGACGGCGACCGCCCCGCACGGGTCCCCCCCTCCACCGTAGGCGCGCGGGTAGGCCACCGCGCCCAGCCCCGCCTCGGCCAGCGCCTCGACGGCGGCGAGGGTCCGCTCCCGGTACTCGCCCCGTGGGATCTCGTCCGGGATGCGCAGTTCGGGGCGGGCGAGCGCGGCGCGGACACGGGCCCGCAAGCCGGGGTGATCGCCGTGGATCAGCGGCGCGATTTCCTCGGCGAGACCCCGCGCCCGCGGCCCCACGACGACCGCCTCGTGCCCTTCGCCGGTGATGTCGCGGAGCGCCTCCGCGCCCGCCACGCCCAGCTCCAGCTCCACCCGGCCCAGCGTTGCCATGGCCTCCTCGCGCCACGGCAGGGCGCCCCGGCCCGCCCGCGCCGGATCCGCCTCGGCCACGGCCAGACCGGCCCGGGTCAGCGTCAATGTGCCGTTCCGCGAAGCCGAGCGGATGACAGCGGCCGCCGCGCCGAAGACTGCCGGCGCCGGCGGGTTGGAGGGATCCAGCCAGTCGCGCACACGGGCCCGCCCCTCGGGGGTCATCCAGGCCGCGCCGTCGAGCGCCCGGCTGACCGCGTCGAGTTCCTCGTCCTCCATGAGGCCGTCGGCCCAGACCGCGCAGAGGACGGGGAGGAAGGCGAGGAAGGTGGGTTCGCGAGACAGGGCGGGGACGGGTGGGGGGGACATGCGGTGATGGTGCTTTCGGTGGGCAGCGCGGATTCCTCCGCGCACGGGTGTCATGTCACGGCACTGAAAGATACGGCCTTGAGGCGGGGCGTCGTTTCGTGGACGGAAAAGTCAACTGTGAGTCCGGGTATGCCCGCGCGCGCCGCCCCCCACCCCTTGAAATCCCCCGCCCACCAGAGCACAATCGATTCTTCCTCCTTCCACCCTCCACCCGCCCCCTCCCCAATGAGCCGACCACTCGTAGGCGTGATCATGGGATCCCGTAGCGACTGGGCCACGATGAAGCATGCGTGCGACTCGCTCGACGCTCTCGGGGTCCCGTACGAAGCCCGCGTCGTGTCCGCGCACCGCACCCCGGATCTGCTCTTCGAGTACGCCTCCGGCGCCGAGGATCGCGGCATTCGCGTCATCATCGCCGGGGCGGGCGGGGCCGCGCACCTTCCCGGGATGGTCGCATCGAAGACGGTCCTTCCGGTGATCGGCGTGCCCGTCCAATCGCGCGCGCTCAAGGGCATGGACTCGCTGCTGTCGATCGTGCAGATGCCCGGGGGTGTGCCCGTAGGGACGATGGCGATCGGGGAGGCGGGGGCCACCAATGCCGGACTGCTGGCGGGACGGATTCTGGGTGGGGAACACCCCGCCATACGGGAAGCGGTCCGCGCCTGGGCCCGTGAACGCACCGAAGCGGTTCTGGCCGACCCGGACCCGCGGGAGCCACCGCCCGTCGGCGGCGGAAGGTGAGGTCGAGCGACCCGGCGAGCCGGGCGGCGAGGCGCCGGTGAGGGTCGCGGTCCTCGGCGGCGGGCAGCTTGGCCGCATGCTGGCGCTGGAAGGAATCCCGCTGGGACACCGCTTCACCTTTCTGGAGCCGGGACCGGACCCGCCCGCCGAAGCGCTCGGCACGCTGGTCGCGGCCGCCTATGACGATGCGGACGCACTGGCACGCATCGCCGGGGGCGCGGACGTGGTCACCTACGAATTCGAGAACGTCCCGGCCGCGAGCGCGGCCTACCTCGCCGAGCGTCTCCCCGTCCTCCCTCCGCCACGTGCGCTGGGCGCGACCCAGGACCGTCTGGCCGAGAAACGCATGTTTGCCCATCTCGGCATCCCCACCGCCCCCTTCCACCGCCTCGACACCGCTGCCGACCTGGACCCCGCCCTCGCCGTCACCGCCCTTCCCGCCGTCATCAAGACCCGCCGTTTCGGCTACGACGGCAAGGGCCAGATCGTCGCGCGGTCGCCCGAATCCGCCGCCGCCGCCCTGGACGCCCTCGGCCCGGGCCTGATCGCGGAACGGTTCATCCGCTTCGAGCGCGAGTTGAGCATCATCGCGGTCCGGGGCCGGGACGGGAACCGCGTCTTCTACCCCCTCACCGAGAACCATCACCGGGGGGGGATCCTGCGCGCCAGCTACGCGCCCGCCCGGCGGCTCACGCCCGCGCTGCAGTCCGCCGCCGAGACCTTGGCCGGGTCCATCATGGACGAGCTGGACTATGCGGGCGTGCTGGCCATCGAGCTCTTCGAGGAAGACGGCCGCCTCCTCGCCAACGAGATGGCGCCGCGCGTGCACAACTCGGGCCACTGGACGCTGGACGGCGCGCACACCAGCCAGTTCGAAAACCACATCCGCGCCGTCACCGGACTCCCCCTCGCCACACCTCGGGTGCCCGGCCCGGCCGCCATGCTCAACATCATCGGCGAGCTTCCCGACGCGGCCGCCGTCGCGGCGATCCCCGGCGTCCACCTGCACCTCTACGACAAGGCCGCGCGGCCCGGGCGCAAGCTCGGTCACGTGAACATCACCGGCCCCGACCAGGCGGCGGTCCGCGCAAGCGCCGAGCGAGTGTGGGCGCTGCTCCCCGGCGAGCCGCCCGGCCTCCCGGAGAGTCGGCGCGGCTAACGCTAACCGGCGGCCATCGGCACGCTTGCGGTTTCATCCTCGGGCAGTCATTGGTTACTTTCCTTGCTTCCCCGGCCAACCGGCCCCACCTCCGCAGTCCCCCGCAGGAACCCAGCGGCTGGTTCATTCCCGTTCCGCCACCCACCGAGGCTCCGGCCCATGCTCGACGAAATCAAGACCAGGATCTCCGAGGAGGTCGACACCCTCACCCACGAGCTCAACGTGATCCTGCCGGAGCGCATCCGGAAGGCGGTGGAACTGGGGGATCTGCGTGAGAACTCCGAGTACAAGAGCGCGCTCGAGCGCCAGCAGTTCGTGCAGGCGCGGATCGGGCACCTGGCGGGGCGCATGGCCGAGATCTCGAAGATCGATGTCACGGACATGCCCGCCGACCGGGTCGGTTTCGGGTCGCGGATCGAGGTGCGGGACCTGGCGATGGGCGAACTGACCAGCTTCACGATCGTGGCGGGCGACTTCATCGACTTCGAGAAGGGCCACATCTCCCTGGATTCGCCCCTGGGACGGGGGTTTACCGGTGCGCGCGAGGGGGACGAAATCACGATCCGGCTGCCCGTGGGCGAACGGCGTTTCGAAGTCGTGTCGGTCACGACGCTGCCCCAGCAGTTGGCGGCGAGCGGCTGAGCCGGACCCGCGGCCGCGGCTGGTCCGGCTGCCCGCAGTCAGAACCCCGGCGGTTTCGGCACGCGGGCGATGATCATCCTGACCCGCCAGTTCCCGGTGACGCGGAAGACGGCGGCGGCACCGGCCCTCAGGGCCTCGAAGTCGTAGATGCGGGTCCCGTTCGTGGTGACCCGGCCGCTGTAGCGCGCGGTGGCCGCGAGATCCACCGCGGACCGGGAGCCGAAATCGTCGCTGCCGGAGATCGTGACGGGCCACGGATAGCGTCCCGGCGGGTCGGGAGTCGAGAAGATCTCGGTCGCCGTCGGAAAGTCGTAGAGCAGGAACCTCGGCACGTCTTCGTCGGCGACCCGGCTCTCCGCACCGGCAATGGAGATCGCGGCCGCGTACCCCGCGAGAAGGTCGGCCGGATTCTCGCCGGTGACCTCGGCGATCCCCGGGACTCCGGGCATCGACAGCGAGTCGTTGAGCTGCGCAACCAGAGTCTCGTCGGCGCCCTGTGCATCGGCGGCGCCGAACATGGCGCGGTCCCGCAGAAACCGGTGGAAGTGCCACCCGCTTCCGTAGACGGTTGCGCCGTCGCCGGCCTCGAAGGTGACCGCGTTGGGGCGCGCCGACACGGCCCTCACGACGCGCGCCATGATCTGGAAGGTTCCGAACGTCTGCGGCCGCGCGTTGCGCAGTCCGTCGCGCATCATGTCGCCGGTCACGCGCGCACCCGGCGCCGGTCCGCCCGCCCGCCCCCACGCGATCCGCGAACTCATCTCCTTGCCGATTTCCGCTCTGCCCTCTTCGACCCATGTGGGATTGAAGATCCGCGCCCCGGGGGGACGACCGCGGACGTGGTGGCTGCGCACGCGCTTGTAGAGCGAGCTCACGTGCACCGCTTCGTGGACCATTCCCGAGTAGGCCCACAGCGAGTTGTCCAGGAGGAAGGCGCCGCGGCTCATGTGGATGAGCTCCATCTCGTTGGACGCGGCGCACTCGTTGGTGGTGAAGGTCATGTCCCCCGACCACACGAAGCCGCGCACCCCTTCCAGCGTGGGATCGATCAGAACGGTGATCCTGCCGTTGTTGTCGACATCGCTGACGCCGCCGAAATAGCGCTCGATGACCTCCGCCCCATGATCCGAGTAGAAGTCGAGGATCCTGTTGACATTCTCCACCGGCACCGGAGCGGTGGTCCCCACCTCTTCGTAGACCACGAGGTGGTCGTTCTCGGCGATCACGTCGGCGACCACGGTCGTATCGACGGCGCAGTTGTTGCCGCTGCCCCGGGCGTAGAGCCGGAACGTATGCGGCGAAAATCTCCGCGGGGGGGCCGTGCGCCGTGCCTCCTGCGCCTCGATGGCGCGGTCGAGCATGGTTCCCAGGCGGCCTTCGTCCGCGAGCCTGCGGTAGAGCTCCATCTCCTCGCGGCGGACCTGGTCGTGAAGGGCTTCGTTGGCCTGCTGGATCTCGACGGCGCGGGCCCAGTCGATTCCCCGGTTCGATATTGAGTCCGCCGTGGCCGGCGACCGCTTTCCGGATATGCGCCGCAGCCCCGCTCCCTCCCCGGACGAAACCCCCTCCACCGCCAGCTGCACGTTCAGGGACTGGTCCGACCACAGGTCCAGTCCGGCGAAGGTGACGCGGTAGTACGCGGATGCTTCGGGGGCCCGCACGAACAGCCCGCACGGTCCGACCTCCGGAGGCTCGAAGGTTCGCACGTCCCCGACCGCCAGGCCGAGCGGCCCGTCGCACACATGCATTGCCAGGTCCGCGTCGGCCTCCTCGCCGCCGGAGTCGACGACCCGCACCGTGAACTCGAAGTCGCCCGATTCGGACGGGGTGCCGTGCACGATCCCGTCGATCGAGAGTTCCAGCCCCGGCGGGAGCGCGGACCCCTCGCCGAGACTCCAGAGGTAGCCCTCGTTGGTTCCTCCCCGTGCCTCGAGCGTGTAGTCGTACGCGACGGTGGCGCGGCCCCAGTCCAGGGAATCGGCAAGTATGGTGACGGGCCTCTCGCCCGCGGTCGCCGTGAACTCGGCGGTCATCCCGGCGGCGGTGGCGGTCAGCGTCTGCACCGAGTCGCTGCCCAGCGTCCACCCGGTCTCCGCAAGACCGTCGGCGCCGGTGACGTCGGAGGTCTTCGAGATGGAGCCGCCACCCGAGGTCACCTCGAACGAGACGGCAATGTCCCCCGCGGGGTTCCCGTTGGCGTCGAGCACCCGGGCCGCCGGCGAAACCGGCAGCGGCTCGCCGATGAAGCCCTCCTGCCCGTCGCCGCGCGCCGTCTCGATTCCGGTGGGCACCTGCTCCACGGTGACCGCCGCCTGCCCGGCCGCGCCTCCCGCCCGCGCGGTGACGGTGGTCGTCCCGTTGCCCGCCGAAGTGACCAGCCCCGATCCGATCTCCACCTGCGCGACCGTCGGACGAATGCTCGACCACTGCACGGTCACATTGGCCATGGGGCTGCCGTACTGGTCGAACACCCTGGCCGACAGCTGCTCGGTGTCGCCGACCGACGCGAAGGAGACCTCCGACGGGGTGACGGTGATCGTGGTGGCGACCGGGGGATCGACCGGCGTGTCGCCGCCGCCGCACGCGTACGGGACGACGGCGAGGAGAAGGAGAAACGGTCTTGCGGAAACCATTGCCTGAAGGTCCTGTCCGGTCAGTTCTCGTTCATGATCGCCTGTTGGACCAGCGGCCTGAGGATACGGTCGACCGGGGCGCGGCCGAAGGGCTGCAGCTGGGTCCACGCGAAGGCGATGATATCTTCGGCCGGATCGATCCAGAAGTAGGTGTTGGCCACGCCGGACCACCAGTAGGCCCCGTCGTCGGCACCCGCCGGCACCGCGAACCCCAGCCCGAAGCCCATGCCGGGAATCCCCATGACGGGAAGAAGTCCGTCCGCGAGGTGATTGCGGGTCATGAGGCGAACCGTCTCCGCCTCCAGCACCCGGACGCCGTCCAGTTCGCCACCGCCCAGCAGCATGCGGCAGAAGCGCAGGTAGTCGCTCGCCGTCGAGACCAGGCCGCCGCCGCCCGACAGCCACGCGGGTGTCCGGGTGTAGGAGCCCTCGGTCGGTGAATCGCCCATCTGCAGTCCCTCGGGGGTCTGCCAGTACATGGCCGTGAACCGATCCTGACTGTCGGCGGGGACCTGAAACCCCGTGTCGTGCATGCCCAGGGGCCCGAAGATGCGGTCCTGCAGGAAGCGGTCGAAGCTCTGGCCGGACACGACCTCCACGACTCGGCCCAGCAGGTCGGTGGACAGGCTGTAGTTCCAGCGGTCCCCGGGGTCGTCGACCATGGGAAGCGAGGCGAGGATCTCCACGCGCCGCTCGAGGTCGTATCCGCCCAGCGTGGCCGGCCCGTTCAGGTCGGCGTTGTACATGGAGTCGACCGCGCTGGTGCCGAAGTAGCCGTAGGAGAGCCCCGACGTGTGCGTCAGCAGGTGCCGGATGAGCATGGGGCGGTCGGGGGTGCGGTGGTTGCCGTTGTCCTGGTAGACCTTGACGCCGGCAAAGGCCGGGATGACGCTCGCCACCTCGTCGTCGAGCGAAAGCCTGCCGTCCTCGACGAGCATCATGACGGCGACGCTCGTCACGGGCTTGGTCATCGAGTAGATGCGGAAGATGTCGTCGGGCTCGAGGGGGTCCTCGTCCCGCACCCGCCATCCCCGTGCGTCCCAGTGGACGATCTCGCCGCGCCGCGCCACCAGCGTCATGATCCCTGCGGTGACCCCCTGGTCGATCGCCTCCTGCATGGCCGGCCCGATGCGCGCCAGGACCTCGCCGTCGAGGCCGACCTCCTCAGGCGCGGCGGTGGTGTGCGTCTCCTGGACCTCCCGGCCGGCGGACCCGGCCTGCGCATCGAGCGCGAAGGTCGACACCCGCGGCGCGCCCCCGCCGGTGGTCAGCCCCGCGGCCACGGAAACGTAGTGGTGCCCGTCCACCTCGTATGCGACCGGAGAGCCCGCACCCCGTCCCACCTCCGCCGACCACAGCTCCCGCCCCGTGTGTGCGTCCAGCGCCGCCAGGCGCGTTCCGGTCGCCCAGAAGACCAGGTTCCCCGCCGTGGTCATCGTGCCGCCGTGATCCCCGTCCGCGGGCACCCGCCACGCCTCCCGGTTCTCCGCCGGGTCCCAGGCCAAGAGCAGGTTGGCCGGTCCCTTCAGCGCCGGACGTTCGGGCCGGTCGGCGTCGCTGCCGCGCGTGGTGCCGGTATTCCAGCGTCCCGCCTGGTAGTCGTAGTCGCCGGACTTCTCCCAGTAGTAGTTGTTGTTGGTGGCCGGAAGGTAGACGAGCCCGGTCTGCGGGCTGTACGACATGGGATGCCAGTTGTGGGCACCACTTGGGCCGGGAGCGAGGTATGCGCCCTTGCCGGTCAGGCCGTAGCGCGCCTCGGGTGTTTCGACTGGACGGCCGGATGTCGGGTCGACCGAGGTGGCCCACGTCAGGTCGTCCGCGAAGGGCTCCGCCGAGATCAGCTCTCCGGTGATCCGGTCCACGACGTAGAAGAACCCGTTCTTGGGAGCCTGCGCGATGACCTGACGTTCGCGTCCGCCGATCTCCAGGTCGAGCAGCATGAGCGGCTGGGTGGCCGTGAAGTCCCAGTCGTCGCCGGGCGTGGTCTGGTAGTGCCATGCCAGGGAGCCGTCCTCGGGATCGAGCGCCATGATCGACGACAGGTAGAGGTTGTCGCCGCCGTCCGGGCTGCGGTGGTCGCGGTTCCACGGGGACCCGTTGCCGGTGCCGATGTAGAGCAGTCCCGCAGCTTCGTCGACCGCCATGGCGTCCCACACCGTCCCGCCACCCCCCGAGGTCCACCACTCGCCGGACCAGGTTTCGGCCGCCGCGCGCATGGCCTCGTTCTCGAAGCCGTCGGCGGGGTTGCCGGGCACCGTGTAGGTCCGCCAGAGCTGCTTGCCCGTCCCGGCGTCGTAGGCGGTCACGTAGCCGCGCACGCCGTAATCCGCGCCGCCGTTGCCGATCACCACCGCGTCGCCCACGATGCGGGGTGCGCCCGTGATCGTGTAGTCGGTACCGGCCGGGGTGGTCTGCACGGTCCACCGCACCGAGCCGTCGGCGCGGTCGAGCGCGACCAGGCGGCCGTCCAGGAGTCCTGCGTAAACCAGGCCGCCGTGCATGGCGACGCCCCGGTTGACGTTGCCGCAGCAGGTGCGCGGTCCGCCCTGTTCCTGGTGGGGGATCGCCGGGTCCCAGCGCCAGATCTCCTCGCCGGTCGCGGCGTCGAGCGCGAAGACGAAGGAGAAGGCGGCGGTGCCGTAGAGGACGCCGTCGACGACGAGGGGGGTGGTCTCGAGGCGGGCGCCGGTCTTGGGGATCTCCCAGCTCCAGGCGAGGCCGAGGCGGGAGATGTTGTCGGTGTTGATCCGGTCGAGGGGGCTGTGCCGGGTCTCGGCGGCGTCGCGGCCGTGGTGGGGCCAGTGGGCGGGGCCGTTGGCCTGGAGAGTGGCGCCTGGGGTTGTCTGGGGGGTGGTGGTGGCCGGGAGGGTGGCGAGGGTGGCCAGGGCGAGGAAGGGAGCCGCGCGGAGGATGTGGCTGGCGACGGTGTGGGCGAATCTCATGCAGGTGGGTCCGGTTGGGGTCGCGGGGTGGTGCGGGGTGCTCGCCCCTGCGGACAAGATGGCCGTGGACGGGCGTTTTCGCGACCGCGCCGAGCGTGAAGCGGGCCGGTCGCTTAGGTTGTGGGCCGTGTCGGGATGCCCGGGCGGGGTGGGGGACTCCCGGCGCGTCACCATTCAGCACAGGAGACGGAGGCAGGGCACGAATGAGACGATGTGCAGGCACCCTCCTCCTGGCGATGCTCGTCATCCCCATCGGCTGCGCCCCGGACGCCTCCGACTCGCTACCCTTCGAGGCCGTCGCCGACGGGCGGCAGCTCATGGTCTCGGTCATCGAGCCCGCCGCCGAGGTGTACTGGGACGCGGTGGGCGTGATCATGGACCTCGAGGGCACCCACGAGATCGAGCCGCGGAGCGACGAGGAGTGGGAGGCGGTCGAGAACGCGGCGTGGGTGCTCGCCGAATCGGGCAACCTGCTCCTCATGGAGGAGCGCACCCAGGGCAGGGAGCACTGGATCGCGATGTCCCGGGCGATGATCGAGGTGGGGCGGCGCGCGGTGGATGCGGCGGTGGCGAGGGATGCCGAGGCCGTCTTCGACGTGGGGGCCGAGGTGTACTTCGTCTGCGTGGGGTGCCACGCGGCGTACGCGACGGAGACCATTCGCCCGAGCGACATGCCCGACTCGGCCGCGGCGGATTCGGCCGGGGAGCGCGTCCGCTCGCCGTGATCGAGCGCTTCCTCGCCTGGCTGGGGGAGACGCCGTGGAGCGTTGCGCTCCTCGAGTCGCTCTACGCCTGGCCGCTGGTGGAATCCACCCACGTCCTCACCCTCGGCCTCTTCGTCGGCGCCACCATCATGATGGACCTGAGGCTGACCGGTCTCGCCTTCCGCAACGTGCCGGTTCAGTCCTTCACGGGGCGGCTCCTGCCGTGGACGCACGCGGGATTCATCGTCATGACCGTCACGGGCCTCCTCCTCTTCTACTCCCAGCCGCTCCGCTACTACCACAACGTGTTCTTCCGCGTCAAGGTGCTTGTGATGATCGCGGCGGGGGTCAACGCCTTCGTTTTCCACCGGGGCGCCCACCGCCGCGCGGCCGATTGGGGTGCCGACGCCATCCCTCCGCGAGCCGCCCGCATCGCCGGAACCGTGTCACTGACCGCCTGGGCCGTGGTCGTGGTGACCGGCCGCCTGATCGCCTACAACTGGTTCGACTGCGACATCCAGCCCCAGCCCGGCTGGGTCAACTGGCTGGCCGGCTGCGAAGCGGTGACGGAGTAGGACCGCCCCATGCTCGAACCGTTCTTCCGCTGGTGCGAATCGACGCTCGTCGGCCAGGCCGTCGCCAATTCGGTGTGGGCCTTCCCCATCCTGGAGGCGGTCCACCTGCTCGGACTCTGCCTCCTGGGCGGCGCGCTGCTCGTCGTCGACCTGCGCATGCTCGGCCTCGGCCTCACCGGCCAGTCCGTTTCGCGGCTGGCGCGCCACGCGCGTCCGTGGCTCATCGCGGCCCTGGCGGTCATGGTCGCGACCGGCATCCCCCTCTTCCTCTCGGAGGCGATCAAGGCCTACTACAACACCTCGTTCCGGGTGAAGATGTCGACCCTGCCGGTCGCGCTGGGCTTCACCTTCGGGGTGCGCGAACGGGTGGCCCGCAACGAGGGAATGGAACCCGGTCCTCGCTGCAAGGTGATCGGCGCCGTGTCGCTGGCGCTGTGGTTCACCGTGGCGGCGGCGGGGCGGTGGATCGGCTTCTCGTGAGGTGCTCCCGGCCCGTCCAGGCGATTCTGGCCAGAAAATCTAGCCAGATTCAGGTCCAGCCCATCAATCTGGCCAGAAAAACTGGCCAGCATTGAGCCTGCAGTCTCCACGTGGCGAGACCCCGACAGGGTTTCGCTACCCGCTTCTCAGCAGCGCCCCTTCTCCTTCCGCGCCTTCAGCAGTTCCTCCTCGTACGGCGCCCCCGTCCCCGACGACCCCAGGAAGATCTTCGAGCCGTCGGTAAACGTCACATCCCGCCCGTTGGCCCGCTTCAGCGAGTGGTCCTTGGCCTGGTACCCGTCCACGATGATCTCGGTCCCGGGCTCCAGGCAGTCCCGCCTCAGCCCCCGGCGCAACAACACGTTCGGCGTCCCCCCTTCCACCGCCCACACCTCCTTCTCGCCTTCCTCGTTCTCGATCTCAAGGTGGATCCAGGTGTGCGGGTTCACCCACTCCAGCTTGACGACCTTGCCCTGGAGACGGACCGGCATGTTGCGGTCGAACTCCGCCCCGAAGGCGTGGTGCGCGACCACCGGCACCGCGACCACCGCCAACAGCGCGATGCCCCCCAGCAATGCTGTGAAGTGTTTCCTGCGCATGATCATCTGTTCCTCCGTTCTTCCGCCCGGGCGCCCCGGAGCACGTTCTCCAGCGCGTAGTTGCCCTCGTGGCAGGCGTATTCGTAGACGAGCCCGTCGAGCCGGTTGAAGGGCACTTGGCCGCGCCAGGCCTCCTCCCACCTGAGCGGGTCCTCGACGGTGAATTCGTAGTGGATCCTGTCTTCGCCGGCGCGGGTGAAGCGCTCGACCACCCGGATCTCCTCCGACGGCGGTATCCCCTGCAGCGACTGGCGCGGGTGGATGTTGGTCGTCTCGACCACCAGCGTGTCGCCCTCCCAGCGCCCCCAGGAATCGCCCATCCAGGGGCGGATGTGCTTCGGCAGCCGCTCGGGCTCGCCCAGGCGAATGATCCGCACGTCGTGCACCATCTCGGTCATGATCATGATGTGATCCGGAGTCTGCACGATCGTGTAGTTGTTGTTGTAGAAGTAGTTCGGCAGCATCGGCGGCCCCGCGTTCGACCCGAACGACATGATGCACCGCTCCGCCAGCGGCCGGTTCTCGGGGTTGTCGAATGCACCCATGTCACCCCGGTTGCGCCGCCGCTCCGCGAACCACGCGCGGGCGTCCTCGGTGAGTTGCGGCAGCCGACCGTTTTCCGGATGGACGACGAGCGAGGTGCGCGGTTCCCAGTCGAAGATCGCGATCCTGTCCCCGGAGTCGATGAAAAACGCGTTGTAGCCTCCGGTCCCGCCCGACGCGGCGTCCAGCAGCGGGTCGCCGGTGAACTCACCGCCCACCGGAGGCGGTCCGCGGTCGGGGTCGCTGTCGGCGTTGGCGGCCTCGCGGGCACTCATCGCCCCGCTCTCGATCGCCCTGACCTGCTCCCAGGTGAAGACGGGATCCATGTCTTCCGACCAGCGCTGAATGGGCGTAATCGTCGCGTTCGACCAGTTGCCCTGGAGGTCGGGGTGACCGGAGGGAGTGCGGGGCACGACCCAGTCGGGGTCGGGCTTCTCCTGGGCGTGGGCTGCGTGGGCCGGCCAGGGTCCGCCGGCGAATGCCGCCAGGGCCAGGGCGCGAAGGAGCGGCCCCACCCAGCGGGCGCCGCCGCCTCCCGGGCGTCCTGCCGAGGCGGGTCGCTCCCCGGGCCTTCTCCTACCGGATCGGATTCTTGCGCAGGTGTCCATACATCAGCTCCTCGACGAACTCGACGCACTTGAACTGTCCCAGCCGTGCGTTGGGGTCGATGTTGCGGTAAAGCGGCATGCGGATCGTCCACGGACGCGAAAAGGTCGCGGGGTCGACGATCTCGGCCTCGTACATGATGTGGTCGGGGCCGGTCATGGTGTACCGTTCGGTGACCTGAAGCCCCGCGCTGTGGTGGTTGCCCGCCCGGTCGAACCAGGTCTGCCCGTTGAAGCCGTTCACCTTCACCACGAAGGTGTCGCCCTCCCACTGGCCCACCGACTGTCCCATCCACGAATCCACCTGGGGCGGCCCGGGATCCTCCAGGTAGACCTCGCGCATGGCGCCCGCGTACTCGTACGCCATGAAGACCTTCGCTTCGCTCTGGAAGATCCGGAAGGGGAAGGGCATGTACGTCGCGCGCGGCACGCCCGGGAGATAGCACTTGATCTCCGGGTCGCGCTCCAGCCAGTGCTCCCGGTTCTCCTCGCGAAGTTCGAGCGCTTCGGGCAGGTAGGGGATTTCACCGCCCACGACCACGCCATAGCCGGATGGGACGGACCCCACGGCCCCCATCGCGAGGACCTCGTTGGCGGGCACGGGGATGACCGGACCCGGCTGCATGGCCAGCGCGGGACGCGCCGCATGCGGCTCGATGTCCCAGTGCGCGTTGCCGAGCGCCTGCCAGAGGCCGTTCATGTCGGGCTTGCCGGACGCCGTGCGGGGAATATCTCGGCTCTGGGCGTCGAGGGAGAGGGGGGGTGTGATGGCGAGGGCCGCGAGCAGCAGTGCGCGCGCCAAGCCGACGAACGTTGCTTCGTTTGTCATGGCTGACAATGTGTTCCCGCCGTGCCCGGAAGGCCAGCCGAAGTCCATCAATTCCCAGTCCCCGCGGGATCCCCCACCCCGAATGCCAGCAACAGGTTCCCCGGCATCTGGAAAAACGTCCCATAGCCGCTGTTCACGAACACCATGCCCCCCGCGACCACCGGTCCCGGCCCGTCGATGGCGCCCCCCCGGCCCGGCACGCCCCCCACCGTCCGGACCGGCCGGGTCGTGTCGAATTCCCAGATCACGGCTCCGTCCGTGGTCGAATGGGCACGGATCACGCCGTCCAGACCCCCCGCGAAGACCACCCCGTCGATCGCGGTGACGCCGGCCGAAATGGAGGAGTAGCAACCCTTCTTGCCTTCGCAGGCCTCCGCGGGCGGCACCGACTCCCACACCACCTCCCCGGTCATGAGGTCGAGCGCGTAGAGCCCGGGCGACAGCGCCTTTTCGGGATGAACGTCGACGATCACCGCTTCCCGGTCGGCCACGGGCGCGTACGCGTAGCGTCCGTCGGTGGCCATCCCCCAGTGAATCCCCCCCAGCGCGCTGCCCTTGCCCACCAGCGCGGACCACAACAGAGCCCCGCCGTCATCCGGGTCGAGTGCCCACACCATGCCGGACTTCTGTCCCGCGACCAGGATCTCCTTCCCGTCGGGGCGGGTGACGAGCATCGGCGCCATCCCGAAGTCGAGATCGGGTCCCGCCGGATCGGGACAGTTGTCGCGGTAGGCTGCCTGCGTGCACGCCATGTTGAAGGCGTCGTTCGCGGTGCCCTGGAACGACCACGCCGGATCCCCCGTCTCCAGGTCCAGCGCGAGGATCGCGTCGCTGGTTTCGGTGGTGGGGTGGGTGAGGTTTTCGCCTGTCCCGGCGTAGACCAGGCCGCGCGCGGGGTCCACGGTGGGACTGGACCAGACCGCCGCGCCGGACGGCCCCCAGTTCATGGTGCCGATGCCGTTCTTCCCCGTTTCCTCCGGGTAACCCGGGATCACGCGGTGATACCAGAGGACCTCGCCGGTGGCGGCGTCCAGCGCCGCGACCGCCCCCGAAGAGGTGCAGCATTCGTAGCGGGGATCCCCCGACACCGAGACCTCGAGCGACGACACGGGGACAATGAGCCGGCCGTCGTACAGCGCCGGGCTGCCCGTACCGTACGCCGCGGCGTGCCAGCCGACCCGGTGCTTCCACACCAGCGATCCGCTTTCGAGATCCACGGCGTAGGCATTCGTCCTGGCGTCCACGAACCAGGCGGTCGAACGGCCTTCGGGACCCTCGCCCAGCACAATGGCGCCGCGGATCATGGCGTCGGCTTCGAAGCTCCAGCGCACGCACCCGGTGGCCACGTCCAGCGCCAGGACCTCGCCGAAGGGTCCGGCGACCAGGGCGGCGTCCCCGGCCACGGCCGGCGAGGTGCGCATGTTGCTGCCGTCCGGGAAGGCGAAGGCCCACTTCAGCTGCAGATTCGGGACATCCGCAGCGTCCAGGCCCGCGCGTCCCGGGGGCTGGTAGCCGGTGCCGGCAAGGTTGCCGGCGAAGCCCATCCAGGAGACGGACCCGGGATCGAGGCCCGTCCAGGACGGGTCGGCACAGTGGGCGGCTTCCGGAATCGCCTCGGCCACGTAGCTCCGCTTGGAGAGGTATTCGGCCACCTGGATCCTCTGCTCTGCGGTCATGCCGGAGCCTTCCACGCGCATGACCCCGTCTTCGAGAACCCCGACGATGGCCCGCGGGGAAAGCTGGGCGAGAAGGGAGAGTCCGGCAGCCCGCTCGGTGCCCGCAGGCGTGTGACAGCCGGCACACCGCTCGGCAAACAGCCTTTCACCCTCCTGGGCGGGGGAAGGGGTACATGTGACGAGAGATGCGACGGCCACGGCGGCCATCGTAGCGACGATGCGGCGAGGACTCATGGGGTGGATTCCCGCGGGACGTGGACGGTCGGGGCTGGCGGACAAACGATAAGCCCCCGGAGACTCTGGACGCCACACAGAACCTCCGGGGGCTTTTTTTGAAACCGGCCGCAACCCGGCGCGAAGACCGCTTACGGCGCGAACGACTCGATCGTGTTTCGGCCTAGTTGCCGAAGCGGCGATCGCTTGCCCTTGCCGGGTTGGGCTGGGTACTGGGACTAGACAAGTGATCACCTCCTTTTTCAGGGTTTGACATCGGGCGGGACACCAGGTCCTGCGCGAAACCGGGGCCGCCGGCAAGGCGGCACCGGGCTTGGCTTTGTGAGCCAAGCTGAATGTATACTGGCGGGGGGTGGGCGGGCAAGGTCATCGGCCGGGAATCATCGGCCGGGAATCCGCCGGGAAGGTCTCGCGGGTCCGGCATTGTGCTGCCCCTGGGGATGGTGGTGGCCTCGCAGCTTCAGAAAGGGATTTCCGTGAACAGATCCGTGACGCGCAAGGCAACCCGTTTCGTGGTGATGGGCGGGGTGGTCCTGGCCGGTTGCGCCGACAACGCTGCCGCTCCCGCCGATCTCGTGCTGACGGGCGGCCGCGTGATCACCCTCGACGCGGAGAACCGGGTGGCGGAGGCGGTGGCGGTGCGGGGAGACAGGGTGGTGGCGGTGGGCCCAGTGGCCGAAATCGAGGCCATGGCGGGGCCGGAAACGCGCCGTGTGGATCTGGCGGGCCGCGCCGTCACCCCCGGCCTCATGGACGCGCACGTACACTTCGCGAGCGGGGGCGCGAACCGGCTCTATCGTCTCGACATGAGTTACCCGAACGTCGAGAACATCGCCGACGTGCAGGCCATGGTGGCCGGGCAGGCCGGCCGCGTGGGCGAGCGGGAGTGGGTGCGGGGCGGCGGCTGGGACGAGGGAAAGCTGGAGGAGGTGCGCTACATCCTGGCGTCCGACCTGGACGCGGTGGACGAGGGCCGGCCCGTTTGGCTGATGCACACGATGGGGCACTACGGCACGGCCAACTCGGTCGCGCTCGAGATGGCGGGCATCACGGCGGACACCCCCGATCCCCCCGGCGGCACCATCGACCGCGACGGCGAGGGGCGCCCCACCGGCGTCCTGAAGGAGTCGGCGATGGGTCTCGTCACCCGTCTCATCCCGCGTCTCGGTGCCGACGAGCAGCGCGAAGGCATCCGCGCCCTGGCCGGCGCCTTCAACGCCGAGTGCATGACCGGCGCCAAGGACCCGGGGATCGTGCAGGCCACCTGGGACGCGTACGCCGATGTCCTCGCCGACGGCGACCTAACGGTGCGCGTCTTCGTGCTCTGGAGCGAACTGGACGGCACCATCGAGGAGGTACGCGCCTACGCGGAACGCCTCGCCACATTCACCCGCCCCTACGAATCCACCGGCGACGACCGCCTCATCGCGGGCGGCGTCAAGCTCTACATCGACGGCAGCGGGGGCGCACGCACGGCGTGGCTATACGACGACTGGAACCGCGAGTTCACCGGCACCGACACCGGCAACCGCGGCTATCCCACCATGGACCCCGACCAGCTGCGCCAGCGCTTCCGCGCCTATCACGACGCCGGCCTCCACGTGAGCATCCACTCCATCGGCGACCGCGCCATCGACTGGACGGTCGAGAGCTTCCGGGAGGCCCTCGCGGCCACGCCCACGAAGGGGCTTCGCCACGGCATCATCCACTCGAACATCCCCACCGACCGCGCCCTCGACGCCATGGCCGAACTCCAGCGCGAGTGGCAGGCGGGCTACCCTGAGCCGTCCCCGACCTTCACCTGGTGGATCGGCGACACCTACGCCGGCAACTTCGGCCCCGAACGCGCCCTGCGCCTGAACCCGCTGCGATCCTACCGGGACCGCGGGATGATCTGGGCGAGCGGCTCGGACTTCTTCGTCACGCCGTTTCCGGCCCGTTACGGTGTATGGGCTTCGGTCGCGCGACGTCCGCTGCTCGGGGTGTACGGAGACGAGCCCTACGGCGACGCGCAGTCGGTGGATGCCGCGACCGCGTTGCGCTCGTTCACCGTGTGGGCCGCGCACCAGATGTTTCTGGAGGACAGGGTGGGGACGATCGAGCCCGGCAAGTATGCGGACCTGGCCGTCTGGGACCGCGACCCGCTCACCGTGCCCACCGACGAACTCCGCGACATGGCCTGCGAGATGACCGTCTTCAACGGTGAGGTGGTCTTCGAGCGGGAGGGGTAGGGGTCAGGAGGGTGAGGTAAGGGCCGCCTCCCGGGACCACAGCAGAATGATTCCGCACGGACTCCTCCCGAATCGGCCGGGCACCCGCCCCGGTTGATAGACCTCGGCCATTTCCAGATACTCGGCCGGAATGTCGTTGAGGCTCAGCCCCACCACGCTGCGCCCCACGGGCCGGCCGTCCAGCAGGACCGGTATCTCACAGCCGCCGTAAGTCGTCAGGATGACGATGGGCCCCTTGAAGTTCACCATGACCCCGGGCAGTTTGCGGAAGGCGTCCGCCAGATTCGGTTCGCCGTGCTCCGTGATCGCCTCCCGGGTCAGGAGGGTGTCCGGCCAGCCCCGGTCGACCCTCCAGTACACGCCCATCCTTTCCAGGAAGCCGGATTCCACCTCCACCTGGAGGGGATCGAGGACCAGTGCGTTGATCGCCATCGCCACCTCGACGACCGTCGTCCCGTCCTCGGTCAGCGTCACCGGCTCGGTGTGCGATTCGTAGCCGAAGCCCTCCACGCCGACCTCCACAACGGGTCCCCGCAGATCCTCGAATACGACCGATCCCTCCCCGTCCGACAGCCGGGCCCTCTCTCCCGGAACCGAAACGGATGCCCCCTGAATCAGACGCCCCGATCCGAATTCCGAGACGCGTACGAGCAGCCGTTGGGGAATGCTCGTGTCCACGTCGCCCAACTCGCGCAAGCTGACACCCAGGTCTCCATCGCCGACCACCAGGAAGGCCCCGTAGAGCGTCGTGTACCCACCCTTGTTGACGGCAAGGGTGTGACGTCCCGCCCTGACCTCCATCGAGACCTGCCCGTTCATTCCGGTCACGTAGGGCCTGGGGTGGCCCGACAGCTCGATCAGGGCGCCCAGCAGCGGCTCGCCGTCCTCCGCATCGCGCAGGTGCAGGGTCACGCGGTACTGCGTCGTGTCCGCAACGGGCCGGGGTGCGGTCGGCGAGGGGGCGTCCTGTTCAGGATCGACCACCGAATCCAGCGCCGGGCGGTCAACTGCGCCTTCCATTTTGACAACCACGGTTGACATTCGGTCCTCCGCGGTCGGAACGACCAGGTTTTCGACGACGGTGGCTTCCCCTGGTGGAACGAAGAACGTTGTCCTGAGCGCGGAGTCATCGTCCGCCGGACCGTTCACGCTCACCCGCAGGCGCGAGCCCGTGGGCACGTCGCAGAGCAGGAAGAGGCCACGCCAGTCGGTGGTCGTCGCGGCTGTGACGAAGGCACCCTCCCGGCCGACGGTCCACGCCGGTTCCGGCGTCCCCCGCGGGCCACGCGGCGCCGCGACGGCCGCCGCCGAGTAACCCGAAGCCCGAGGCCACCGGACCTCCACCCTCATCTCGTCCCTCGGGGTACCGTCGATCGTGGTGATGCGGCCCAGGAACGGGGCCGTCTCCGCTGGACGGGGCGCTCCGCCGCACGAGGCATCCAGCGCGTCCGCAATCGTCGGCGTTCGCATCCGGACGTGCGTGACCTCTCCCGGTCTGCCCTCGGCCGCCACCTCGCGGGGCGACGCGATGCCCCAGTTGGAGAGGAGCGGCCGCTGGACGCGGAGGACATGCCGTCCCTGCCGAAGGCTCGACAGCAGGAAGGTGCCGTCTTCTTCCGTAATGGCGCGCAGGGGCGTTCCCAGGACCTCGACGACGACGGGCCCGGGCGGAGGCCCCGTCCCGGACGGGCCGGTGACCACCCCCGAAACGGTGGCTGACTCGGCGTGCAGGATGGTTCTGCCGCGCGGGTCCGTGATCGCCCAGGTGACCCCTCCTTCTTCGCGGTAGGCGCTTCTCCAGACGCGGCCGAGCAGATCCGGCACGAGGTGCGGCATCCGGATCCGCCATTCGCGCACGATCCACGCACCATCCGGCAGCCGCGTGAAGGCCACCTCTCCGCCCGGCTCCCCCACCTCGCGCGAGCGGATCAGGTTGAGGTAGACGAACTCCATGCGCTCCAGCTCCGACGTGGCCGCGTTCACCCAGAGCACGCCGCCGATATCGGGCACCTCGCGACCCTCGACCGGCCGGAAGATGAGGCCGATCCTGCCATCCTCCCCCTCGCGCAGCCCGAAGCAGTGCGAATCCAGGAAAGGACCGGAGATGAGCGCCCCCGCGTCCGGGGCGAAGTAGACCGTGGTGCTGTCCTCGGCCGCCTGTACGAACCCCCGGCTCGCGAGGTACTCGACCGGCACCGACACAAAGGCTGCCGCCAGGTTCTCCACGATCGTGGTATCGCCTTGGAGGACGTGCTCGGCGTCGCGGTCCAGCGTTCGCTCGTAGCGGGCCAGGGTGTAGCGATAGAGCGACTCCCGGCGCGTGTACTCCTCCGCCGACAGGGCCTTCCGCACCTCCTCCCAGACCCGCGCCGTCGCCCGTCCCTCCTCGGGTCTCACCTCGCATCGCCGTCCGCCCGACACGTCCAGCCCGTCGAGGGGAATCGCCTGCACCGGGACCGCGATGGTGAGCAGGCCGCCGCCGGCCTCCGGCTCGAAGCGGTCCGTGGTCCAGTTGGCGTACCCGATCCGCTCCACGGTGATGTAGTGGGGACCGGGTTCATCTGCGTGGACGAGGAACCTCCCGGCCGCGTTGCTGAGCACCCTCGCCACCTGCGTCCCCGTGCTGTCGTAGAGGATGACCATGGCGCCCGGCACCGGCGTCCCCGAGCCTTCCTCGACGACCACGCCGACGACCGGCTGGGCGGCGGCGCGGAAGGGGGCAAGGGCGGTGAGCAGGAGGATCAGGCGGGCGGTGCGCATGGCTGTAGATTCGATCCTCCGGCGAAGCGGCGCCAGATGGGCAGGGTCCGTTCGGGGGCTGTGCCATGCGGCTGCCACCGGCCACTCCCGGCTGCCTGCCGTCCGACCGCCCCCCCTGCGGCTGCTCCCGGGGTTGCTAGCCAATGACGGTCCGCCTAGCGTCCTTGCGAGTGTGTCCCAATCGACCCTCAAGGGGATCTGATGACTTCCCAGGCCCGGCGCAAGCTGCCCATCGGCATTCAGACCTTCCGCCGTATCAGGGAGGGGGGATACTACTACGTTGACAAGACCCCCTTTCTGGGCCGCCTCATCGATGGGGGGACCCACTACTTCCTTTCCCGCCCCCGCCGCTTCGGCAAGAGCCTCTTCGTCGATACGCTCAGGGAACTGTTCAAGGGCAGCGAGGCCCTGTTCCGCGGGCTGGACATCCACGACAAATGGGACTGGTCCGCCCGCAATCCCGTCATCCGACTCAGCTTCAGCGGGGGTCACTTCAAAGAGCCGGGCGCGCTGCACACGAACCTCATGGCGCAACTCGATTCGGTGGAACGCCGTTCGGGCGTCGCCACGACCTACGACACCGGACCCGAACGCCTTGCGGCCCTGGTCGAAGCGCTGCGCCTGCAGGACGGTCGGCCGGTCGCGGTGCTGGTCGACGAGTACGACAAACCGATCCTCGACGCTCTCGACACCCCGGAGGTCGCTCGCACCAACCGCGACTACCTGCGAGGTGTCTACGGTGTCGTCAAGGACTCCGATGCGGACATCCGCTTCAGCTTCTTCACGGGGGTGAGCAAGTTCTCGAAGGTGAGCTTGTTCTCTGGCCTCAACAACCTGATCGACATCACCCTGGAGCCCGCATTCTCGGCTGTCTGCGGATACACCGACCCCGATCTGGACACCGTGTTCACCCCGGAACTGGACGGGCTGGATCGGGACGCGATCCGTGATTGGTACAACGGCTACCGCTGGCTGGGAGAGGAGGTCTACAATCCCTTCGATGTCCTCTTGCTGTTCCGCCGCCGGAAGTTCGGAGCGTACTGGTTCGAGACCGGTACTCCCACCTTCCTGCTCGACACGCTGTTTCGCCGTCGCGTGAGTTCGGTTGAACTGGACGGCATGGTCGGAAGCGAGGAGCTGTTGTCAGCCTTCGATGTGGACGACATGGCGACCGAGGCGCTGCTCTTCCAGACCGGCTACCTGACGATCACGGGCGAGTCGGACCTTGCCGGCAACCGGCTATACCGCCTGGGCTACCCCAACCGCGAAGTGCGGCAGAGCCTCAACGGGAGCCTGCTACGCTACCTGGTCAAGGACGGCACACGGCAGATCGCGAACAGCGTCCGGCTGTACGAACTCCTGGAGCGGAAGGACTTCGATGGACTCAGGAGCCTGTTCCGGGCGTTCTTCGCGAGCATCCCGTACGAGTGGTACACGAACAACGACATCGCGAACTACGAAGGCTACTACGCGAGCGTGTTCTACTCGTACTTCGCGGCGCTGGGGCTGGATGTGACGGTGGAAGACAGCAGCAGTCACGGCCGCCTGGACATGGCGGTGCGATTTGGCGGCGATGTCTTCCTGTTCGAGTTCAAGGTGGTGGAAATGGAGCCGGAGGGGGCGGCGATGGCGCAGCTTCAGGAGAGGGGGTACGCGGAGAAGTACCGGGGTGGGGGCGGGGAGGTGTTTCTGGTGGGGGTGGAGTTCAGCAGGGAGACCCGGAACGTGGTGGGGTTCGAGGTGGGGACGGCGCGTGAAGAGGCGTAGCCGCGCATGAGAGTCCGGCTGAGCAGCATGTCCCCCCCTCAAGCCGCCCGATACGCCCTCACGAACACCACCCCGCTCACGATCACCGCCACCCCGATCCACACCACGCCCCACGCCGTCGTCGACAACGGCGTGATCTCGGCCAGCATGGCCGCGTCGGACTGCAGGTGTGGCCGGTCGAGCACGTCGCTCTTGATGTCCAGGATCGCGTAGAGGCAGCTGGTCAGGCCCAGCGCGGTCAGAACCACCCGGCACGCCGTCGCCCCCAGTTTGCGGCCCGCCAGCACGAGCGCCGTCCCGAACCCCAGCCCGAAGAGCAGCCCGAAGCCGTTCCTCACGTACAGCGCCGTGAGCAGGACCACCAGGCCGCCGACCACGGTGAGGAGCACATGGTTCGATACCCGCTGCGTACCGGCGAGCCCGAGCAGCACGACACCCCACAGCAGGCTGCCGAGATACCCTGCCGAAAGCGTCAGGAAGGCGCTGCCGCCGCCGCAGTGGCAGGCGCCCCCCTGGTAGGGGTCCAGTACGATCTTGTCGATCGTCCCGCCGGTGGCCAGGGACGCGATGCCGTGGCTGATCTCGTGGAGCATGACCACGAAGATCTTGAGGGGATAGATGGCCGGTGTGTCCCACAGGAGCCACACCGCGGCGAAGTATACGGTGAAACCGGCGAGGAAGATGAGCTTCCGGCGCGCGGTGGATGAGGATCGATCCGTGGTCATGTCTCACATTCCCGGCTGAGGAAACGCTGCTTTCGTCCGAACGGGGGCGCCGGCGGCCCGCTGCGCGGGACCGGGCGCCGGGGGGCACGCCGGTCCATACGCTCGACGGAGCCGGCTGGTTCCGGCGTAGCCTCCTGTAGATTCGGCGTTTGTCCTTCGGGCCGGGGTTGCCCGCGGCCGCCGCACGGACACGTCCGGCGCGCCGCGCCATTGGCTCGCCCGCGCCCCGTGGGTAGGTTGTGGCCGTGAGGTTGGAAAGTCCAGACGGAGGGATTCCCGTGAAGAGATGCGTGGTGGTACTGGTCGCAGCCCTGGCGTGGGTGGCGTGCAACATGCCCGATTTCAAACCCCTGCAGCCCGGCGACAAGGTTCCGGCCTTTACGGCGGCGACCCTGGACGGCGAGGAATTCGACGGCTCCAGCCTGGTGGGCGCGCCGTACATGCTCAACATATGGGCCACATGGTGCGCCCCCTGCCGCCACGAGATGCCCGCGCTCCAGGAGCTTCACGACACCTTTTCGGAACAGGGATTCCAGGTCGTGGGCGTCAGCGTCGACGACCGCGGTTCGCGCGCTACGATGCTCGAATTCCTCGACGAACTCGACATCGACTTCCCCATCTACCACGATCCCTCCTGGGAGATCTCGGACAAGTACGGCCTCCTCGGCCTGCCCGGGACGTTCCTGATGGATGCCGAGGGACGCCTGGTCCGCAGGTGGACGGGTGGATTCGATCCGATGGCCGAAGGCGTGCAGGATGAGGTGCGGAAGGTGCTTGCCGACACTCCCGAGGGCTGACCACGGCCCCACAATGTCGGAACGCCCCCACGGAGGAGCTGCCGGTTCCGCTGGCGAGGGCGACGGCGTCGTAGTCGCGGGCCTCAGCCGCGACCTCGGACTGGTCTCGGCGCTGGCGATCGGGACCGGCACCATGATCGCCGCAGGAATCTTCACGCTTTCGGGGCTGGCGGTCGGCTACGTGGGCAGCGCGGCGATCGTCTCCTTTCTGCTGGCGGCGGTGGTCGCGGCCTTCACCGCGCTCACCTACTGCGAGTTCACCTCGATCTATCCGTTTTCGGGCGAAGGCTACCTCTACGCCCGCAAGACCTTCCCACCGCTTCTCGCGTACCTGGTGGGCTGGTGCATCCTGCTGGGCTACTCGTCGTCGTGCGCCTTCTACATCGCCAGCCTGTCCACCTACTTCAACGAATTCATCTGGCACGTACCACTGGCCGCGCTGCCCGGACTCGTCTTCCTGGCCGCGCTCACGCTCCTGAACATCAAGGGCACCAAGGAGAGCGGCACCTTCCAGATCGTCGTCACGGTGGCCAAGATCGCGCTGCTCGTGTGGTTCATCGCGGGGGGACTGGGCGGCTTCGACACGGCGGCTGTCACCGAGCGCTTCAGCCGGGACCTCCCGATGATCGCGTCCACCGCGGCGCTGGTCTTCATCACCTTCTTCGGGTTCTCGGCGATCGCGGCCTCGGCGGGCGAGGTCATCAACCCCACGAAGACGATTCCGCGCGCGATCTTCATCTCGATGCTGGTGGTGACGGTGCTGTACGCGCTGGTGGTGCTGGTCGTGGTGGTGGCCGACCTGAACGAGTACACCGAGGCCGCGATGGGCGTGGCCGCCCGCGCCTTCCTGGGCCCGATCGGGGGCGCCGTGATCGTGGGCGGCGCGATCTTCTCGATGATCTCGGCCTCCAACGCCTCGATCCTGGCCGGGTCGCGGGTGGCGCTGTCGATGAGCCACCGGCGCCACCTGCCCCGCTTCTTCGGCCGGGTCGGCGAGCGCACGCACACACCCTTCGTGGCGGTTCTCGCGGCGGGCGCCTCGATCGGCCTCTTCGCCCTCGTGCTGCCCCTCGAGGACCTCGCCCACTTCGCCAACCTCGTACTCCTCCTGGCGCTCTGCTTCGTCAATGCGGCGCTCATCGTCCACCGCCGCCGCCACCCCGGCATCGAGCGCCCCTTCCGGGTCCCCCTGGTGCCGCTGGTTCCGGCGCTGGGCATCGCGGCCAACATCTACCTCATCCTGCAGATCCCCATGCAGGGGCATCTTCAGCCGGTCCTGCTCGCCATGTTCGCGCTGCTGGTGGGGCTCTTCTGGTACGCCGCCTGGCGCGGCACCCGCTTCGAGGTCCCCGATCCCGCGGGGCCCGGCTCCCGCATCGTCGCGTTGCGCGCATCGCCGCGCACCGCGCCCTTCCGCATCCTGCTCCCGGTCTACAATCCCCACACGGCCGAGCCCCTGCTCCGAATGGCCGCCACCCTGGCCCGCCACAGGGACGGCGAGATCACCGTGCTGCGCGTGGTGCGGGTCCCCGATCAGCTCCCGCCCGAGCTCGCGCGCAAGGCGATCGACGCCGAGGACGACATGCTGGAGCGCCTGCAGGGGCTGGACGGGGAGCTGGGCGTGCCCGTGACGACCGAGTTGCGTGTGGGACGCAACGTGGCCCGGGCCATCCTCGAAGCCGCGCACGAAGACCGCTCCCACCTCATCCTGCTGGGTTGGAAGGGGTTCACCACGCAGGCGAGAAAGGTCCTCGGGGAGGTCACCGACGATGTCGTGCGGTTGGCGCGCGCCGACATCATGCTGGTCAGGTTCGGCCCCGAGCCGGCGGTGCCGAGGCGCATCCTGCTCCCCACCGCGGGGAGCGTCCATGCACGCAAGGCAGGGGGGTACGCGCTCGGCATCACGGAGGGGAGCGGGGGTTCGCTGACGCTGGGCGGAGTGGTGGCGGCGGACGCGCCGGAGCGGAAACGTGCGGACAGGGAGCGGTGGCTGGCCGACGAGCGGGCCGAGATGCCGGCGGGGGCGGCGGTCGAGACGCGGGTCCTGGCCGGGGCCGGCGTGGTCGAGTCGATCGTGGCCGCGGCGGACGAGTACGACGCGGTCATGGTCGGGGCCTCGGGCGACAGCTTCTCGAGCCGCATCGTGTTCGGGACGATTCCCGAACGGGTGGCGCGCGAGGCGCCGGGCACGGTGATGGTGCTCAAGAGCCACGACCGCGTGAGGGCGTTCATGGGGAGGGTGGCGGCGGATTGAACCCGCTGTCCCGCGGCGGAATGCTCGATCGCGCGATGGAGCTGCGTCCGTGGCACGTCATCGTGGTGGGCGGAGGATGCACCGGGATCGCGACCGCCCTGGATGCGGCGGCGCGCGGATACCGGACGCTCCTGGTCGAGCGCGGAGACTTCACCGGCGGGACTTCGAGCCGCAGCACCAAGCTGGTGCACGGCGGGGTGCGCTACCTTCGCCAGGGACACGTTCAGATGGTGTACCGGGCGCTGCGGGAGCGGCGGCGGCTGCTGCGCAACGCACCGCACCTGGTTCACGGCCTGTCGCTGATCGTGCCGGCGTACCGCTGGTGGGAGGGGCCGTGGTACGGCCTGGGGCTCAAGGCATATGACGCACTGGCCTGGCGGCGTGGGCTGGGAGGTTCGCGACTGTTGTCCCGGCGGCAGTGTCTGAACCGGCTGTCCACCCTGGCGGAGCGGGGGCTCCGCGGCGGCGTACTCTACCGCGACGGCCAGTTCGACGACGCCCGGCTGGGCTGGGCGCTGGTCCGCACCGCCGCCAACCTGAACTGCGTGGCCCTGAACTACGCGGAGGTGACGGGTCTGGTCGAATCGCGCGGCGCGATCAAGGGGGTGCGGGTTCGCGACCGGATCGGCGGCGGCGAGTGGGTCGCCCGTGGGGCGGTCGTGGTCAACGCGACGGGTCCCTTCGCCGAAACCGTGCGCGCGATGGACGAGCCCGGTCCGGGTCCGGGCGCCGTGCTCAGCCGGGGCGCGCACATCGTGGTGAGCAGCGCCTTCCTTCCCGGCGCGTCAGCGCTCCTGGTCCCCTCGACCGACGATGGACGGGTACTTTTCGCCATTCCGTGGCACGGCCATGTCGTGATCGGGACGACCGACGTGCCGGTCGCGCGCCCCTCGCCCGAGCCGGTCCCCAGCGACGGGGAGGTGGACTACCTGCTCGACCACGCCGGCCGCTACCTGACGCGCCGGCTCGGCAGGGAGGACATCCTGTCCGCGTGGGCGGGATTGCGCGCGCTGGTGCCGTCGGGGACCGGGGAGGACACGGCTGCCCTCTCGCGCGATCACGGTGTGAGCGTTTCGCGGCGGGGGCTGGTCACCGTGACCGGCGGAAAGTGGACGACATGCCGCAGGGTCGGCCAGGATGTCGTGGACATGGCGGCGGACGCGGGCGGGCTGTCGCCGGCACCCTCCGTCACCGCCAATCTGAGACTCTACGGCTACACGAAGCGCCGCGACCTGCGCGATCCCTGGCGGGTTTACGGGTCCCGGGCCGACGACGTTGCCGGGATGGGGGACGGAAACCCGCGCCTGGGACGTCTCATGCATCCCGGCTTGCCGTACAGGCTGGGCCAGGCCGCGTGGGCCGCCCGCCACGAGATGGCGGTGCGGGTCGAGGACGTGCTGGCGCGGCGGACCCGGGCGCTCTTCCTGAACGCGAAGGCGGCGGTGGCGGCGGCCCCCGAGGTTGCGCGCGCGATGGCGGCGGAGCTGGGGCGGGACGACGACTGGGTCGAGGCGGAGGTGCGGTCGTTCAGGGTGCTGGCGGAGGGGTTCGCGGTTGGGTGAACGGCCGGGCGGCCGGTGGATGAATCCACGTGTTGCTTGCGACCGGCCGGCGCTCCCCGGCGGCTTGCCGAGACCATGCCGGGTAGGTAGCGTTCCCCGATGGAGACTCCCCAAGACCGTCCCCCTCCGTCCCCCCGGGTTTCCCTGGCACGCGATCTGATCCACCGGCGCGTTCCCCACATCCTGGCTATCTACGCGGGCGCTTCGTGGGCGCTGGTCGAGTTCACGGCCTTCGCCACGGACGAGTTCCTGCTCTCGCCGCTCTGGACCCGCCTGGTTCTGCTCACGCTGCTCCTGTTGCTGCCGAGCGTCCTGATGCTCGCCTGGTTTCACGGCAAGCCGGGGCGGGACCGGGACTCGCTGGCCAGGACCGAGAAGATCGGGATCCCCGCCAACGCGGTGCTCTGCGCGATCGTGTTGTGGGCACTCTTCGGGGGAGAGGATCTGGGCTCGGCCACGACCTCGGTCATGGCGGTGACCGAGGAGGGGGACACCATCAGGCGGGAGGTGCCCAAAGCCGAGTTCCGCAAACGCACCGCGCTCTTCCCGCTCGAACCGGGTCCCGGCCTCGGGGACGACGAGTCGTGGACCGCCTACGCCATCCCGCTGGCCATCGAGTACGACCTGATGCCCGACGACTACTTCGTGCCGGTGACCTTCCGCGCGCTGGTTTGGCCGTCTACCGAGCTCGGCTATCCCGACATGCGGGGAATCCCGCTGTTGCTCAAGCGCGAGGTCGCGCGGAGGTACTACGCCGGCTTCATGACCGTCGGCGAGATCGACAGGGTCCAGGACCGCTACCGCGTCACGCTGGCCGTCCATGAGGTCGAGAGCGGAAACGTCGTGGGCGACAGCGTTTTCGAGGGCAGTGACCTCCTGGCGCTCGCGGACTCGATTTCCGGTCTGGTGAAGCGAGCGCTGCGCATCCCCGAGCGGGAGGACGTCCGGGACTCTCCCGTTCGCCAGCTGCTTACCGAAGACGACGCGGCGCTGGCGGAATTCGTGAAGGGCCTGATGGAGGGGACGGGGGTCATCCGCGGCAGCACCGAACACCTGGAGGCCGCGGTGACACTCGATCCCACCTTCACGGCGGCCCACCGGGCGCTGTCGTGGCGGCTGTGGAGTGTCGGCCGGAACGGGGAGGCGCTCGCGTCGATCGAGGCGGCGATAGCGTACCTTTCCCGACTTCCGGAACGCGCCCGCTTCCAGGTCCGGGCCGAGTACTATGGGATGACCGGAGAACGCGACAAGGTCAGGGAAATCGTGGACATGTGGCTGGAGCTCCATCCCGAAGACGTCGACGCCCTGTTGCAACAGTGGGAAGTGCGGCTGGGCGAGGGCGATCCGAAAGGGGCGCTGGCGACGCTGGCGGAGATATTCCGGCTGAATCCCGGCCACGGCGAAATCCTTGCGAGGATGGCCAGGTCGCATGAGCGCCTGGGACAGCATGACAGCGCGGCGGCGGCTTTTGCCGAGTATATGGAGCGGTTCCCGGACGAAGAGGGGGGCTACGTCAGGCTGGCCGAATTCCAGCAAAGACGTGGGGACTACGAGCAGGAGCGAACCCATCTGGAGAAGGGCCTGCTGCTCCATCCGCTGTCGATGGCGCTTGCCCTCAACCTCGCCGATCTGGACAGGCGGACGGGACGATTCGACGAAGCCCGGGCGGGTTACGAACGTGCCTTCGATCGAGCGCCTGCCCCGGACTGGAAAGCCGAAGCGCTGACGCGCATGAAGTGCTACCACCACTTCCGCGGAGAGATGGACGACGCGGTCCGCGCCGCGACCGCCTGGCTCGCCGAGGCGTCGGCGTTCATGGATCCGGAGTCGATCGCCCACCGACGGTTCGGGGACCTCTTCGTCTACCTCGATGCGGGCCGGTTCGACGAGGCGGCCGATTTCGTCGAGGATCTGAAGGGGCTGACCGACCCGTGGGTGAGCGGCAACCTCGCGCCGCGTGCGGACGTTCACCTCGCGCTCGCGACCGGCGGCGTGGAAACCGCCCGCGAGAAGCACGGCGAGTGGGTGCGGCTGCTGGAAGCGAATGAGCTGGGGGACCTCCGATCGACGGTGATAGCGGTTCTGGGCGCGATTCGGGAGCGCGCCGGAGACCATGCGGGCGCCCTGGAGAGCTACAGATCGACGATTGCTCTCGGGCCGAACGTGGACGACCCATGCGGTTGGAACGTGACCCGGGGGAAGCCGCATCTCAGCGCGGGGCGGGTGCTGCGCAAGATGGGTCGCCTGGACGAGGCCGAGGCGGAGCTGCGGGAATCGCTGCGATACGTCCCCTCGCTGCCGGGTGGGCACCTGGAGCTTGCGCTGGTTCTGGAGGCTCGCGGGGACACGGCCGGTGCCGTCGAGCATCTGGAGAGCGCGCTGGCGGCCTGGGAGAACGCGGACGGGGACTTCGAGCCGGCGCGGGAGGCGCGGGCGAAGCTGGCGGAGCTGGGGGGCGGCTGAAGGGAGCTGGTCCGCGCTTCAGCTCCCGGCGCGAATCGCCGTGAGGCCGCCGAGGATCAGCGCCATCTCTCCATCCGAGCGGGAAAAGCGCACTTCGCGCCCGTCGCCGGTATCGAAGAAAACCGTGTCGTTCACCGGCCACAGGACCACCGTTTCGCCATCCCACGAGAGCTCCAGTCCCCGGTCCTCCAGCCGGACGGAGAACTCGATCCCCCTGCCGGGGACCACATACGTTCCCACGTACTCCTCACGCGCCGCGACCGGTAGGTCGACCGGCACCCTCTCGTCCGGGCGAGGCCCCGACCAGCCGTACTCGTCCGCCAGCGTGACCGCGATTTCCGTCGCCAGCCCGCTCCCGGAGTCGGAGTTGGTCATCACGAAGACGCCGTCGTCCCCGTCGATGAACGCGCTGAAGGTGGAGCGGAACCCCTGGTTGGATCCACCGTGGCGGAAGCGCTCGCCATCCTCGGAGATGCCGGGACCCAGACCCCAGTCGTCCTCGTCCGGCGTCAGCATCGCGCGCACGAGCCGTTCCCCCAGCACCCGGGTCGAGACGCCCGCCCAAGCCCGCTGCACTTCCCTTGCGTACAGTGCGAGCTCGCCGGGAGTGGTCCACAGCCCGGCCGCGGCCTGTTCCGGGTAGGTGTGCCAGCCCGCGGGGACGGGCGTTCCATCGGCCCGGTGGCCGGTCGCGATATCGTCCTGGCGCTCCGGGGGAATCGGCTGTTCGTACGTCGAGCGCACCATGCCCAGGGGGTCGAGGACGTGCTCGCGCATGACCTCGGCGAACGGGCTGCCACGAACGTCCGCGACCAGTTGCTGCATGACGGTGTAGCCGCCGCCGGAGTACCGCCAGCTCTCGCCGGGCGTCTTGTCGACGCGCACGGGATCGGTGTTGCCGCGGCCGTCCAGGACGCCGACCGCGTCGGGCGGCGTCTCGCCCGGTCCGTAACCGGGGAAGCCCCATACGGTGAGCCCGGCGCGGTGCGTCAACAGGTGGCGCAGGGTGACGGGCGCATCGGCCGTGAACCCGTTGCCGGGCAGCGTCCAGCTCGTCAGGTGGTTGTTGACGTCGCCGTCGAGGTCCACGCGGCCCTCCTCCACGAGCTGCAGCGCCGCGAGCGCGGCCACCGGCTTGGAGATGGACGCCGCCTGGAAGAGCGTGTTCGTGGTGACCGGCCGCCGCGACTCGGCGTCGGCGAACCCGTACCCGCGGGCCCATGCGATCTCGCCATCGGCCAGCACGGCCACGCTGACCCCGGGCACGCCCAGTTCGTCCATCCGGCCGGCGAGCGAACGGGCCGGCACGGGTTCGCCCCGGATGGTGAAGGTCGGAAGCAGCGCGGATTCGAGTCGGGCTCCGGGGTCGGGCTGCGCGCCCACGTCGGCTCCCGGCGCGGGCGAGCACCCGGCGGCGGCGGCCGCGAACGCGGCGACCAGCAGGTGGCGGCGGGCTGTCGTCGCTGCACGCACGGCACTCTCCTGTCGGAAACGGTGGTCGGGATTGAGGAGGAACACCGGCATGGTCCGGGCGCTACCCCTCCTTCAGCAGACTGTAGCGGACAATGTACTGGACACCCAGCTCGTCGCTCTCGATCCCCCAGACGGTGTCGCCGTCGACCACGAACATGCCCACGCCGGCGGGTGTCAGAGCCCGGGCCAGGGGAACGCCCTCGGCATCGAGCACCCAGGACTCGGTCATCAATGCCCCATCTTCCGATTCCACCGGATCGAACCGCCGAAGCCAGATGTTTCCGTCCTGTGCCTGCATGAACCCACGCACCGCCGGGAGATAGTCCGGGCGGTACATCGCCTCCCGGATGTCCGCTTCGTTGGCGGTGAGCGGGCCGGCTTCGTCACGCCAATCCTCGACTTCGGCGGCGACCGCGGAGTCGTAGCGTTCGGAGGAGAGCGGGACGGGATCGTAGGGGACCGCCACGGCAAGCAGGGTATCCCCGTCCAGGCCGATCTTCGTGAGCTTCACGCTGGCTTCCCCCTCGCCTGTCCACGCCCGGCGGTCGAGTACCAGCATCCCGTCGTCGGCGGTGGACGTACGGACACGATCGCCGAACGGCTGGCTGGAGTAGGAGCCTCCGAAGCCGTCGTCGCTCAGAATCGCGAAGACGTCCCGCGGCTCGTGGTGCCGGGTCCAGATCCGTGTCAGGCTGCGGCCGTCCGCGTCCATGTGGACGTACGGAGTCTCGGTGAGCGTTCCACGCGCGATGCCGTCGGACCAGGCGGGAGACACAGCGATGAACGTTCCGTCGCGGAGCGGTCTGTCGGGCCGCGGGGGTGACTCCTCCATGGAGCCGCCGATGTCAACCTTCGGCGACACCGACCCGAGGAACGCGCCTTCAAGGTCGAAGTAGCTTACCCGGTATGCGTCGATGTCCCATACCCACAGGGAGTCACCGAAGAACCCCATGCCCAGTGGGCGCTCGAACTCGCCCGGGCCCTCGCCCTCTCTCCCCACCGTGCCGGCGGGAGTGCCGTCCGGGTTCCAGCGACGTATGCTGCCCTCTCCCCAGTGCATCGTGTACAGCAATCCGTCCGGACCCGGCACCAGGTCCACGATGGGTCGGAAGGCGTAGTCGGGGTCGTCAGCGGAACCGACCCTGATCTCACGCTCGGACAGGGTCCAGAGGTTGTCGGCGAAGGGGTTGGGCGGGGAGCCGGCGTCGGCCCGGCATCCCACGGCGATGAGGGGCGCCAGGACGAGGGCACCGAGGGGCGTCGCCGTGAGACGAGGCGGAGACGGAACGGTCCGCGGTGGTCGAGCACGTGGCATTGTGTTCTCTTTTTTCGGGAGGGGGGTGGAGGAGGACAGGGCAACGACAATATTTGTTTTCGCTGGAGACCTGCAATGCCGAACCGCGTTCACGGTGCAGTGGCGGTACTGAACCTGCGCCCTGCTCTGTGGTACACCTTCACGGCGGCGGTCGTCCTCCCGCTCGTTCCGGCGGGCGCAACCGCCCAGGGCACCCTCGAAGGCACCGTGCGCAGCGCGGCCACCGGGACCGCACTGCCGGGCGCGGAGGTCTCCATCCCCACCCTCGATCTCGCCGGCCTCGCCGACCCGGGCGGCCACTACGAAATCACCGGGATCCCCGCCGGCACCCACACCGTCGAGATCTCGCTCATCGGCCGCACGACCGAGGTGCGCGAAGTCACCATCGCCGACGGCCGGACCGTGCGCCTCGACGTGGAGCTGCACGAGTCGGCGATCGCGCTCGAGGGACTGGTCGCGGTGGGGAGCCGGGCGCGACCGCGCACCGCCACCCAGTCCGCCGTCCCCATTGACGCGATCACGGGGCGGGACTTCGTCGAACAGGGCGACACCGACCTGAACGACCTGCTCCGCACCGTCATCCCCTCCTACAACGTGAACCCGCAGGCCGTGGGCGACGCGGCCCGGATCATCCGGCCGGCGAGCCTGCGCGGTCTGGCCCCGGACCACACGCTGGTGCTCGTCAACGGGAAGCGGCGCCACAGGGCCTCGATCATCATGTGGATCGGGGGCGGGTTCGCGGACGGCGCCCAGGGGCCCGACATCTCCGCGATCCCGGCGATCGCCGTGCGCCAGGTGGAGATCCTGCGCGACGGCGCGTCGGCGCAGTACGGCTCGGACGCCATCGCGGGCGTGATGAACCTCACCCTCAAGGACGCGCCCTCGGGGGGCAGCTTCGAGGTGCGCACGGGTACCTACTGGGAGGGCGACGGCGAGTCGTACACCCTGTCGGGCAACATCGGGCTGCCGCTGGGCAGGAACGGTTTCGCCAACCTGAGCGCCGAGTACGGATCCTCCAACCCGACCATCCGCAGCGTGCAGCGCGCGGACGCGGCCGCGCTGATCGCTGCGGGCAACACCCACGTGCGCAACCCGGCCCAGATCTGGGGTGCGCCCACAGTCGACCACGACCTCAAGCTGTGGGGCAACTTCGGGCGCTTCTTCGGCGACGGGCTGCAGCTCTACGGGCACGCCAACTACGCGAGCGAAACGGTTACGGGGGGGTTCTTCTTCCGCAATCCCAACACCCGCGCGGGCGTGTTCAGTATCGACGGGGGGAAGACGCTGCTGGTGGGCGACGTGCTGGACGCGCAGGACGGGGTGCTGGACGGCTCCGCGGGGTGCCCGGTGGTCGAAATCGTCGACCACGTCCCCGATCCGGTCGCGCTGGCGCGGGTGATGGGTGACCCGAACTGCTTCACCTTCCAGAAGATCCGCCCGGGCGGCTTCACGCCGCAGTTCGGCGGCGATGCGCGGGACGCCTCGGTGGTGGCGGGGCTTCGGGGCCACACCCACGGCGGACTGCAGTGGGACGTGAGCGGCAGCTTCGGCCGGCACGCGGTCGACTTCTTCATCGACAACACGGTGAACGCTTCGCTGGGCCCCGCGTCGCCCACCTCCTTCGACCCCGGCGTGTACGCGCAGACGGAGCTGAACGCGAACGCGGACGTGACCTATGCCGTCGGCGACATGGTTACCCTGGCCGCGGGCGCCGAGTTCCGCGACGAGCACTTCGAGATCGGCATCGGCGAGACGGCGTCGTGGGAGATCGGCCCCTTCGCCGCGCAGGGGTTCAGCGCCGGGTCGAACGGGTTTCCGGGCTTCAGCGACATCGCGGCCGGCGGGTGGCACCGGGTCAACCTGGCGGCCTACGGCGACCTCGAGGCGCGGGCCCGGGACGACCGCTGGACGCTGGGGGCGGCGCTCCGCGCGGAGCGCTTCGAGGACTTCGGGACCACCGCGAACTGGAAGGTGGCGGGGCGCTACGGGCTTTCAGAGGCGCTGGCCGTTCGCGGGAGCGCCAGCACGGGGTTCCGCGCCCCGACCCCGGGTCAGCAGAACGCCTTCAACGTGTCCACGCAGTTCGATCGCGAACTCCAGGAGCTGGTGAACAACGGCACCATTCCGTCGACCTCGCCGGTCGCTGCGATCAAGGGGGGCGCGCCGCTCGACGCGGAGAAGTCGGTGAACGCGAGCCTGGGGATGGTCGTGGACGCGGGGTCGTTCTCCTTCTCGGCCGACTACTTCCGCGTGGCCGTCTCGGACCGGCTGGCCCTGAGCAAGGTCTTCGCGCTGACCGCGGCCGAGGCCGAGCAGCTGATTTCGGAGGGGATCACCAGCGCCAGGAACCTGGCCAACTTCCGCTTCTTCACCAACGAGTTCGACACGCGCACGCAGGGGGTGGACGTGGTGACGTCGATCCTTCCCGGAGGACCGGGGGGCGACGCCGAGCTGAGCCTGGCCTTCAACCACACCAGGACCCGGGTGACGGAGTACGAGCCGGAAGTCCTCAACGAGACGCGCATCAGGCAGCTCGAGGACGCGCTACCGGGGACGCGCTGGACGGCGGCGGGGCGGAAGGGGTGGTGGGGCGTGTCGGTGCTCGGACGGCTGAGCTACTACGCCGGGTGGTTCGACGCGCGCGACGACCGGTCCTATCCGGGCGAGTACCTGGTGGACCTTGAGGCCCACTACGCGGTGGGCGGGTCGGCGATGCTGACGCTGGGCGCCCAGAACGCGCTGAACCGGTACCCGGAGGAGAACCCCGAGGCGACCAGGGCGGGGAACCGGTACAGCCCGGGCACGCCCTTCGGGGCGAGCGGGGGATTCTACTATGCGAAGGTGGGGATCCGGTGGTGAGGTAGCCGCCCGCCGGCGAGGAAACCCGGACGGCCCTGTTTGCGGATGAACTCGGCGGCGCCCTATCATGCGGTGCCTCGAGGCCGGGCCGCCACGTCCCCCGAAGACGGAGACCCTCATGGAACCGCAAGCGACCGCACTCCTCAACGACCCCATGGCGGTCTTCGCCTTTCTGGCCGGCATCGTGGCGCTGGTCTTCTGGCTGTCCGGGCTGAAGCGGCTGCGCGGGTTTTTCGAGGTGGTCCCCCCGGTCATCTTCGTCTACTTCGTGCCGATGCTCACGACCACCGCCGGGATCACCCCGAAGGAGTCACCGCTGTACGACTGGACGGTCCCCTACCTGCTGCTCTTCGCGCTGCTGCTGCTCATGGTCTCGGTGGACCTGCGGAGCATCCTGAAGCTGGGCTGGATGGCGCTCTTCATGGTTGCGGCGGGCACGGTCGGGATCATCATCGGCGGGCCGGTGTCGCTCCTGATCTTTCAGAACTGGCTGCCGGCCGACGCGTGGACGGGTTTCGCCGCGCTGTCGGGGAGCTGGATCGGGGGGACGGCCAACATGATGGCGATCGCCGAGAGCGTGGGGACCTCGCCGGACGCGATGGGGCCGGTCATCGTGGTCGACACGGTGGTGGGGTACGGGTGGATGGGGGTGCTGATCGCGCTGGTAGGGCTGCAGCGCCGCTACGACAAGCGCACCCGTGCCCGGACGGAGGCGGTCGAGGAGACGAACCGGCGTCTGGAGGCGATGGGCCGTGAGCGGCGGGCCCTGACGATACGCGACGCGGTCGTCATGATCGGGCTGGGGATGGCGTGCGCGGTGGCGGCCGCCTGGGCGGGAGGGAAGTTCCCTGCCGTGGGCGATCCCACGATCATCAGCAGCACGACGTGGGCGGTCCTGATCGTTGTGACCGGAGGCCTGATCCTGTCCTTCACGCCGGTGCGCCGGCTGGAGTCGGTCGGCGCCTCGGACCTCGGATACACCGCTCTCTATCTGCTCCTGGCCGGCATAGGCGCACAGGCCGACCTGAGGGCCGTGCTGGACACTCCGATGTACCTGCTCGCGGGCGCGGTGTGGATCCTGATCCACGTCGCCGTGCTGCTCCTCGCCGCCCGGCTGGTGCGCGCGCCCCTCTTCTTTGTCGCGACGGGGAGCATGGCCAACATCGGCGGCGCGGTTTCGGCGCCGGTCGTCGCGGGGGTGTACCACCGGTCGATGGCGCCGGTGGGGCTGCTCATGGCGGTGGCGGGGTACATTCTGGGGATCTACGGGGCGCTGACGTGCGCGTGGCTGTTGGGGCAGGTGGGGGGGTGAGGGGGGCGGCCGGGTAGGGAGTTGTCATGTACCAGGCGTGCATGTTCTGCCACAAGCCCCTCGGGACGAACGAGGTCATCGAAACGTTCCCGGTCGGCCGCCGGCTGGCCTTCGACGCCGCCCGCGGCCGTCTATGGGTGGTGTGCCGGAAGTGCGAGCGCTGGAACCTGTCCCCGCTAGAGGAGCGCTGGGAAGCGGTCGAGGACTGCGAGCGGATCTTTCGCGACACACGGATCAGGGTGTCCAGCGAGAACATCGGTCTGGCCCGCCATTCGGAAGGCCTCGCGCTGGTGCGGATCGGCGAGCCGCTGCGCCCCGAATTCGCGGCGTGGCGGTACGGCGACCAATTCGGGCGGCGGAGGCGGAGGAAGATCCTCTTCGGGGCCGGCGCGGCGGTGGTGATCGGGGGTGTGGTGGTGGGTGGAGCGGCGGCGGGGGTCTTCAGCGGGGTGTTCCTCAGCCAAAGCGGCAATTTCGTGAATCTCTGGGTGAACGCGCGCACCCTGGTGAAGCTCCGCCCGGATGGCGGGGGTGTCATCAAGCTCAAGAACCAGGACCTGCTGGGCACGCGGCTGCGACCCGCCGACGACGGAACCGGCTTCAAGCTCCAGATCCGCAAGGGCAAGAGGAAGGTGTGGTACGACGGAGCGGAGGCCCGTCGTTTCGCCGGCGCCATCCTGCCCAGGGTCAATTCGATGGGCGGCAACACAGAGACGGTGAAGCAGGCCGTGGACAGGATCGAGACCGCCGGGCACCCCGAGCGCTTCCTGATCCAGACCGCGGAGATCGACAGCTACCACGACAAGCGGCAAGTCCCCGGCTACATCAACAAGATGCCGAAACCCACCAAGCTGGCCCTCGAGATGGCGCTCCACGAGGAGCAGGAGCGCCGGGCGCTCGAAGGGGAGCTGTGGCAGCTGGAGCAGGCGTGGAAGGAGGCCGAGGAGATCGCGGAGATCTCCGACAACCTCCTTCTGCCGGAGGGGACCGAGGACTTCGTGCGGAGGCACGGGGCGAAGCAGGACGGAGAGAAGTCCCGTAGGAATCCGGCATGAGCATCTCGAGGATCGACTACGGTGAACTCGCGGCACCATCTGCCGGGCCCGGGACACGTTCAGGCGGCCGTTCGAAGCGCGGCCGCCGCCTGCTGTGGTTCCCTTTGCGGGTCGTGAAATGGGCGCTCCTCGCCGTGGTCCTCGCCGTCCTCCCCTTCCTCCTCCTCATACGGGGCGGCGTCTTCGCATACCAGCAGTGGGCGCTGGACCCGTGGCTCGCGCTCGCGCTTTCGGCCACCGCCACGACGCTCCTGCTGGCCATCTACGCGCTCGTGGCCAGCCGCCGGCTCGGCGCGGGGAAGGGCCTCACGAAGCTGATGACCCGGGCCGCGGCGCTCCTCGCGGGCGCGTACGTGGTCTACTCGGTGATGTTCGTCGCGGTCGGCAACGTCAAGTCCCCGGAGGTGAAGGCCGAGTACACCGCCCTGCACCCGCTGCTGCGCCTCGGCGCGAGCGCGCTCATCCTGGTCGATTCCGACGCCGTGATCACCGACGCGGGCCGCACCCCGGACTTCTACCGGCGCATGGGACTGCCGCCAAACGAAGCGTCACTCCACTTCGAGCAGGAGAGCGGCTTCGTCCATGCGCTCGACCTGCGCACGATCGGCCGCTCCGACTGGCGGAACCGCGCGGTGGAGATTGCGTTCAAGGCGATGGGGTTCCACACGCTGCGCCACGTCGGGACGGCGGACCACCTGCACGTGTCGCTGAGGTGACGCGACGCCGCGGCAAAACAAGGGACACGCGCATGCTCGGATGGGACGGTGGGGCCTAACCCCCTCGAACATCCCCCTCAACCCGGGACAATGGTACCTTGGTCTCCCATGTTCACGACCTGCATGTATTGCAAGAAACCCCTCGGCTCCAACGACGTAATCGAGTCCTTCCCCGTCGGTCGCAGGCTCGCCTTCGATGCCGCGCGCGGCCGCCTCTGGGTCGTCTGCCGCAAGTGTGAGCGCTGGAATCTCACGCCGCTGGAGGAGCGGTGGGAGGCGGTGGAGGATTGCGAGCGGATCTTCCGGGCCACGCGGGTGCGCGTCTCGACCGAGAACATCGGGTTGGCCAGGCATCCGGAGGGCCTCACCCTGGTGCGGATCGGCGAGCCCCTTCGGCCGGAGTTCGCCGCGTGGCGCTACGGGGACCAGTTCGGGCGCCGCCGGCGGAAGGCGGCTGTGTACGGCGGGGTCGTGATCGCCGCCGCCACCGGGCTGGCTGTCGGCGGACTGGTGGCAGGTGCGGCGATTTCGACCGTGTTGCTCCCCTTCCAGACCGTGCAATGGTACCTCATGGGAGGGTCAATCTGGCGGCGTGTCAGGGTACGAATGGAGGATGGTCACGTGCTGGTCTTCAAGCGTCACCTGGGCAAGGTGCCGGGCCGATTGCGGCCTGCGGACGGTGACGGCATGGGCTTCCGGATCGAGGTGGAGATCTACTCCCTTCGAAAGGGAACGGAGAGGTTCCGGATCGAGGGCGAAGCGGCCACTCGCGCGGCCGCGACCCTGCTCGCAACGGCGAACGCCTCCGGTGGAACCGAGGCTACCGTGCAGGACGCGGTGGGCCGGATCGAGGCCACGGGCAGTGCGGAGAGCCTGATCGCGGATCTCGCGGCCGCGAACGATTTCAAGGATGGAGTGGGAAGGCCCGGGATGATCGCGAACATGCCCGAACCGACCCGGCTGGCCCTGGAGATGGCACTCCACGAGGAGCAGGAACGCCGCGCGCTCGAAGGCGAACTGTGGTTGCTGGAGCAGGCGTGGAGAGATGCGGAGGAACTCGCGGCGATCTCCGACGACCTGCTGCTGCCGGAGGGGGCGGAGGACTTCGTGCGGGGGCGCGGGAGGGAAGGAGACGGTGGGGACAGCGGGCGGACGAGCTGACGACCGAGTATCTGGACCAGCCTACCCTGCGGGATTCAGGCCGTCCGAGACCGCGACCTCCAGATCACTCCAGTCTCGCTGGCGGCGGCCATGGTCCGGTAGGTCTCCTTCCAGGAGAGCTTGTGACTCCTGTCGCGCCGGAATCTCTCACTCATGCCCATGCCCCCCCTCGTAGTGCCTCCTCAGCGCGTCCCCGCCGAAGTCGTTCTCCAGGTCGCGCCACACCGAGTGCACATGATTCGCGTTCCCCTGCGTGTTGTCGTACTCAATGAGGAACTGGGGCGCATGCACTCGGTAGTAGTGGCCCTCGCCGGGTTCGGGTGAGCCCGCCCACGCGAAGTGGATATCGCCCGGCGGGATCTCGTCGCGGATGCGCGTCATCCACGCCTCGGCGGCATCGGCCTCCAGGTTGCCCACGTACTCCCAAATCACGCGGTGGAGCTGGTCGCGCTGCTCGCCGGTGAGCCGTGACGCGGGAATCCCCTCGAAGCCGTCCAGCCGCGCCTCGCGGTCGTTGCCGGTGATGATGTCGCGGGGCGCCCGTTCGGCGATCACCGCCATCTCGCGCTGCTCGGGGTTGAGCATGAACAGCAGCCCGCGCGCCAGGTCCTCCTCGCGGCCGAGCGGGCGCCAGCCGGCCTTCTCGCCGGACGGGACGGTGGCCGGGTTGGCCCCCATGAAGGCGGGCCCGGTCACGGTCAGCTCGTTGGTGAGCGACGAGAAGTTGAGCGACAGGTGGTGGCCCTCGAAGCGCCACGCCCAGGGGCCGTCCGCGCCGGGCGTGCCGAAGATCGTCACGTAATAGTCCTCGGGGTCCCGGCGCTGGGGCCGCCCCTCGAGGATGCCGAGAATCCGTTCCAGCTCGATGATCGCGTTGGCCTTGTGGTAGCCCTGGCTGCTCATGGTGGTCTGGAGGAGGGCGTGGGCGGCGGCGCGCTGGTCGACGGTCATGTCCTTGAGGGGGAGGCCGTTGCGGGACACGGGCGTGAAGGCCCAGTTGACGCGCTCCTCGTGGGCAAGGTCGTAGGTGGCGCGGGCGCGGGCGTCGGCGTCGAGGAGGGTGAGGAAGGTGGCGGCGCGGGCGGCGATGTCGCCGGGGCCGGCTGTGCCCGCCACTACGTCGTCCTTGCTGGCCGGCGCGTCACCGGGTGAGGCGATCCAGGCCACCGCGGCGGCCAGCACCGCGAGGCCGAGTCCCAGTCGCGCGAATCGGGTTGCCGGGTTGCTGCTTTTCATCATCCTATCCTTCCTCTGACTGAATCATTGCCGCCACGGCCTGGACCTCGTCGAGCACCCGCAACAGGTTGCCGCTCCAGAGCATGGCGATCTCTTCCTCGGTGTAGCCGCGGCGGACGAGCTCCAGCGTCACGTTGAAGGTCTCGGACGCGTCGTCCCAGCCCTCCACCCCGCCGCCCCCGTCGAAATCGGAGCTGATCCCGACGTGTTCGAGGCCGATCAGGTTGACCATGTAGTCGATGTGGTCGACGAAATCCGCGACGTTGACGCGGCCCGGGACGCCCCTCTCCTCCGCCCGCCCGGCCGCCGCCCGCCGAACCTCGGCCATCTTCTCGCGGTAGGCGTCGCGCTCGTCCTCGGGGAGCCGGAACATCGCGCCGCGCCCGAGGATCTCGAAGTCCATCTCGGCCGCGACCTCCGCCTCGACCTCTTCCAGCACGGCGCGCCGCGCCGACGCCTTGTCGGTGCTGACGAAGGTGCCGAGCGCCACCGCCTGCACGACGCCGCCGTTCGCGGCGATCGCGTGAAGCGTCTCGTCGTCCAGGTTGCGGCTCACGTCGCTGAGCGCCCGCGCCGACGAGTGCGACGCCATGACCGGCGCCCGGGTGAGCTCGAGCGTCTGCAGGATCGACGCCTTCGACGGGTGGGAGATGTCGATCATGATGCCGAGCCGGTTCATCTCGGCGACCGCCTCGCGGCCCATCTCGCTCAGGCCGTTGTGGAGCCACTCGCCGGTCGCCTCGCCGGAGTGGGCGTCGGAGAGCTGGCTGGGGCCGGTGTGCGCGAGCGACATGTAGCGGGCGCCGCGTTCATGGAACTCCTCGACGCGCCCGATGTCGGTGCCGAGCGGGTAGGCGTTCTCGACGCCGATCATCGCGACCAGCTTGCCGGAGGCCGCGATCCGGCGCACGTCGTCGGAGTTGAGCGCGAGCTCGATGCGGTCGGGGGCGTACTCGGTGGCCATGCGGTGGATGGCGTCGAACTTGTCGACCGCGTTCTCGTAGGCGGTCGCGTAGCCCTCGTCGTTGAGCAGACCCTGGGAGGTGTAGACGACGAACCAGCCCACGTCGAGGCCGCCGCTCTCCATCTTGGGGAGTGTGGCCTGCGTGGGCAGATCCATGGTGTAATTGCGCTCGGCGGTGAAGTTGGAGGTGCTGATGTCGATGTGGGTGTCGAGGGTGATGACGCGGTCGTGGATCTCCCGGGCGCGGGCGGTCATGGCCTCTTCGGATTCGTCGGTGGGGGGGGCGTCGTCGCCGGGGGCGCAGGCGGCGAGAGCGAGGGCGAGGGCGAGGGGGGTGAGAGGGCGGGTGCTCATGGTGGGTGCTCCGGGGTCCGGGGGTGAAGGCTGGCCTGGGGTTGAAGATAGGGGTTGGGGGAGTGGCTGGCATCCGGTGGGAGAGGGAACCGGCTGTGGTTCCTTGCCGTAGGGGGACGCGGTAGGTTGGCGCTGGAGGAAGCGCTTGTCTGCAACGCAGGAGTGGAGCCATGAAGACGGCGAATACCGGGATGGCAACGAGAACTGCCTCGAGGGCGATGAAGGTCGCGGGGCGGGTCGGGAAGCCGTGGTGTGGGGCCGCGGGGGTGTTCGTGTTCCTGGCTGCGACCGGCGTCTCCGCTCAGCAACCTGGCGACACGGTCAGGGTATCGGGCGCGGTGGTCGGTGTGGTGGTCGAGGCCGACAGAGCCGGGCTGCTCCTGACTTCCGGGTATGCTCCCTACGCCGGGATGCGGAGTTTGGAAGTATGGGGCGGCACCATGGGGCAGGCCGGGCGGGGGTTCAAGTACGGGTTCACCGCCGGGGCGCTACTGGGGGTTGCGGGGGGTTTGGCCTTCTGCCTTGCGGGAGGTTGTGATCCCGGATTCATCAAGACCATCCTGGCAGCGAGTGGTTGGGCCGGGTTGTTGGTGGGTGCGGCGGGCGCGGTGATAGGTTCGGCGGTCAAGGGCGATATCTGGGAGACCGTACCGATTCCGGGGGGAATCTCGCTGCGGTTGGCCGTGGGGGGTCGCTAGCATGGGATTCATCGACTCCGGCGGGCAGCGCCGCTTTTCCGACGGGAAGATGCAGAAGGTCAACCTCTTCGAGACAGGGGAGATGTTCTGCGATGTGTATTGCCTGCGGCCCGGCCAGACGCAACACGTGCACACCCACGCGGGCGCGACCAAGTTCTACTATGTGATCGAGGGGGAGGGGCGGTTCACGGTGGGGGAGCGGTGGGTGACGCTGGGCCCGGGTGGGGTGGCGTGGTCGGCGCCGGACGAGCCGCACGGGGTGGCGAACGAGGGGGAGGGGGACCTGGTGCTGCTGGTGGCGATGGCGCCGAACCCGAACCGGTAGGGGCGGGGTGGACTTGTCCCTGTTTCTGTATTGGGTTGCGGTCAGCATTGGTATTGTCGTGTTGGTGGGGGCGGTCTGGTCCGTGGCCTTTCCCGGCAGGCGCCTCTGGCCCCCACCTGCTGCTCATCATGGACTGGAACTCATGGGTATTCCAGGGCCGGCTACGGTTCATCGCCGGAATCCCGCTGGTGGTGCTCCACGGGAGCGGATGCAGTGGAGCTTGCCGCGTACGTGCCGGTCCATTCCTGCTCGCAATGCGGAGAATCGTACACCGGAGAGGAAGCCGAGACCATCCGGCACGAGGCCGTTTGCCGGCACCGCGGCGTGCTTACCCCGGCCGAGATTCGGGCACTTCGCCGGGAGCACGGCATGTCGCGCGCCGGCTTCTCGCGGCTGACTGGCTTCGGGGAAGCCACGCTGGCCCGGTGGGAGCGCGGCGAGGTGATCCAGAATACCTCCAGTGACAGCTTCCTGCGGCTGCTGACGAGTGAGACGGTCCTGCGCCGATTGTCGTCGCTGACTCGATACGAGGACAAACTGGGACGCGAGTTCAGCATGGTCTTCCACAGTCTGGAGAACGACTGGGCCTCGGCGCTCGTCAGGTACCAGGAGTTCCCGGAGCTGTTCGGCACCACGGAGCGAGTCAACCTCCTGAACGCGATCGGCGGCGCGTTGTTCTGGGACGTTCAGCAGGTGTTCTGGAGTGATCTGATGCTGCGCTTGACGAGATTGACGGATGCTCCGAAGAGCGCCGGAAAGGACAATCTGACGGTCCGGAGGCTGCCGGACCTCTGTGAGGATCCGGATCTGCGAGAGGCAGTCGAGGGCCTTGTCCGCGCAGCGGTTGACGCGACGGCGTTTGCTCGCGATTGGCGAAACCGGCGCATCGGTCATTCCGACCTTGCGCGGGCGATTGATCCAAGCCCGGAGCCGCTGAAGGAAGCTACCCTGAAGAAGGCGAAGGCAGCGCTCGATGCGGTCCATGCGGTGTTGGACACGATCAGCGGGCGGCTACTTGGCAAGGGCATCGCCAACGAGGTCAACACTCGACCGCGCGCCCGCGTGTTCATGGCGTACGCCAGCCAGCTGGTCGAAGCGGTGCAGTTTGTGGACTCGGCCATAGACCCGAGTGGCGAAAAGCCGATCACGGATCAGGCGGCAGCGGAGGCTTTCCTGCAAAAGCTCCACCGCCGACCGACCTGGCATAACACGAGGCAGGTCTTTGAACTGAGGGAAGCGGCTCGCCGTTTTCCGATCAATGCCCATGAAACCAACCCCGGGTACTGACTTGCGCTAAGCCGACCCGGCCCGGTCGCTGGCACCGCGACCACCTCCTTCCTCCCAGAGGCACGCCATC
>JAPPNO010000070.1 GCA_028873845.1 Gemmatimonadota bacterium | reverse complement strand
GGGTGGGGGTGGAGGCGGGGTCGGTGATGGCGGCGAATTCGGTCGCGGGGGTGGGGTGGTTGCGGGGGGTGGTGGGGGGGGCGGACGGAAACCGGCGATAGTTGAGCGCCTGTGTACGCGTTCGCGCTCACGGGCGGAATCAGGCGCCGAATCCGTTGATACGCTCCAGGGCTTCCACTGTCGCGGCCCCTGTAGCCCCATGGCCCCGTGGCCGCGCGGCCACGGGACCACTGGCCACGCCTCAGCCGGAGTCCACGACAGCCGTTCCCGGCCGACGCGGCGGCACCTGGCCCGGCACCAGCCGTGCACGAGGTCCTGAGTGCGCGGGATCGGCCGAAGCAGCCACCCTTGGACCATGGTCCGGCCGTCCCCCGGTGCCGGTCGAGAGTGCCAGCTCCGCGCCCTCTTCCGCGTCCTCTACAGCGACGATGGAGAACTGCCACGCCATCCGCCCATGAGGATCCACGGCATCAATCATGATCAGTTTGTAGCCCGTGGCGTTCGCCTCCACCCAAAGCGTATCGCCCTCGATCCAGGTGTCCAGCCCCCGTTGCGACACCACGCCGTAACTCAGGTCATCCCCATCCGGATCTGCGAAGTAGTCGGTCAGGACGAACTCGAGCGTGTCGCCCTTGATGGCGGCTATCTCGTCCGGAAGTGTATCGACGATCACCGGCGCGCGGTTCTCGGCGACCGTGATGGTGAAGCTGACTTCGGCGGTCAGCCCCGCCCTGTCCTCGCCGGCCATCGTAATCTCCGCCGTGCCCGCGGCGAGTCCCCTGAAGTGGGCGGTCCTTTCTTCAATGCGCGCTTCCACCACGGCCGGGTTCGAGTTGGACAGGGTATAGGTAAGCGAATCGCCGATGTTGCAATCGACGATGAAGGCGGGGAAGTACCGCATGGTCTCCTCATCCACCCCAACTACGAAGTCCCTCCCCTCGCTCCAGACTTCCGGCGCGACGTTGCCGACCCAGACCTTCCATGTCTTGCTCGCCGAGGCGCCGTCCGGATCCGTGACCGTCATCGTGACGGAAGCCCGGCCGGGCGACACCGTCAACAGCTCGACGGCGCTGGTGTCGGCACTCTCGATGCGGACAACCGCCGGGTCCGTGGAGTGCGCGGTGACGGTGAGGTCGGCGTAGTCGTCGTCCGGATCGAAAAAGTGGTCGGCGACGATGGCCTCCAGGGTAAAGTCCTCCACGACCGGGTCTGACCAGAGCCAGTTCCAGGACGGCACCGGGATGACCTGTGGCGGCTGGTTGGGTGGCGGGGCGCTGCCGCCGTCCTCGAAGCCCGTGCCCGAGGGGGGAACGACCACCCGGAACTCCTGATCCGCGGCCAGCCCGCTTGCATCGGTCGCGGTGATCGTGACCACGCCGACTCCCGGAGCCACGCCCCTCACGGTGACCAAGGTCCCCGAGATCGACGCCGCGGCCACTCCGGGGTCGGAGTTCGCCATGCTGTACTTCAACACGTCGCCGTTCGGATCGTTGAAGCAGGGGTTCACCGAGGCCGTTTCGCCGACGACCACCGTCTGCTCCGGAATTGTGCCGCACACGCCCGGCGGCTGGGGGTTCTCGCACGCCGCGAGCAGCGTCGCGGCGAGCAGCGCTGCGGGAACGCCGCCTGCGATGAATTCCCGAATTGGTTCGACAATGTTCTTCATTGCTCTCCTCCTCATCCCAACTTCTGGTTAATGGTTTACGGAATGCAGTGTGTACTCCGCAATGCACCATGGGTTCCATTGGGCTCGTATCGCGCTCTTGTGCCTGAGCGTCAAATGGCCCGTGGCCAGGCTGGAATCCGCCGGTTCCCCCTACCTGGCGGCCGCTCGCCAGGCCGGAGGGGCTTCCTCCACGGGATGCTGCCAGTGGTGGCTGCGGGAGGTGCTCAGTCTCCCCGCCCCACCAGCGCGTTGAACACCAGCTTGAAGGTCCCGTGCGTCTGCGCCCGGTGCTGCGCCCGGAACCCGATCATCACGATGGTCCCCTCGCCGTGGTCGACCGAAACCATGGCCGCCTTGTTCGCGATCGCCTCCTCGCCGAGCAGCCAGCCGCTCTGGAGGATGTCGCGGTCGATGTAGGTCACCACGCGCCGGACATCGTCGCTGCGCGCGCCGGGGATCGTCTCGTAGACCTGGCCGCCGGCCAGGTACGCCGCCAGCGCGTCCTCCGGCATGCCGTAGGCGAACGGGCTCGAGGTGTCGACCCTGACCTTGAGCGTCGAGCCCGGGGCCCAGAACTCGTTGCCCCACATGCCCGCCACGGCGTTGCGGACCGGGACGTCGAACTCGCCGAGGACCAGATCGCCGGCCTGGGCGAAAGTCACCAGGGTGCCGCCGTTCCTGACGAACGACTCGAGCGCTTCGGCACCGGCCCCGCCGAAACCGCTGCGGTATTCGGGCGGGGTCCCCGAGGGGTCCGGGCCGCGGCCGCCCGTGGCCTGCCCGGTCGGGCCGAGCATCATCTGCTTCGAATCGTTGGGGAGGATGATCACGTCCCAGCGCTCGTGGAGGTCGCCGGCCAGGATCTCCGGGTCGAGGAGGCTGGTGTAGGCGAAGCCGAACTCCTCGAGGAGCCAGCGCGTCCACCCTTCGTCCATGTTGCCCCCGTAGTAGCGCTGGTACATGCCGATCCGCTGCCGCGTGATGGGGTGGCTGACGGCTGACGCGTCTTCGCTGAGCGCCGTCAGGTGGACACCGGTGGCCGATGCGATCTCGTTGAGCGCGCCGGGATCGGCGCCCGCCTCGACGACGAAGTCCCCCCGCCCCACCCCCACACCGTAGCCGGTCACCCGCCTCACACCGGCTCCAGCCCCGAAGAGCTCGTTGACCACCTTGAACGCGTCGTTGAGCGACCCGTCGATCCGATAGCCGTGCGGCGCCTCCGCGGCCACCGTCCCGACCATGCCGGGCATCGCCGTGACCACGGTCAGCGGCGCCGTCACAGCCGTCCCCACCGGGTCCACCCGCACCCCCATGAACTCGGCGATCACGTCGGCCGACATGTCGTACGGACGGATCGGATCGCCGTTGGCCGTGCGCGTATAGCTGTTGTCCGGATAGTGGGTCCGGCCCAGCAGCCAGCGGATGACGCCGCGCTTCGGCTGCGCCAGCGATACCACGTAGCTGCCCGCGCCGTACACCCGGCCCTCGTGCGTGAATCCCGATGCCGAGTGTTCGACCGTGATTCCCTGCAGGAGCAGCTTGTCGACCATTTTGGTCATCGTGCGGGGGTCGTGCTGGCCGGCGGGAATCACGTACGCCTTCACCTCGCCGTCCATGCCGCGCTGGATCTGCCGGCTGGACTTGTTGTACGCGTTGCGGAGCACGGTCTCGCGGTTTTTCGCGGCGATCTCGAGCGGCGAAAACGTGGCCACGATCTGCCGCTCGACGATGTCGCGGATGCGCCACCAGCCCCCCGGCCACGGGTTCGGGAAGGTCGTCTGGGCCTCGTACTCGGGAAGCTGGCGCGAGCCGCGCAGCTGGTCCGGATGCACGTAGAGCGGCGTCGCGAGGCGGGCGCTGGCCGACTCGGTGAGCATTCCGGCGATGTTGTGGAAGGGCGTGATCCAGTGGAAGCCGAAGTGCCCCCACCCGGAGTAGATCGCCGCGTTCACCGTCCCCTGGAACCCCACCTCCTCCATGCGGTACGCCATGTGCGCCCCGTACCAGGACATCTCGCGCCACACCAGCGGGTCTCCCTCGGGACGGATCGGCTCCGCGTACGGGGGCAGGTAGATGCGGGCCGTGTAGGCGCCCATCTGGTGATGGTCGATGAACGCCTGCGGGATCCACTCGCGGAAGAGGATCTCGCCGCCGTAGCGCGACTCGACGGTGTTCTGCATGAAGGCGTCGCGGTTGTTGTCGTGTCAGGTGGCTTGATTTTCATAACCCAATGCAGAGCAAGGGGTTGACCGCTTCGAGGATGTTGGTTGTATCACTGGCGTTATCACTACCTGTTCGACACTTGATGATACGCCTTGGCGCCTCTTGAGCCAAGGTGAGAAGACTACCAACGAGGTTTCCGGGGGCGGTTCCCCCCTTCCGTCTGTGCTCGAAGCCAGTCAGTTCAGGACCCGTCGCCGACTCCCCCACCACGGAGGACGCGCGCGAAGATGAGCGACAGCGAGATCACCGGGCAAGCCACAGCCACTAGGCGGAAGATACACGCCCGTCCGCTGTCCCTTGCTCCTTCGGCGGCACCAGGCGGGGACAGATACTCCCTCAGCGGAGCCGCCGCTTGCCCTGCTTTCTTTTGGATGAATCCGTTGTCGATCTCTCCTTCTCTTGAGAATCTGCGAAGGTACTTGGCCCACTCGCTAATCCTGCCGCGCCTTCCGCTGACACATCCGCTCCAGCACCTCGGGGCGCTGATGCGGCGGGACAAAACCCCATGGCCCGCGCGACATCCGAGGGGGTTGTCCCCTCCGGATACCGTTCCCGGGGCTCCTTCTGGCCTTTCTCGTGGTCGGTCTCCTGTCTCGGGTTGTAAATGGGGAATGAGCGCGGATCAGCCTTCGCCCGGCGGGGCGGAATAGTAGCAGGCGAAATACCGGATCGCCGGGTCTTCCGTTCCGTCCGTCCGCGTCGCGGGCGTGCAGGCCATCGGCACCGGGGCGCCCGTGTACTCGATCCCGATCAGCGGCAGGCTGGCCGCCGGGGGCGCAAGACAGTCCGCGTCCCGCCGGATGGCCGGACGTGCGCCGGTGCTGCCGTGCTCCATCCGGGTGCTCGTGAACCGGCAGGCGTCGTTGGGGTCCACGTCGTCCGCGTCCTCCGTCTTCGGCAGGAACACCGTCAGGTCGCCCGGTTCGATCTCGCGAGCGAACGGGAGCGCCGAGCGGTAGTCGTCCCACGCCACCTCGACGTACACCTCGTGCGCCCCCGCGTCGCCCTCGACGTCCTCCACCGTGACCCACACCGGAAACTTCGTCCCCTCGTAGGTCGTCGTGTCGGCCCCTTCCTGGCCCGCGGCCGGAGCCGCGGCCGGCAGCAGGAGCGCCGCCGCCGTGAAAAACGTTGTCAAGCGTTGCATATCGTTATCTCCACGGGAACATAGGTTCGTCGGATGCAGGCTTCCAGCAGGCACGAGGGATTGCATGTCGGCCAGTCGGGGCAGGACACCCAGTCCTCCACCCATATGGTCATCGTCGTGCAGTTGTCTCCAGGATCGTCCGGGTCGTCTTCAGTGCCGCCGCCCGCACCGGGGTCCTCCTCCTCGTCATTGATCTCCGCGCATTCCTCCGCGTCGTAGGCGGTGAAACTCCCCGAATGGCTCAATCCCCCTACATGGCCCACCTCGTGAAGGAACGCCCGCCACTTCCACGCACCACCCGACGTGCGGTCCAGCGTGTCGTTTACGATGATCATGTCTTCCGTGCCGTTGTTGAGTCCGACCCCGGAAGACCCGCCCGTGCTGGTCCCGTCCTCCTTCGGGATGCCCCAGTAGATGTACATCCGGTTTCCGCCGGTTATCGAACCGTCCGCCCGCCCGATGGCGTCCAGCGCCCACCCCTTCACTTTCTGGCAGTTCGCGTCCGTCTGCCACGAAGCCCCTTCGAGCAGCTTCTTCCAAGAGGTCAGGTTGCCCGACGACCAATCGCGCACGTCGGTGTAGTGTTCCTTGGCACACCGTAGCGCCGTCCAACTTCTCTTGCATGTCTTGTCGTCGTCGTGCGGTGCCGCGCCAGATGACGGAACCGGCAACAGAACAGCGGCAGCTACCGCGAGCAGCGCGAACCCGAGCCCCCACCGGGGCCTCATTTCCCACCAACCTTGCCGCCGTCACCGAATCTGCCGGTCCATGGCTCGTGCCAACGCTCCCGAAGCGCGGGCACACGTCCGGTCAAGTCACCTCTCGCACTCCCAAGCCCATCCTCACCCGGCCCCCTGAACAGGTGGTCCACATTCCGCCCCCGAAGATGCGACGGCAAATTTTCCAACAGGAACGTCTTGAACATTGGGCGACCTTTGATCGGGAAATGGCCTTGGTAGACCCAAGGGGTCTCGCTTTCCACGTCGCGCAAATCACCCAAAACGATCCACGCACCGAACGGTAAATCGTCCACCCAATGAACCGCCCGTTCGCTCCACTCAGTGAACCGCTTGTCGAGTTCGTCAAGCGTTTCCTGCGAAATCTTGTCGCCGACCTTGAGCGGCCAGCCGGGCGGCGACCACGGGGCCGCGCCCCACTCCATGTCCGTTTCGGAAGCGTATTCCAACGCCTCCAGAACCTCCGGCGCGGGGGTGGCGCTGGGCGGGTTCGCGACCGAGGTGCAGCCCGCCAGCGCGGCCACGGTGAGCAGGACGGCCGGGCAGGCCAAGGGTGCGAATCGTCTTCGCATGATGCTTCCTCCTGTAATGGAGTGATGTTGGACGGCCCGCTCGTCGAGCCGCCCGCACCCGGCACGGGTGCCGGGCCAATCAAGAAATCCAGCGGGAGGAACTCACAGGGCTCCTCTTGATGCAATCTATAATGGACGCTTGACTGATCAATCCCCAGTTCAGCGCACGCTCCGGTAAGCAGCACAAAAAAGAGGAAAACGATGCGGGCTCGACCGCGCCGGCGATCTCGGGAAGCATCTCGACCACCACCCTCCGGACAGTCGTAGGCGTCCTCGCGGATCAACAACAGCATCCATGTCTTCCAGCCGACCAGGAAGATCGTCTTTGCAAACTCGAGTGCGAGCCAGATGTCCATTGTCGGTGCTCCTTTCCGGGGGCTACTTTTCCTCTTCGCGCCGCAAGAGCCCGCTTTCAAGGGCGAAACGCACGATGTCGCGCCGGTTCCCAAGGCCCAGCTTCGACTTGGCGCGGGCAATGTACCCCTCGACGGTCTTCGGGCTGAGGCCCATCTTCCGGCCCGCTTCCGCACCGGAGAACCCCTGCGCCGTCAATTCGATCACGGTCCGTTCGCGATCCGAGAGCGCCTCCGGCTCGCGGTCGCGACCGCGCTGCGCCTTTTGCCGCGCGATGAGTGCGGCCGCGCGTTGCGGCAGATAGGAGTGGCCGCGCACTATCGCCTCAATAGCTCCGATGAGATCGGTGTCCGCGGTCGACTTGTTCAGAAAACCGGGCCGCCCGTTCCGGCCACCGCCAGGTCCGCTCGGTTTGCGCCATGCCATCCTCGCTCTGGCGAAAGGAACGGGCTGGCACGGAATCCGCGTCCCGGATGTTCACACACCTTGACGGGCATCATCGCCAGCACCACGGCGGTGACAGCGAGGACGAAACGCTTCAGCCACTTGCCCATCATTGGACACGCTGTCGGGTTGCACACTCTGAGAACCGCTTGGGGGGAACGACGGCATCCTCCGAGAGGAGGCTCTTCATTCGGCCAACGCGCATCGGCGCCCCCCTCGGGGGGAAAACCCGTGACTTTTGACGGGAAATCTCCGGGTTCGTCGTGCCGGGGGAATCCCCCAGGCCGTTTCCACATCGTCGGCGAAAGTTGAAGATCTACCCGGCCCTTTGTGGGAGTGTCGGAGGCTTTCCCTCCGGGGGCCTGGTGCGAGCCTTCAAGATGCCCCGCGACGACCGGACCGCAGCGGGAAAAACCCGCAATCTCGCGAGGGGATTTTCGCCACCTCACATCCACCACCCAGAAAAGCCCGGACACGGGGGACCGCGACCGGGCCGTCTGTTCTGGCGCTGGCCATGGCCTGGAGCCCGCGCGCGATCACGGCCGCTACGAGAGCCGCGCTTCGTTGACACGAGCACCTACACGGGTCAGCGTGGCGCGGCCAGAATCAGCGTCAGTCTTCTTCAAGAGTCCATTCTCACCGACTTACGTGTTGCCTTAAGTCCCTGACGGGCTCCAAAGGAGTAATAGATCGCGGCCTCTGCGTCTTCTCTACGGCAGAATCGTATCGCGTCACTAGGACGATCTACCCACCGTTGGCCTTTCCCTCCCGCCCAATACTGACCTGCTGTCACGGGATTACGCGGGCTCGACGGGGTATCTTTGCCCGCTCGAATCACCCATGCGGCACCGCGCCCTAGGTGCTCAAGCAGGGCGTATTCATCGGGCCGAAGCAACGACGGGATGTCTTTTGCCGCGATCAGTGCCTCAGCATCACTCCGGCGCTGCAGTGAAACCGCACTGCCTCGGTCATACGTCCAGTAGCTGTTCTTGGCTGCGTCGTAACGACACAGCCATTGTCCCAATTCTACCAACCGCACTTGCCATACTCTCATGTTCCCCTCCTTGGTGTTGAAGCAGGCACCCTGAATCGAGACGCGGGTGCCCGTCATGGAGCACGATTCTTGTCCATCTCGCCCAACGTTCGGTTTCCGTGCCGAGAAGTCAAGCCCGGGAAGTGTGTTGCGGTGCGCCGCGCCCGCGCCGTTCGGTTCGGCGGCGCCACCCGACGAGATTCTGGCCGTGGCCGAAATCGCAGCCCCCCGATTGGGTTACCAGATACCAGAGCCAGTCAGCCATCTCGATTTCGGTCCAGAATGGTCGTGATGACGGACAGAATCGGGATTGCGCCGACACCGAGAGCGGCCAGCACCAGGATCATGAATCAGCCACTCGCTCATGCGCCAACTCGTTCCGCACATCGTCGATACTGCGCCATTTGCCCCCGGCTTCGGCCAGAACGGCCAGGTACGCGTCGTCACGATCGCAGGCGATTTCCGAGTAGCGATAAATCTCGATCAGCCTGTCCACCCTGTTGCGGATCTCTGGGAGTTCGTGGATCAGGTCCCCTCTCTGCCAACATACGCGAGACACGAGAGGAGAAAGAGATTAGAGTAGGGCGAGGCAGAGAGAAGCAG
>JAPPNO010000093.1 GCA_028873845.1 Gemmatimonadota bacterium | reverse complement strand
ATCTAAGGCCCCGGGCGGTGCGCTCCCATTTCTGGCCGCAGGATCCGGGTTCAATGCAATTCAAGGGCGTGTTCGTCACCTGGCATCGTGGGTGATGAGCGTCTGAAAGGCGAATCATGCGGTCGTTCCATAGGTGTGTGGCTAGCTATAGCTAGTTCGCGTTCGCCCAGAGATCCCTGACGGCAAAGATCGGACGCTCAGGCGATTCGGCCGCCACGAAGTCCTGCACCATCGGCACGTCCGCGTAGTGGAAGTGGGCTCCGCCGCCGAAAAGGATGCCGCGACCCGACGAGGGGATCGCGTTGGCCCAGATGAGGCTGCGAACGGAACTGCCGAACGAGGTTTCGCCATAGCGGAACAGCAGGAACGCCAGGCTGGCGCCTTCAAGCGCAATGACGCGGGCGCCGGCCGCATGAGCCGCCTCGCACAGCTTGAAGTAGTAGTTTTCCTCGCCCGTCGTCCTTGGCCCCGCCCGCCCGTTCCAGGCGTCGGCAAAGTACTCGACCAGTTCGGCACGCGCCCTCTCGTATTCCGGCGTTCCGGCTGCGGCATCGTTGAAGGCGTCCAGGTCCTCCTGCTGATCGAGGTTGAGGGCTTCCAGGCCGATCCAGTCGAAGCCGCCGCCATCGATAACCTTCATCAACTCATCGGCGTCGGTGGAAATACCATGAACGGCTTCCGGAAACAGCAACAGCCCATCCGCTGAAGCGCGGAATCCGGACAGGTCCGGATCGATTTCGACGGAGGCAGCAATACCGGCCTGCATCGTCTCGTAGGTCGTAAGCTCCAGGCCATAGTCCGGATTGTCCAGAAGATAGGCGTCTTCGCGTCCGATCTCGCGAATCCTGCCGATCAGCGCCTCGACATTGCCGCGAGCCTGCCGCCAGTCATCGCCGCTCACCACGACATGGCTGATCGGCGCCTCGAACCCCAGCACGACCAGCGAGGAGACAGGATAGAAGGTCGCGGTGAATCCGTCCTTGAACGACAGTGCGACCCAACGTTCATTCTGCCCGGTGACCTCGGCAAACTGCGGCACGAAGTCCGCGACGATCTCCTCCCGGGACACATCGGCGATGGCCTGGACGCCGAAGAAATCGGTCAGGTACGGGCTCGGCGTTGCCACGGTGGGTGGGAATTCCGGGTCCAGGAAGCCGTCGGGTCCCAGGAAGCGCCCGATCACCGGCATCATGTCGATGCTGTGCCGGAACCGACCGCTGGCTACTGCCTCTTCGGAGATCGATTCAATTGCGGGGTGGGGCTCGCCGTCCGTATCGGAAACCGGAGTCCGATCACCGGATACGGTACACCCCCAGAACGAGAGACCCGAAAGCACGCAAATGGTTGTCCCCGCGATACGCCGCTTCGGTGAGTTCATTCGAGGCTCTCCCGGTTGGCCGATTCAGGGCACCACATCGCATATTCGATGACTTCTGAGTCGAGGCCACCTGAACCATGGGTCTCACAAGGCGTTGCGGCAATGCGCGGATCCGTCTTCTGCCCTCTATGCCCTGGCTGCGGGCGTTCTGGCGACCCCCTACTTCCGTACCCAGGATGAGAAGGAGTGCGGCGGTCCTCGCTCAGCCGGCGTAGCTACCGGGGGCCAGAGTGCCCTCCACCTCTTCCACGGCTCCAGCCGGATCCGTGGAATCCGCGTCCCCCCGCCTCAGGAAGCGAACGCTTGGCCACGGCTTGCCCCCCCTCGCCGCGATCCCCAATCTCGAAGCCCAATGGGCCAACGCCCGCCTTGCCCTCCGAGCCCTGAAGACCCCATCCACTGAGCGAGAACATGTCGCACCGAATCACCCTGCCAGCTCTCACCGCCCTTCTCTCCCTCTCAGCCTCGCTCCTCGACGCTCAACAACGCGGCGCCCGCGGTGGAGCCGGGGGGACCACCGGCCAAACCCCCTCCGACCACACCCTCGTCAACCGGACCGCCGCCCGCTCGATCGGTCCCGCCGTAATGAGCGGGCGCATCGTGGACATCGCCGTCGCCCAGTCGCGCCTCACCCGCGGCGGCCGCCTCGGCACGGTCATCTACATCGCGGCCGCGACCGGCGGCGTCTGGAAGTCCACCAGCGGCGGCGTCGACTGGGAGCCGATCCTTGACGACGCCGGCGTGGGCTCCATGGGTGACGTCACCGTCGCGCCTTCGGCTTCCGATATCGTGTGGGTGGGCACCGGCGAACCCAACAACATGCGCAGCTCCTCGTACGGGGACGGCGTCTACAAGTCCGTGGACGGCGGCGCCACCTTCGAGCACATGGGCCTGCGCACCTCGCAGCACGTGGGGCGCATCGTCATTCACCCCGATACCCCGACATCGTGTACGTGGCCGCGGTCGGCGCGCTCTGGGGTCCGGGTGGTGATCGCGGGGTCTTCAAGACCACCGACGGCGGCGAGACCTGGGAGGGCGTCCTTACCATCGACCAGCACACCGGCGTGACCGATCTGGCCATGGACCCGACCAACCCGGACGTGCTGTACGCGGCCGCCCTCCAACGCGAACGCCGCGCCTACAGCTATGTGGGCGGCGGGCCCGGCAGCGGCATCTACAAGACCGTGGACGGCGGGGCCACCTGGAACAAGCTGAGCCAGGGACTCCCCACCTCCGACATGGGGCGCATCGGCCTCGACATCAGCCTCAGTCATCCGGGGACCGTCTACGCGGTCATCGAGGGATCCGAGCAGGGCGTGTACCGCACCGACAACGGCGGCCGGGGCTGGCGCAAGATGAGTGACATCGCCTCGATCCCGTGGTACTTCGGCCAGATCCGGGTCGACCCGCAGGACCCCGAGGTCGTCTACCACCTGGGCGTGCCGCTGCAGCGCTCCACCGACGGCGGGGCCAACTGGCAGCGCATCGCCCAGACCACCCACGTCGACCACCACTCCATGTGGATCAACCCCGAGGACCCCTCGCACATCCTGCTCGGCAACGACGGCGGCTTCTACGTCTCCCACGACCGGGGCGAAACCTGGGATTTCTCCCCGAACCTGCCCGTCAGCCAGTTCTACGCGGTGGGCCTCGACATGCAGGAGCCCTTCTTCGGGATCTACGGGGGACTTCAGGACAACTCGACCTGGGGCGGCCCGAGCCGGACCCGGCACAGCATGGGGATCGGCAACGCCGACTGGATCCGCATGGCCGGGGGCGACGGGTTCTTTGCCGCCATCGACCCGAACGACCACAACATCGCCTTCGTGGAGTCCCAGAACGGCAACATTCAGCGCTACAACCGGCGCACCGGCGAGCGCAAGTCGATCCGCCCCCGCCCCGCACCCGGCGAGGACCCCTACCGCTTCAACTGGAGCTCCCCGATCCAGCTGTCGCCCTTCGACCCTGCCACCGTCTACTTCGCCGGCAACCACGTATTCAAGAGCACCAACCGGGGCGATTCCTGGGAGGTGCTGGGCGAGGACCTCACCCGCGAAATCGACCGCAACGACCTCCCCATGATGGGCAGCATCCCCGCCCGCAACGCGGTCTCCCGTCACCAGGGCACGGCCGTCTTCTCCAACATCTCCACCATGCACGTCTCCTCGCTCCGCCCCGGCCACATCGCGACCGGCACCGACGACGGCACGATCTCCGTCACCACCGACGACGGCCGGACCTGGCGTAAGATGACCGTCTTACCCGGCGTGCCCGACACCACCTACGTGAGCCGGGTGCGCTGGTCCCACCACGACGAATCCACCCTCTACGCGACCCTTGACGGCCACCGCAGCAACGACTTCCGCCCCTACGTGCTCAAGAGCACCGACATGGGCGAGAGCTGGACCTCGATTGCGGGCAACCTGCCGCAGTTCGGCAACGTGCGCGCCTTCGCCGAGCACCACGAGGACCCGAACCTGCTCTTCGTGGGCACCGAGGTCCGGCCGTTCGTGTCGCTTGACGGGGGTGAATCGTGGGTGCCGCTCGAGAATGGCATCCCCCCCTCGCCTGTCCACGACCTCAAGGTCCACCCGCGCGACGATGCCCTGGTCGTGGCGACCCACGGCCGCGGCTTCTTCGTGATCGACGACCTCAACGCGATCCGCGGCCTCGCCGAGGCGAAGTCGGCCGGAGGACCATACCTGTTCCCCGTGCGCGACCCGCTGGCGTACGTCGTCAACACCTCGCACACGACGGGCACGCACGCGGACCGCAACTACTCGGCGAGCAATCCGGCGTACGGTACGACAATCTCGTTCCACACTCCCCAGCGGACGTCGGGCGAGCGGCTACTGGAAATCGTGGCGTCCGATGGCCAGACGCTCCGCACCCTGGATGCACCGGGAGGCGCGGGGCTCCACCAGGTACAGTGGAATCTGCGGCTTGATCCGCCCTGGTCCGGGCCCCCGGTGGCGCCCTCCGGTGGGGGACCGGGCGGTGGCTTCGGGGGATTCGGCGGGTTTGGCGGCTTTGGAGGCGGAGCCGGCGTCCCCGCGCTGCCCGGGCAGTACACCGCGCGTCTCACGATCACGCCGGATGAGGGTGATCCGACCGTCCTCGAACGCGAGTTCTCGGTGCGCATGGACGACCTGATCGGGATGACCGGGGCCCAGCTGGCCGACTTGCAAGCCCTGCGGCTGAAGCATCGCCGCCTCTCGGCAACGCTCGGCATCGCGGTCCGGCAGGCGCAGGCCATCCAGCAGGAGCTGGAGGGGATCGGGGCCGCGATGGACCGCGTCGACGCGAGCGAGGAGCTTCGAGCCCGGGCCGACTCCCTCGACGAAGCGGCCACGGAGGTTCTACGGGGGCTGAGGGGTGGTGGTGGTGGGAGATTTGGCGGCTTCGGCGGCGGCCAGCAGGACGACGGACCGCAGCCGGTTCAGCGCATCCTCGCCGACGCGAACGGGATCCACCAGATCTACGCACCCGCCACGGAGGCCGAGCGCTCGGCCCTGGAACGCGCGGGTCCCGCTCTGGAGGAACGGCTGCCTGCTCTCAACGAACTGGTGGCCGCGATGGTGGACTTCCGCCGGGCGCTGGACGAGGCGGGCGTGCCGTGGACGCCCGGCAGGGCGGTGAAACCGCCGGTGTAGGGCACTTCCGCCCCAGATGCCCTTCTTCCGGGAGATTGACCCCGATTCCCCAGCGCGTGGCGATCCGATGCGGCTTTCTCGGCGTGGACGGATCGAGCTTGCTGATTCCGGCAGTGCGGAGGTCCAGCCACTCATCGAGCATCGCCGACTCCGGAGGATGGGTGAGCCCGAGAGCCTCAACCAGAAACCCGTAGCGTTTGACGACGGCGCCGGAGCGGAAGCGGCGCAGATACCGCGTCGTGCGGTCCCAGTCGAAGTCGCCGTCTCCCGAAAGCAACGCCTTCGCGACCTGGTCCAGTCCTCCGCTCAGATCGGGCCTGTCAAGGCAATCGACGATCGTCTTTTCCCGATCCGTGACTTCGACGTGGGATTCTCCGGCACGGTATCCGTGGCTGCCGAAGAACTTGCGAGGTTTCACGCGAACGATCCGGAAGCGCATCCCGAGGACCCGCGGCCTGCGGTTCTCCTTTCGGGCCGTCGTCTGCACGCAGGTGACGCGGGGTACCTGTTCGGTGAGGTTCCAGTAACTGAGGGCGGACCAGTAGCTGACCATGCTTGGACTCACCAGATGTCCCGCAATCACGTGCGCGTCCTCGGTCCAGGTACGATCGGGGCCGGCTTCGAGCGGAACGATGAGGTACTTCCCCTTCTCGATTCGGTCCAGCCATCCCTTGGCGACGAGTCGGGCCAGGGTGTCCCTGGCCGATCTGCCTTCGCCGAGCACGTCGTACCCGTCCTTCGTTGCGAAGATCCGCTTCCCGCTCGCTGCCAGGGTGGTCAGGAAGGACGCTTCGGTATGGCTGAGACTGATTATATTATGATACGTCATTATCGCCTTTCTATCCCTAAACAACGTATTGAAATATACTAGATGATGGTGGATCCTCCGACCTTTGGTTGCGGACGTCCGGGTCCGCGAGTAGCGCCGCCACCACCCATCGACCCCGCTCGGCAACTTTTGGTCCGCATCACTCGTCAGGGAAAGACCGAACCACATGCCACACACGGCCAACCAACGGAAAGGAAGAAGGATGACGAGACAAATGACATGGACGGCGGCAGCGCTCCTCGGCGCAGCAGTTGTGAACCCCGCATCACTGGCCGCCCAGAACGACTGCAAGTTCCGCGAAGACATGGAGCTCGGCGCGAGGGCGAGCGAGAGCCTGCGGGTGGATGCCGGTGCCGGGAAGCTGGTCATCGAGGGAAGCACCAGGACCGACGAGGTCCATGTCACCGCCACCCGGTGCGCGTCCGACCAGGACCGGCTGGCGGCCCTGGACGTGACCCTCGACGGGGGCAGGCTCGACACGGATTACCCGCGCAACGGGGGCAGCGGCTGGTTCGGCGGGAACCGGTACGCGCGCATCGACCTGGTCGTGAAGGTGCCCGCCGGGATGAACTTGCGCGTGGAGGACAGCTCGGGCAGCGTCGAGATCTCGGGTGTCGGCGAGGTGGAAATCGATGACGGGTCCGGGAGCATGCAGCTTCGCGGCGTGGCCGCGGTGGTCATCGAGGACGGCTCAGGCAGTCTCCGGATCGAGGATGTGGCCGGCAGCGTCACGGTCGAGGACGGCTCGGGGAGTCTCCATATCGAGGAAGTGGCGGGCAACGTCACCATCAAGGACGGCGCGGGGTCGGTCAGGATCCGTACCGTGGGCGGTGACGTCTCGATCTCGGACGGAGCCGGCAGCATCGAGGTCACGTCGGTGGGCGGCACCGTTCGGATCGGCGCGGGTGCGGGGAGCGTCACGGTCCGCGACGTAGATGGCGACCTGGTGGTGACCGACACGCGCCGGTCGCGGATCCGGTACTCGGATATTCGCGGGGTGCTGGACCTGCCTCCGGAGCGGAGGAAGGGGAGAGGCCGGTAGGGGAGGTCTCTGGGGTCCTCTACCTCCGCCCGGTGAGAGCGTGGCGTGGTACGTAGCACTCTGAACTCGTCTTCCCACACACCCCAATACGAAGTCGCGGCCGATCTGACGCAGGTCCAGATCCGTTGGCATAGTCCACGCTTCCGAGACCTTCGCCGTTCGGGCCGAACACCGAACCGGTAGAGTTCCGCCCACAGCCAACCGACTTCGTCGACCAGAAGCCGCTTGTGGACGGGCACCATCTTCGGCTGCGACATCTCCCCAATATTGGTTGGCGTCGCAGACCGTCAGAGACTTACTCCGTGGGGCTCATTCACGACTCGAGCCCCAGCTTCTCCGCGACCTCTTGGAGCTCCCTAAAACTTCGCCCGCCGAAACGGCGACCGTTCACGAAGAGGGTAGGTGTCCCGTTGATATTCCGGCGCAACCCGAGATCACGGCCTGCATCGATTCTGGTAAAGGAGTCCACAGGTTGGTTCACACACGCTTCGAAGGCCTCGAGATCCGGGACCCCCGCCTCCTCCGCAAAGGTCACCCAATCCTTGCTCCCGAGCGATTCCTGTTGCGCAAAGAGGAGCTGATACATCGGCCGGAACTTACCCTGGCGTTCGGCGCACTCGATGGCCACCGCGCTGGGCAAGGAAAGGGGCCGACCCAGCGGGAAGTGCTGAAAAACCACGGCGACGTCAGCGGGGTACTGCGAGAGAAGCGAGTCGACCGCAGGGACCACCATTGCGCAGAAGGGGCAGGTGAAATCCATGAACTCGGTCACCACCATGCGGGCGTCAGCCGGACCGATCCGGATGCCGAGGGTGGTGTCCTCCTGCCAGTTTTCGACCTCACTATCCTCCACTACTTCCGCCCGTGTCCCAGGCCCGCCCGCCAGCTGGCCATAGATGTAGACTCCGGCCACGGCAACGGCAGGAACGGTCAGCAACACTGTGGACACCGTTTCCAGCGTGGTTCGCGATCTGCTCATCCTATCGTCCTCCTGTTCGGTTGCCGGGACGGTGACTTTCGGGAAGGCAATCATGAAGTCGCTACCTCCGCCCGGAGAGGGCGTGGCGTCGCACGTACTCCACTTCGTGCTCATCTTGCCACACTCCCAGTACGAAGTCGTGGCCGATCTGCCACACTTGCAGGTCCAGCGGCATGTCCACGCTCCCGAGACCCTCGCCATTGGGCCCGAAGACCAGCCATCTTGCCGGTGCACGGACATCGAACCGGTAGAGTTCCGCCCACAGCAAACCTGTGTCATCGATCAGAAGCCGCGAGAAAACGGGGATATTGTGCGGCAGTGGCATCTCCTGGTATCGGGATCTCTCAACTTCAAAGTACCTCTCGCGGTAGTCCTCCGGCACGTTCCGGCGATCAATCTGAAACTCGGTGTACTTGTCCAGATCGTCCGGGGACGGCGGCGATGTCGGTTCGTCAAGACGAATGACCCTGCGCAGTCGACCCGAGGTGTCGAACTCCAGAATCTCCGGTCCCACTTCCTCGCCCAGCGTCAGAAAAAAGCCGTCCATGCCGATCGCCGCGCTCGGCAGGATGTCGAAAGGAACGAAGTAGATGACCGGATAGTTACGCAACACGAAGGTGTATTGTTGTGCCCCGAGGAAGAAGCCATCCCAGACCGCCCGCCCGCTTTCAAACCCCAGCAGTGCGAACTTGGTGGTGGACGGCTGACTGGCCAAGCCCCCATCAGGCGATGTGACAAACCGTCGAGTTTCTACCAGCACGCTCTTGCTGGCGACGCCAACGACGCTGGCCACGCGGTGGCCTTGCCACAATACCGGCAAGCGATGGCTGAACCGCCCCCGGTCGTCGAAGAAACTCAGTCTGGCGCCGTCATAGGCACGAAGCGAATCGGTGCCGGGTGAGGGTACCAGAGTGCACAATCTTCTAGCAGGCCGTGGATAAAGTCCGTTCCGCGGAGCCTTTGTGAATGAGTTAAAT
>JAPPNO010000042.1:68160-69500 GCA_028873845.1 Gemmatimonadota bacterium | reverse complement strand
AGATCGTGCAGTCCCAGTTAGACTTACGTGATCTCCTGCCGGGATTCGCGCTTCACCTGCTCTGTCGGGCCGGCAAGGCGCGACGACGGGCGAATAGCAACGCTATTCGTCCAAGGAGCAACGCAGAGCGGAGCTACAAAAGGACAAAATGTATAGTAAACATGACATCTTGGAAACGGGAGTTTACAGCGTGATCGGGCCGGTTCCGCGGTCCAGCCCGGATGCATCGCCGCTCGAATGCCGGGGGGATTTTGTCCACGGGCTGCTAGATTCACCGCATGTCCTTCTTCTCTTCCAACCGGGAGCGCCGCCTCTGGATCTGGACCGCGGTCGTCGTGGCGGCGATTTACTCCACCCTCGGCCTCGCGCGCACCCTGACCGACAGGCTGGGGAATGACTTCTTCTCCGTCTGGCTCTTCCTGCTCGGTTGCATTCTGGTTCTGCTGACCGTGGTCACGCAGGGGTTGAGGGTGCGGCCCGGGGGCGCCGAGATCGCGGTCGCGCTGGGGGTCGCGGCCGCCTACCTGCTCATCATCGTGCGCATGTCGGCCCCGACGGAGCGGTCACACCTGGTGGAGTACGGTGTCGTAGCCGTCTTCATCCACGAGGCGCTGAGGGAGCGGGCCAGCCAGGGCCGCCGGGTGCCTGTGCCCGCCGTGCTTGCGATTGTGGTGGCGTCGCTGGTTGGTGCCATCGACGAGTGGATCCAGAAGCTGATTCCAGGCCGCGTCTTCGACCCCGTCGACATCCTGTTCAATGTGTTGGCCGCAGTGATGGCCGTCGGTGCGAGCGTGGCGCTGAGGCGGGCGCGGCGATGGGGGTCATCGCTGGTGGGGCCCGCGATGGGGCCGCACGATCCCCCGTAGCTGGAATCACCGGTGGCGCGGAGGGCAACCGCACCGATCCGGCCCATTCTGCCATGTAGACGCCCATCGCGGGCTGCGATACTCGTCTCCAACCCCGGTTGTGATCCTCATCGGGGCACGCGTATCTTGCAGGACAGGCACCCGGAAAGACCCGGAGGGAGGACGCGATGGATTGGTGGCAGGTGGTCGGCCTGATGGCGACGCTCGTGGCAACGGCGACGGCGGTGGCGACGCTGGGATGGCGTATCCTGCTAAGGATGCAGCGAGAGATCGCCGGAATTCGCCGGGAACTGGGCAGCGAAATCCACAGTATGCGCCAGGAACTTGGCCGGGATATGGCCAAGCTCCGCGCCGACATGGCCAAGCTGCGCGACGACGTCAGTGCCGACATGGCCAAGCTGCGCGACGACGTCAGTGCCGACATGGCCAAGCTCCGCGACGACGTCAGTGCCGACATGGCCAAGCTCCGCGCCG
>JAPPNO010000042.1:0-68060 GCA_028873845.1 Gemmatimonadota bacterium | reverse complement strand
ACATGGCCAAGCTCCGCGCCGACGTCAGTGCCGACATGGCCAAGCTCCGCGCCGACGTCAGTGCCGATATGGCCAAGCTCCGCGACGACATGGCCAAGCTCCGCGACGACATGGCCAAGCTCCGCGCCGACGTCAGTGCCGACATGGCCAAGCTCCGCGCCGATATGGCCAAGCTGCGCGACGAACTCCGCGAGGATATGGACAAGGTGCGGACCGACCTCGGGGCCGGTATCGCTTCTGGAAGGGACGGACTCGTCAGCGTAGGCGAGGGGCTCGCTGAGCTGCGAGGTGAAGTGCGGGGCTTGCAGAAAGCCATGGTGGCATTGCAGGAGGATTTTCGAATCCACGTCTACGGTAGAAGAGCACGCGCATAGCAGGCGTCACGGTGCCGGCCATCGAAGAGGTCAGAACCGCGCCGCCACCGCGTCGCGCAGCCTCGGCGGGCCGAAGGTGCGCAGGAACCTGGCCACGTGGGCCATGCGGGTGACGTAGTAGCGCGCCCGGGGCCGCGGGCTTTCGAGCGCGTGGACGAGCTTGGCGGTGACCGCCTCCGGACCGAGACTGAACGGTGCCCGCGACGGATTCTCACTCGCCATGCGCGGCTTCATCTTCGACTCGTAGAACTCGCGCCAGACGCTGCCTTCGTCGTCGATCCACCGCTCGATGTGCGCGAGCGCCTTCTCGTGAAGGGGCGTGCCGTGGATGGGGCCCGGCAGGATCAGGGAGACCTCGATGTGCGTGCCGCGCAGCTCGAGACGCAAGGTGTCGGTCAGCCCCTCCATGGCGTGCTTGGTCGCTGTGTAGGCGCCGCTGAAGGGGATGGCGGCAAAGCCGAGCACCGAGGAACAGTTGACGATCCGGCCACGGCCGCGGGCGCGCATGGCCGGCAGCACGCGTCGCACGACCTCGTGCGGGCCGAAGAGGTTGACCTGGAAGATGGCGTCGAGGGCGTCTCGGCCGAGATCCTCAACGGCGGCCGGAATCGCGAGGGCACCGTTGTTGAAGACCGCGTCGAGGGCGCCGTCGGAGCGCGACAGTGCTTCCGCGACAGCGGCTTCGACCGAGGCCGTGTCGCCGTAGTCGAGCGGGAAGCTCTCGAGCCCCTCGTCGCGCAGACGCTCGCAGTCCTCCTCGCGGCGGCAGGTGGCGAAAACGCGCCAGCCGCGGCGGCCCAGGGTCCTGGCCGCGTCGAGGCCGATGCCGGATGAGCAGCCCGTAATGAGGACGGTGTTCAGCGTGCCTTCTCCCGCAGATGCACCGGCTGCCCGTGCGGCGTGTGGCGATACGCGTCGGCCCACGCCTCCTTGCTCCGCTCGAGCCCGACCGCCTCACCCAAGCCGCGCTCCACCACCAGCCGCTCCAGCGCCGCCACCCAGTGATGGTAATAGTGGGATCCGTCGTCCGGCTCGCCACGCTCCGCCGCCGCCGCGAGTTCTTCCGAGAGGGTTCGCGCCCAGGTCTTCCAGCTGAAGTGACCCAGTTCGGACAGCTTCACCGCCAGGGCGAAGGCCTGGGCCTGCCATGGTTCCTCGAAGACGGGGCCGTCGTCGTCGCCCGGCAGGGGCGGCAGCGCGGCCAGGCGGCCGGTGGCGAGCCCGGGGGAAGTCACACCGCCTCCAGATACTCTTCCCACAGGTCCACATACACCGCGTCCCGTGCGGCCGCGCGTTCTCCCCACAGCTCCCGCGCCTCGAAACGCACCGAGTAGACATGCTGGGGCCTGTCACACGGCTGCCGACCCACCTCGTCGCTGTCCTGCAGCGCATACACGCCATAGTCCTCCACCACCGTCCCCACACGCCCCCGCACGTACCGCGGCTGACGGTTGTGCGCTACCGGATGCAGGTTCCGCGCCCGCACCCTGTCGTCGGGACGGAACCGGGCGGGCACCGCCGCGTCGAGCCGGCCGAACCCCAGCGAACCCGTGTCCGTGGGCGGCAAAACCGCGGGCGTCGGGATACCCGGATCCGGCCGGCCACTCGCCAACTCGGTCCCGCTCACCAGCCCACTACCGGACAGCCAGCTCACGATCATGTGGAACCAGCGCTCGTAGTACGACATGCGCAGGTAGTCCGCGGGCGGAATGTTCTCGAGCACGAACCGGAACCCCGGCCAGTCGCGGCCGACCCCCCACCGCCGCACCGCCCGGTTCAGCGCATACACCCGGCCCTCCCAGCGGTGATTAAAGACCGGTTCGTTCTCCTCGCGCTCCACCGGCCCGAAGCCGTCCATCCCGCCCATGTCGTGGATCCCGTTCACTCTGTCCCCTCCGCGAACGAGGGCACGGCGACCCTGGCCACCCCGATCATCGAGTCGCGCGTCACCAGATCGGCCAGCTCCTCTTCGGTCAGGTCCTCCGTGCCGGCCGGCCGCTCGGGCAACACCAGGTAGCGGATCTCGGCCGTGCTGTCCCAGACGCGCACCTCCACCTCGTCCCCCACATCCAGACCGAATTCGCGCAGCACCTCGCGCGGCTCGATCACGGCGCGCGCCCGGTACGCCGACGACTTGTACCACGCCGGCGGCAGGCCGAGCGTCGGCCACGGATAGCACGAACACAGGGTGCACACGATGACGTTGTGCACCTCCGCCGTGTTCTCGACGACCTTCATGTTCTCGCCCTGGCGGCCCAGGTAGTCCAGTTCGGCGATGGCGGCCGTGCCGTCGGCCAGCAGGCGCTTGCGGTATTCGGGGTCGACCCACGCGCGCGCCACCACACGCGCACCGTTACGCGGCCCGATCCGGTTTTCGTAGCGGTCCACGATCTCGTCGAGCTCCGCCGCATCGACCATCCCCTTCTCGACCAGCACGGACTCGAGCGCCTTCACCCGCAACGCGATGTCGGCCGGGACGTCCTCGTGGCCGTGTTGATGATGGTGGGCGTGGTCGTGGTGTCCGTCGGCGTGGGTGTGGTGGTGATCGTGGTCGTGATCACCATGAGGGTGATCGTCGCGATCGTGGCCGTGACTGGGTGCGTGGTGTTTCATGTGCTCTCCTGACGCCCCATCGTGGCCGGGCGCGGGCGGTTACGCAAGTTCGCGACAAACGGCGGCCCACCGGCAGGGAAACGCCCCCGGTTGCCCGGGAAACCGTCGGTCACCCAGTTTCGTCAGACCTGATGAGCGGACCCGCGTCATGACCTCACTGCCGGAAGAGCGAGGACCCCGATGAATACAAGACCCCCCGCCAGATGGCTCACCCTTCTCTCCATCTCCCTGGCAACCGCCTGCGGCGCAGGCCGCTGGGAAATCGCGCACGAGGATTTCCGGGGTACGGTAGCCGGTCACCCGGAAGGCACGTTCTTCGAGGACGCGCAGGTCGACCGGCTGCTTGCGACCCTCGATTCGGTCCTGGCGCTCCCCGAGACCGTCAAGAGCTTCAGGCGCCAGGGCCAGCGCTACCTGCAGGGGTTCCGCTGGGCCCTGGGCAAGGGGCTCGTTACCGCGGAACAGAGCCACCGCATCGGCGAGCACCTGGAAGACCTCAAGGCGAATCATTCCCGCCACGCGAAAATGATCGACGAGCAGCGTCGCCTCCTCGTCCTGACGCCGGGCCAGGTCGCCCAGAACATCGTCGGCACCGACACCGATGGGGTCAGGTTCACGCTCGAGGAGTACCGCGGCAACATCGTCGTGCTGATCTTCTCGGGCGAGTGGTGCGGCCCCTGCCGCGAAGAGTACCCCTACCAGCGCGAGATGCTGGAGCGCTACAAGGGCGAAAACGTCGTCCTGCTCGGGGTCAACAGTGACGACGAGCTGGAGACGGCCCGGGAAGCCAAGGAGCGCGAGCGGCTGCACTACCGCACCTGGTGGGACGGAAGCACCGACGGGCCCATCTCAACCGCGTGGGATGTCTGGGCGTGGCCGAGCACCTTCATCCTCGACGAAGACGGCGTGATCCGTTTTCTGAACAGGCGGGCGGAAAGGATGAGCGAGGCGGTCGACCAGCTGCTCGAGGAGACGCGGGCGGACGGATCGACGTAACTGGCCAATCCCGCGCTTCCGCTCCATGTTGAAGCCATCGGCGGCGCGACAAACGAACCGAAAACCCGACACCGGTCCAGGTGCGGGCGCGCCCCGATGCTACATCGGAGGCCCCCGCAATGCCCAAATCCCCTGCTGCAGCCGCCGTTGCGCTCATCGCCGCCTTCGCCATCGGGTTCGTGGTTTCGCGATCCACCGGCGAGGCCACCGCGGCCGGCACGGATCCGGCGGTCGACATCCCCGCCGTCGCGCTAAAGAGCTGGTACCCTCCGGTCCAGGGTTTCGAAAACGACGGGGAGCCGCTCGACGACGAACGCTTCGACGCGCTCATGGCTTCACTCGACGAGGCGATGACCGCCGACGAGACCGTGGCCGACATCGGACGCAGCATCGAACCGGCCGTGCAGGGCTTCTTCCGCCGGATCGCGATCCCCGAACTGTCGGAGGATCAGTCCCTGAGGGCGAACCACTACCTCACGGGCCTGGCTGAGCGGCATCCGGAGCAGGAGGACCTGATCAACCGGCAGGTCTCGATGCTGGGCATGTACACCCGGGCCTATCCCGTGATGCCCGCCTTCATGACAGCGGTCCGGTCCGTCGCATACGCCGATGGCCTGTATCCCCCGGACGGGATCTTCGACGACACGTGGATCGATCGAATGCTGGCCGGACTCGACGCCATGCTGGAGCTGCCGGAAACGGTCAACGACTTCGAGAGGGAGGCGGCGAGTCTGCTGCGGGGCTTCACCCAGCGGCTGCAACACGGGCGGATCAGCGACGAACAGACCGACCGGGTTTTGGCCCACCTGGACGCCTTCGCGGAGAAGCACCCCGAACTGGCGGAGGTGGTGGAGGATCGGCGCCGCTACATCGAATACCTGGTCCCCGGCCGGGTGGCCAAGAGTGTCGTCGGCAAGGACCTGGACGGGGTCGAGTTCTCGCTGGAGGAGTACCGCGGCAACATCGTGGTGCTCGTCTTCTCGGGCGAGTGGTGCGGGCCCTGCCGCGGCGAGTACCCCTACCACCGCTTCGCCATGGAGCAGTACAAGGACGAGCCGATCGTGTTCCTGGGCGTCAACAGCGACGCCGACCCCGAGGTGATCCTCGCGTCGAAGGCGCGGGGCGAGGCGCCGGACTACCGCACCTGGTGGGACGGCCACAGCCAGCCGGACGCCGAAATCGTGGCGACCGAGGGCCCGATCGCCACGGCCTGGGAGGTGCGCGCCTGGCCGTCGGTTTACGTCCTCGACCAGGAGGGCGTGATCCTGCACATCAACAAGCGTAGCGGCGAGTTGATCGCCGCGCTCGACGATTTGGTGCTCGACATTCGCCGAGCCCGGTTCGATGCGGAGCGGGCGGCCGAGGTCGAAGCTGCCGCAGCCGAGACGGAGACGGAGGACGGAACCGGATAACCGCCGTGTACACAGCACGCGAGAGGAGCATGTCGTGAAGAAGACGCTGGCCATCGTCGGTGGAGCGGTCATTTGTTTCGCACTGGGCTTCGTCATCGCCGACGCGCGTGGCGGCACGGCGGCGGACCGGGACCACCCGCCGATCAACGTCCCCGTCGCCGCCACCAAGGCCTGGTTCCCGCCCCTCGGCGACTACGACACCGGAGGCGAACCCCTCGACGACGAGCGCTTCGAGGCGCTGATGTCCGCGCTGGACGAGGCCCTGACTGCGCGCGAGACCCTCGCCCGTTTCAACCGCGAGGCCCCGCTGCACATCTGGAATTTCATCCGCCGGTTCGCCAGTCCCTGGATCACCGCGGAGCAGCGGGAGGCGGTAGCGGCGTTTGTGGCGGCGTTCGCGGAAGAGCACCCGGACCACGCCAAGGTGGTCGAAACCAACATGGCCGCGCTCGAACGCTACGCCGGTCCGTCGGAGAAGGTCCCCACCTTCTCGTCGAAGGTCTCCAACTACAGCTACCGCAGCTGGTTCAGCGCCGACGGCGAACCGTTCTCCGACGCCCAGATCGACGGCATCATGGCCTCACTCGACGCCATGCTCGAACTGCCGGAGACACAGGCCGATTTCGAGGCGGAGTCCGAACACCACTTCTCGCTCTTCGCGAACCGGCTCCGGAGAGGCCGGATCAGCGATGAGCAGTTCGCGCGCGTGGACGCCTACTTCGACGAGGTCGAGGGGCGGCACCCCGAGATCGCCGGGGCGCTGGCGGAGCACAGGTACAGGGTGGCTTCCTTTACGCCGGGCAGGGTTGCGCCGAACATCGTCGGGAAGGACACCGAAGCGATGGAGTTCGCGCTGGAGGACTACCGGGGCAACATCGTGGTCCTGATCTTCTCGGGGGAATGGTGCGGGCCGTGCGTTGGGGAGTATCCGTTTCACCACTTCATCGTGGAACAGTTCGAGGGGGATCCGGTCGTTCTGCTGGGGATCAACAGCGACGCCGATGTCGAGACGATCCGCAGCGCGAAGGCGAGCGGGAAGGCGCCGGCGTACCGCACATGGTGGGACGGGCACGCCGAGGTGAACACGAGCGGGCCGATTGCGACGGCCTGGGGTGTGACGACCTGGCCTACGATCTATGTGCTTGACGAGGAGGGGGTCATTCGCAGCATCGGGGACCGGGGGGGACATCTGATCGCCAAGGTGGGCGACATGTTGACGGAGATGCGGACGCGTGAGATGGACCGCTCCAGGACCGTGGAGTCCGTTCCCGCGATGCGGACGGTGCCGGCGAAGCGGGCGAACGAGTAGGGGTCGGTGGATGAAGCAGGTCAGGGACGGCGGATGGCATATCCAGCCACCGAGCGGATGTCGAGCTCGTCAGCTCGACGAACCACAGCGATTGCGCGCCCGCCCACCTGACCCTGGCTCGCGGCGGCGAATCGGATCACATGAACTCCGCCGGACCTTCTCCGGCACGGCCTATGAACCCGAGGGAATCCCTGCGGATCATTTCTTCAGGTAGATCAGAATCGCCCCGCCGACGGCATCGCGGCCGTAGAGCGTTGCGGCCGCTGCGCCCTTGATCACCTCGATTCTGTCGATGTCCCTGAGATCCTCCGGCATGGGCGTTGCAGCCGGCCAGGGCCTTGGCATGCCGACCTCGTCGCGTGCGTCCCCGTGGATTATCACGCGGACGCCCTCGATGATGAGGAGCGGAAAGGGGCGAGAAAACGGACGCGGCCCGGCCATCCTCGAGAACTTGCCCTCCCGCGGATCGGCCCGGCTGGATTCCGCCGCACTTCGGGCCACGGTTTCGACAGCCTCCCCTTCCGCGGCACGGTCCTTCGTGAAGACCAGGATCGCGCCGCCGGCGCCCTCCGCGCCGTAGAGTTCCCGGGACTTCGGACCACCGATCACTTCGACGCGGTCGACCAGCCCTTCTCTCCTGAGGCCGCTCTCGGACCAGAGCCGGACCGATCCGGGCAGGTCCCCGTAGCGCCCCACCCGCACATCGTCCACGAACACGAGCGGAGCCGGGTCCGAGACGAACCATTTGGCCAGGTAGGTGTCGTGGGCGTCCTGGAACCGGTCGGCCCAGCGGGCAGGCGTGTCGTCCCTGGCCTCTCGCGCCTGAACGTCCACCGCCTCCTCGGTCGCGTCACCGAGTTCCGTCGGCAGCGGCGCGGCGCACCCCGCCACCAGCGCGCCCGCCGCCACCCACGCGATCATGGCCGTGCGGGCCGCGCCCGGCCTCTCTTGTTTCTCGCTCATCATCCTCAATCTCCTTTCGAGCAGATTCCCGGGTTGTCCCATCGTGGGGCAACCCTCGTGACTTCTTCCGCTGGCCATCACCGGCGGTTTCCTGCCTGATCCACGAAGGTTCTCGTATATAATGGGAGGATGGGCGCCGATTGTCAACGACAATCTTCGTAACCCGCGTCGGCTACAGGCGGCCGAAGGGCAAGGGGGTTCCGTTTCGCGGGTGTGTCAGCAAACATGGCGCTGGCGCTGGAAGCCCTTGGCTGGGGCACGGCTGATCATTGGACGCGGACGCAGGCGAGCTACGAGCTTGCGGAGGCGCGCAGAGGCGCGGATGGCGGGTGGGCATCACGGTAGGCCCGCGGTCAGGCGGTAGCCATTCGCGGGCCGGGCCGTGATGCACCATGGTCTGGGAGTTGCTGCCGGAGACGTTCCGGTAGCCGCTGGCAGCCGCGCAGGCTGCGCCACCCCCTACTTCAACTCCACCAGCTGCTCCGGATCCACCCGCATCACGATATAGGTGATCGTCTCGGTGATCTCGCTGAACCCGTGCGGCGACCCCGCCGGGACGATCACCATGTCACCCGGCCCCACCTCCCGGCTCTCGCCCCCCTCGATCCCGCCCACCGCACTCGGCCCCGTGAGCGTGCGCACCACCACGCCGTCCGGGTTCAGTTCACGCCCGTTCGTGAGTTCCCCACCCGTCACCATCGTCCCCCGCCCCGCCACCACGTAGTAGACCTCGGTCTGGTTGTGGTGCTGGATCGCGCCGAGTGAAGTGGTTGGCGGGCGCCGCACGACACCCACGCCCACATTGTGCCCCCCCGCGTCGATGTGCCGGATCTGCTGGTCGCTAACGCGGTTGGCGGGCGCGTTCTCGATCGTGGCGAGGATGTCGGCGGCGGAGATGTGGATGGCGGCGGGGTTGTCACCAGGCGGGCTGAGCAACCACGCAACCGACAGTAGCGAGGCGGCGAGGCCGAGTGCGAGCAGTCTTGGCATTTTTGCAATCCTTCAGCAGTCTATGGGGATCAGAAGTATACTACACTTGACATTTTGTACATTCGACTTGACATCGTGATCCTCCGAGTCCAGCGTTCAAGCCCGGAAGCATCGCCAGACGAATGCAGCAGACTTCCCGCGAGCCTCGCCACGGCAACCTATCGCACCCCCAACCCACGTCGAAAGGTTGCCCCCATCCCCCGACGAGGTTTCACCGAACGCGGATCCGCGGCATGTTGAACCTCCCCAACCCGAAGCCCACGAGGAGCCCCGAGAACCAACGATGAACCACCTGCGCACCTGGACCGCCATCCTCTCCATCGCTCTGGCCGCGGCATGCGGCGGACGCGCCACCACCGACGCCGCACCGGCCACCCCCACCCCTTCCCCCGGCGAGGACGCACCGGACCGTCCCGGCTCCCCCGGCCAGGAAGAGTCCCGGCAAACCACCTACGAAGACGTCATCAAGGACGCCGAGTCCGACGAGGGCCTCTTCACCGTCCACAGGAAGGACGAGGACTACCTCTTCGAGATCCCCGACTCGCTCCTCGGCCGCGACCTACTCCTCATCTCCCGCATCGCCGGCAAGATGGACGGCATGGGCGGCTTCACCCCCGCCGGATCAGCCGTCAACCGCCAGATGCTCCGCTTCGAACGGCGCGGCGACCGCATCATGCTCCGCAAGCACTACGGCACCGCCGTCGCCGACGACACCCTCGCCATCGCGGCCTCCGTCGAGGCGAACTACTTCGCGCCCATCCTCGAGTCCTGGGAAATCCAGGCGCGCGGCCCCGACTCGGCCAGCTCGGTCATCGACGTCACCGACTTCTTCGGCGGCGACACGCCCTCCATCTCGGGCCTCAGCTCCTTCCAGCGTCGCGACTACCAGGTGCGCCGCCTCGACGCCGACCGGAGCTTCATCAGCCGCATGCGCAGCTACCCGCTCAACATAAACGTGCGGCACACGCTGACCTGGGACGCGGGATCGCCTCCCAACGACGCGCTGACCAACACAGTGTCGCTGGAGATGAACCAGTCGCTCGTGCTTCTGCCGGCCGAACCCATGCGTCCCCGCTACTCCGACCCCCGCGTCGGCTACTTCACCGTCAGCCGCATCAACTACGGGCTTAACGAGCAGAAGGCCGCCACCGAGACCTTCATTCGCCGCTGGCGCATGGAGCCCTCCGACCCGGAGGCGTACGCGCGCGGCGAAGTGGTCGACCCCGTCAACCCGATCATCTACTACGTCGACCCGGCGACCCCGGAGCGCTACGTGGATGCGGTCAGGCGCGGGATCGAGAACTGGCAGGCCGCCTTCGAGACGGCCGGGTTCAGCAACGCGATCATCGCGCGCGAGGCCCCTTCGAAGGACGAGGACCCGGACTGGGACCCCGAGGACGTGCGCTACTCGGTGGCGCGCTGGTCGGCCAGCGAGGTGCGAAATGCGGTCGGGCCGAGCACGTCCGATCCGCGCACCGGTGAGATCATCGAGTCCGACATCGTCTGGTTCCACAACCACATGCGCTCCTACCGCAACTGGATGATGGTGCAGACCGGCGCCGCCAACCCCGACGCACGCCAGCTCCCGCTCACCGACGAGCTGATGGAAGAGGCGATGGAGCAGGTCATCACCCACGAGGTCGGCCACGCGATCGGGCTGCCGCACAACATGGTGGCCAGTTCGTCGTACCCCGTCGATTCGCTACGCTCGCAGAGCTTCGCGAGCAGGATGGGCGTGGCGCCGACGATCATGGACTACGCGCGCCAGAACTACATCGCGCAGCCGGAGGACGGGCTCGAGCCGAAGGACTTCCTGCGTCGGATCGGGGTCTACGACCACCATTCGGTGAACTGGGGGTACCGGGTGATCCCCGGCGCCGAAACGCCCGAGGACGAGATCCCCACCCTCAACCGGTGGATCGTGGACCGCGCGCACGACCGCATGTACAAGTTCCTGCCGGGCGGGCTCGGGGTGACCGACCCGCGCGCGCAAACAGAGGACATGGGCGACGACCTGGTGCGCGCCAACACCTACGGCATGGACAACCTGCGCCGCATCGTGCCCAACCTGGTGGCGTGGACCACGAAGCCGGGTGAGGACTACAGCGACCTGGCCGAGATCTACGGCGAGGCGGTCACGCAGTGGACGCGGTACGTGCGGCACATCGTGACGCTGGTGGGGGGTGTGCATGTGGATCTGAAGACTGCGGACCAGGATGGGGCGGTGTTTGACGGGTTGCCGCGGGCTGAACAGAAGCGGGCGATGGAATGGCTGGCGCGCGAGGCCTTCACGGCGCCGACATGGCTGAACGACCCCGCGATTCTGGAGAAGATCGGTCCGAACGGGGCGAGCGTGGCGAACATCTCGCGGTTGCAGGCTTCGGTGCTGAACCAGTTGCTTTCCACGTCGCGGATGTCGGCGCTGGCGGAGCTTGAGATCACACAGCCTGGGGACGCGTATCCGCTCGCCGAGTTTCTGGACGACGTGCGGGCGGCGGTGTGGCAGGATCTGGCGCGGGTTTCGGAGATCGGTCCGTACCGGCGGGCCCTGCAGCGGGCCTACCTGGAACGCATGGAGTCGCTGATGACGGAGGAGCCGCCGACTTTCCCGTTCGGGCCGGTTACGCAGGATGTGAGCACGTCGGACATTCGGCCGCTGGTGCGGGAGCAGTTGCGCTCGCTGAGGGACGGGGTGTCGAGGCGGGTGAATCGGGGCGTGGCCGACCGGGTGACGGGGGCGCACCTTGAGGACGTCGTGGCCAGGATCGACGCGATTCTGGAGCCGGGATCGGGGTAGTCTCGGGGGCGCATCGGCACGGTTTGTCGGCCATTTCAGGGCAATGGTGGCGGACAACGGGGGCTCTCGCCGTCCCCTGCTCGCCGGGGTGTCCCGCCGGTGTTGACGGCCGCAATCACCGATCCCGATCCTCGCGAATGAGAAGGGTGCTTTCCCTCTGCTTCGTGCTGCCACACGGTAGCCGACAGGGTCTTGGCCTCCGCTCGGAACTCCGCGAGACGGAGGTGATCGGACACCGCCCGAGTAAGCAGGTAACGCACCTCGCCCTCAAGGGAGCGTTCGTTCGCCCGTGCCTGTGCCTTGAGCCGGTCGATTACGGCGTCGTCCACGTTGCGTATCGTCAGATTGCCCATGAGTGCTCTCAACTTGCCCCACATCCGCCCCATCGGCTAATCTGTAGGTGGAATGCCCCGGAGCCCACACAGGAGCACACCGATGTCCGACCTGGCGCGCAGAACCACCCGAAGTGCGTTCCTCATCGTGGCTTTGGGCGCTCTGGCCGTCGTTCTGGGCCTCCGCTACGGCGGGACCGCCACCATCACCGGCACCGGCGAACCCGGCGATCCCCGCATCGATTCCAGGGCAGTCGCCGTCCTCGAAGCCAGCGACGAAGCCTTCGCCAACAGCAAGTCCCTCCACGCGGTCTACGAGATGAACGGGTCCTCGGGGTCCTCCGAGCAGGCCGAAGCGACCGTGCTCCGCCTGGCGCGCCCCAACCTATTCCACATCACCGCCGAGAGCCGCTACGCGTACGAAGGGCCGACCGGTCCGGACGACCCCACCCTCATGCGCAGGGAGTCGAAGAGCACCCACGTCCTGGCCTCCGACGGCACGACGAAGTGGAGCATCAGGAGCACCGAGGGTGCGCCCGCCCCGTACTGCACCACCGCCGAGATGGGGCCCCCGGAAAGGATGCGCGAGGTCGACAGCTTCAACACCATCCACTGGAGCTTCTTCGACTTCGGGCCGTGGCTGATCCGCTCGGCGGTGCCCGGGCACTGGTCCACGAAGTGGCGCCTGCAGGACCCGGGGCTGCGCTCGGTGGACTACGTCGGGAAGGACGAGGTCGGCGGGGTTCCGGTGGACGTGATCGACTGGCACTACAAGATCGCCTACAACTACCCCGACGACGATCCGCTCTACAAGAGCCGTCTCTACGTCGGCGAGGACGGGTTCACGCGCAGGATCGTGACCACCACAGAGGGCGAGGGCGGCAGCGTGTGGACGACGGCAAACACCGAACACCTCGTCACCGAAATCCGCGAGGGCGGTAAGGCCGACCCGGCCGACTTCGCCTTCAACGCGCCGGAGGGCGCCGAGTGCCGGACGGTCGATCCCGACCACGGGCTCTCGAGCGGCAAGTACGCCGACCTGCCCATCGGGACCCCGGCCCCCGACTTCACCCTGGAATCGTCGCTCGGCGGCACGGTCACCCTCTCCGAACTGGCAGCCGAGAACAAGGCCGTGCTGATGGTTTTCTGGGGGTATTCGTGCGCGGGCTGCCGGGTGGAGATGCCCCACGTCGAGCAGCTCCACCGCGAGCTGAACGACAAGGGACTGACGGTCCTCACGGTGACCTACGACGAAATGGAGACCGTGCGGCGCCTCGTCGAATACAACGGGATCACGCATCCCATCGTGAGCGACCCGAGCGGCGTCCTCGACGAGAACGGCTACGGCTACCTGTCGATGCCCGAAGTCTACGAGAACTACAACGCCTACGACGGCAAGCACTACATCATCGATCCGGAGGGCAGGATCGCGAGCGCCTTCTCGAAGTACGGGGTCTCGATCCCGATCTTCCGCGAGGAGCTGAAGAAGTTCGGGATCGAATGACTCACTGACCCATACGACCCATATTGAGCCATACGGGCCATATGGGAAACCATTCAGGAGACGCGAAATGATATCGAAAAGCAAATCGCTGGTGACGCTGTTCCCGGCGCTGGCGGTTTCGGCGGCGCTCGTGACGGGCAGCGCCCAGGCCCAGGATCCGGTCCACTGGACGGCGGAGATCGAAGAGGAGAGCCTCACGCCGGGTGCGAAAATCACCGTATCCGTCAAGGCGACGATCGACGCGGGCTGGTACATCTACTCGATCACGCAGGGCGAGGGCGGCCCCGTGCCCAGCAAGATCTCGCTGAGTTCGGACCAGCCCTTCACCGTGGCCGGCAAGGTCGAGGGCACGAAGCCCAAGGTGAAGTTCGACCAGAACTTCCAGATGCAGGTGGAGATGCACGAGGGCAAGGTCTCGTACACGGTGCCGGTGCAGGTGTCGGTCGAGGCCGGCTCCGACGTCACCGAGATGGAGGTTCGCGCCCGCTACCAGGCGTGCACCAACCGCGTCTGCCTCCCCGCGCAGACGGAGAAGATCGCGGTGCCGGTCAAGATCATCCCGAAAAAGAAGGGCTAGAACCACATGATCGACGGCGCCTTCTTCTGGCTGGCCATCTCGGCCGGGGCCTTCGCGCTCATCACGCCGTGCGTCTTCCCCATGATCCCCATCACGGCCTCGTACTTCGCGAAGCACGGGGGTGAGAGCCGCCAGGCCGCGGTCAAGAACGCGCTGCTCTTCGGCGGGGGGATTATCGGGACATTCACGGCCGTGGGGCTCGCGACCTCGATTCTGGTCGGTGCCGCGGGGATGGCCCGCTTCGCGGCCAGTCCGTGGACCAACATGGCGATCGCGGCCATGTTCGTGGCCTTCGCGCTGAACTTCTTCGGCCTGTACGAGATCCGGATCCCGTCCGGGTTGCTCACCCGCCTCGACCGGGTCAGCCGTGAGCGGGGCTCCGGCGGGGGGGGCGTGGGCGCGGTGCTGATGGGGGGGACTTTCGCGGTCACCACCTTCACCTGTACGGCCCCGTTCGTGGGCACGCTGCTCGTGCTGGCGTCGCAGGGTCAGTGGCAGCAGCCGGTGGTTGGGCTGCTCGTCTTCTCGACAACCTTTGCCGTCCCCTTCTTCTTCCTGGCCCTCGCGCCGCGCATGCTGAAGCGCATGCCGAGCTCCGGGGGCTGGCTCAAGTCGGTCAAGGTGGTGCTGGGACTCGTGGAGCTGGGCGCCGCGCTCAAGTTCGTCTCGAACGCGGACCTGGTGCTGGGGTGGGGGATCTTCACCCGCCAGGTGGTGCTCGTGTCGTGGGCGGTGCTGTGCGTCGTGATCGCGGCCTACATCCTGCTGAGCGCGCGGTCCGCCGTGGCGGCGGTCGCCGGGAGCGGACCGGCGGCCCGGCCCAAGCCCGTCCGCCTCGGCTTCGCGGGCGGCTTTGTCGCCTTGGGCATCTGGCTCACCCTCGGCCTCGACGGACGTCCGCTCGGCGAGATCGAGTCCTTCCTGCCCCCGCGCTTCGAGGACACCCCGGCAGGCGCGCTCGCCATGGCCGAACGGGGCGAGGAACACGACGGCTTCCACTGGTATCAGAACGATCTCGACGGGGCCCTCGCCGCAGCCCGCGAGAGCGGCAACCGCGTCTTCATCGACTTCACCGGCTACACCTGCACGAACTGCCGCTGGATGGAGTCGAACATGTTCACCATCCCCGAAGTCGCGGAGCAGCTTGAGCGTTTCGTCCTGGCCCGACTCTTCACCGACGGGGAGGGCGAGGTCTACGAAGATCAGATGGACTACCAGAAGGAGAAGTTCGGCACCATCGCGCTGCCGCTCTACGCGGTGCTGGACGGCGAGGGTGAGACGATCGCGACGTTTCTGGGGCTGACGCGGGATCGCGAGGAGTTCCTGGAGTTCCTGAAGGGGGCGCTGTAGGGGTTCGTGGCTCTCCGCTTGCGGGCCTACAGGCCGCCGACCGCGCCGAGAAGGGACGTCCGCCAAGGCCGAAGTCGTTGCCGCCGTTAGCGAACGGGTGCAAGATCAGAGGAATCGAAAATGTAAGCCGGGCTGGGCTCGCTCCCGACCCGGAAGCAGTCCGGGCACCTGAAGACAGGTCGCCCACAGGGAAGAAAGGTCCCCCATGAAGAAGCCCCAGGCAGTCCTGATGGTCGCGGTCGCGTCGTTCATCCTCGGCGTGGTCGCGTCCGAGTTCATCCTTCCCGGTGCCCGTGCCGCGGCCCCCGCCGAATCCGAATGGCAGCTGCCGATCGCGGCCCAGGAGGATTGGTTCCCACCGATCGCCGACTACGCGACCGAGGGGGGAACGCTCGACGACGAGAAGTTCGAAGCGCTGATGACCGCGGTCGACGAGGCCATGACCGCCGACGCGACCCTGGCCGATTTCAAACGCGAGGCCGAAGTCCACCTCATGAACTTCATCCGCCGCCTCTCGCCCTCCGAGATCAGCGACGAACAGAAGGAGCGGGTCAAGGCGTACCTCACCGATCTCGCCGAGGCGCACCCCGATCACGCGGGCATCATCAACGGCAGGGCAACGCTTGTCGACAGCTACTCGGAGCCCAATGACCGTCCGCCCCCTTCCCTGTCCGGTTCGCTGATGCTCTTCGGGATGGGGGACGAATTCAACCCGGACGGCGGCCCCTTCGAGGACGCCATGCTCGACGAAATGATGGCCCGGCTGGACGCCGCCCTGACCATCCCCGAGACGCTGGCGAGCTTCGAGGAAGAAGCCCGTCTCCACTTCTGGCGCTTCAACGGCCGCCTGCAGCAGGGACGCCTGTCGCCGGAGCAGGTCGAGCGAGTCGCGGGCTACTACGAAGGTCTCAAGGAGAAGCACCCCGAAGCCGCCGAGATGATCGACGACAAGATCTTCGTCGTGCGGAACCTCGTTCCGGGCAACGTCGCGCCCAACATCGTCGGAACGGACACCGACGGCGTCGCGTTCGAGCTCGAGGAGTACCGGGGCAACATCGTGGCCCTGATCTTCTCGGGGCAGTGGTGCGGGCCGTGCCGGGGCGAATACCCCTATCACCGCTTCGTGCTGGAGAACTACCAGGACCGCCCGATCGTGCTGCTGGGCATCAACAGCGACGCCAAGCTCGAGACCATCCAGCAGGCCAAGATCGACGAGCGGCTGCCGTACCGCACCTGGTGGGACGGCCACAGCCAGCCGGACGCCGACGTGGTGGCCGCAGAGGGGCCGATCGCGACCCGCTGGAACGTGACGGGATGGCCGGAGATCTACATCCTCGACGAGGAGGGTGTGATTCGGTACGTGGGCAAGCGCGGGGGCGAGTTCATCGCGGCGCTGGACGAGCTGTGGATGGAGAAGCTGATGCGGGACTATGAAGCGTCCGGGCCGGTGGGGATGACGCCTGCGGCGCCGGCGGAGGGGGCTGAGACGGAAACGGACGATGGGAGCGCCGAGCCCGAGGCCGAGGACGGAAACAGCTGACCCTGGCGGACCATGAACGGCGGGAGGGTCCGTAGGTCCGTGGAGCTATGCGACGCTGTGGCCGAGCGCCAGCGGGTTGGCGTGCTTGATCCGCCTGACGGGAGCAGGGCATCGAAGGTCTGACGCGCCGAGGCTGACACCATCCCAAGTCATTCCCAACCGACCTGATAGACAACAACTTGAGGGACCATAGCTTCGGTCTCCTCGACAACGCTAACCGCCGGCTTACCTTCGTACTCCAACAGTCTGACCGAAACTGAATCCCAAATGTATCGACCGACGTGACGTTGCTCTCGGAGGTCGAAGACATCAAGGCGCGCATCCGAGAAATCGTACAAGTCTGAAGGCAGGACTCCACCCTCAATGCGCTTTACCTCTCGCCAATTGCGGTCAGCCACATGAGTAAGCATCCAGAGGTGATCCTGCGAATCCAAGGCAAGGCCCCTAAGCCTGGGAGCCGGCTTCCCACTACGGCCTTCCGTTTCGCTCGGTTTGGGAAACCACGGGAGTTCGCCCTCGATTCTCCTCAACAACTCGTTGTTGACCGACCACTCCTCAATAGTCGGTTCCGATCGCCTTCCCCACCAAACGGTACCGGGCGAACCCACGACACTCCCGGTAAGCACGTCGCCCCCAAACTCGGCCGCCGACCAATTGTTCGGATCCTCAGAACCAAAATGCAGGGAAGCCACTCCAGACTCAATGTCCACAAGGTGAAGGGGGTAGCCTGCCAGATCCCGCTGCCGGTCCATTGAGAAGATCACAACCTGCCCCCCCCCAATATGCACGAACGGTCCTGGCGCGAAGCCATAAGGACGCAGATCCACATACTCTCCCGCAGCACTGAAGACTGCGAACGCCCTCTTGTGAAAATCGTTTACGACAATCCGGCCATTGATCGCTAGTACACTGAAGATTGACTCAGAGAACTCACCCGGCCCCCACCTGAGCGACTGATGGACCATGAGAACTGTCCGCTATGGTCAAACAGCTTCACAGTCGATCCTGCGAGATGAAACAAAAGATACCCGAGATCCTGACTCCAGGTCACCTGCTCCAGATCGCTCTCGACGATTCCTTCGCCGTCCGGGTCCCCCAGCCGGACGATCTCGGCCAAATCCAACTCACAACCGTCACAGAACCAGAAGTCCTCCCAGCGTGCGACCTTTTGCCCCGAAACTGCGGAAGCACTGCAAGCCACGCTCACCAGACCGAGACTCACCAATCCAAACAAAGCGAAGGCCTGTCGTCTACGAGCATCCGACCTGAGTGGATCCGACGACGATTCGGTCACTCGGCAATGGCCTCCAAGTCAGCCTTTTGGCTGGCTGTCAGCTCTATCATGGCCACGACAAGGCCTCCGCAACCCAGCACCTGAACAGCTTGCCGTGTGGAGTGAAAGAAGAGGTTGGGTTCCGTCTCGTGCATCGCTATGACTTCCCGCACGGGCATCTCCGAGACTAATTCGAGCACGGTCTCAAGGTCACTGAGGCCAGACCCGCCGGGTGAGCAACGGGGGTGGACATACTTACCACATCTGGCGCGCTCATAGCACTTGTGAGTCCCTGTACCGTAGTTGTCTTCGTTTTGGCTGCCCTTCCAGAGTGCGTGGCCATCGTCGCATGCCTCAGGCATACATTTCATCGTACAATCCCCGGTATCGTAGTCGAGAAGTGCCGAGATCATTGCTGCGGCGTCGCCCCCCCGAGGACTGGTGGCTCCGATCAAAGCGACGAGCGCCATCGTGGCTGGGGCTGCGATACCGAGGGCGGTGAGGATCCGTTTCATGGTGTTTGTCCCTTCATTAGGGTAACCGTAGGGTGGTACGCGTCAGTTTTCGGATATGTGGATTATATAGTATGCAACCCGTCAGTGCAAGAGGTTGTTGGAAACAAACGGGATGGCCGGTCCACACCGAGAAGTGGGTGCGCGAACCAGCAGGGGGGGCGGTACGTTGCTGAAGGGGGCCATGGCGAAGCGGACCACGATGCCCGGCTGGATCGTCCAGACGGCCTTTCGATCCGCCAACGACGGCAAGCCATTCGACGACGGGCAGGTCGTCGGGATGCTCGCCACGCTCGATACCATCCTGCGTGTGCCCGATGTGCCCGCCGACATTGAGTACCAGACCGATCCTGCCTTCGGGAGGTTCAGGGGCCAGCTCCAGACTGGGCGGATCAACGAACAGCAATCTGCGGGACCAAGCCATGAATGACGCCCTCGTGTCCGTCGAAGTGCCCCAGAAGCCGTCGTAACGACGTGCGGTCGCGCCTTTCATTTCATACACCCATTCTCTAGCCGAATATAGTCACGAATGCGAGGTTGGCATTCATGGAAACAGAAGAAGTGGAAATGGCCAAATTGGAGTTTTCTTCCGCCATCCCCTTTTGTCCCGGTGGACGCCGGCTCATAGGCCTGCGGCGACGAAAAAGGGTGACATCGTGTCACCCTTTTTCGAACGAGGCGGCAGGCCCACTGGGCACCGACCCAGTCGGGACAGATCAGCGATGAGCAGAGCGCGCGAATCGTGGATTTCTGGAGGATCTCAGCGAGCAGCATGGCGACGCCGAGAGGTTTCCTCGACAGGCACCGCTTCTTGGTCGAACGTCTGACCTCGGGCAACGTTGCGCCGAACATCGTGCGTACCGACACCGAGGGCGTCGAGTTTGCGCTCGAAGGACTGCCGGGGCAAGATCGTCATCCTCATCTTCTTCGGGCAGTGGTGCGCCCCTACCGATGCGGCGGCCGCCGAGGGGCCGATCGAAACCGGCTGGAAATGACGGGATAGCCGCAGATCTACATCCTCGATGAAGAGGGCGTGATCCGGTACTGGGCAAGCGCGGGGGGAAGTCCATCGCCGCTCTTGAGATTGTGAATGGAGAAGCTGATGCGGGACTATGAGGCCTCCGGGCCGGTGGGCATGACGCCGGCGGCTCCGGCGGAAGAGGTGGGGGAGGAGACGGGGATGGACGATGCGGGCGGCGGTTTGGAGACCGAGGACGGATCGGAGGCTGGAAACAGCTGACCCTGGGCTTGGAGGACGCCTCTTCGCCCCCGGTGTCTTCCGTCCCCTTCACCGATCTGATTTCATCCAAGAGACGCCCGCGCTGGTCCTGTCCTCGGATTCCTTAAACGCCGCTGGAGAGGACCTCGTGCTGGCGGCGGTGACCTCCCACATCACCGAGCACCCGAACGCGGTGCGCCTCTGGCGCAGCGACTTCGCGGTAGGTAGGCTTCCCAAGCCATCGATGGTGAAGGTAACCGAGCTATTCACGATGCACTCCTCGCTCATCGCCAAGCGGATCGGTAACATCAGGACCGAGAAGATGGCCTCCTACGGTCATTGCGCCGTTTCTTCTCCTGAGGGCCTGTAGGAGCCGGAGAGGCCACCGCTTTATGGCGCGTCCGTGGCTGAACCGGCCCCGAAGTGCCTCTGGGTCTGCCCCTCAGCGATCGTCGTAACCCCCGACGCCATTTGCAGGTCCGCCAACAGTACCGTAATCTGAGTATGGGACCGCACCCCGGTCCCCCCAGAGCCGCATCCGCAATCCCCGTAGAGAAAGAGGTCCCCCATGCGGCAGCCCCTGGCAGTAGTGTGCGCAGTAGTCGTTTCATTCGGCTTGGGAATGCTCTTGGCCGGCAGCCGCGGCGCCCCCGACGCGGACGAAGCATCGCCACCACCTCTCGCCCACGTCCCCATCGCGCTCCAGCAAATGTGGTTCCCCCCCATCGCCGACTACGACACCGGGGGCGAGCCACTCTCCGACGAGCAGTTCGACGAGCTCCTCTCGCACCTCGATGCGGCGCTCAACGCCGACGAGACCCTGGCGGACTTCGAGACCGAGGCGGACGCGCAGCTCTGGAGCTTCGTCCGCCGCCTCGCGGTCCCCGAGGTCACCGAAGAGCAGAAGGCGCGGGCCACGGAGTACCTGGAGAAGCTGGCCGAGCAGCATCCCGACCATCGCACGGTCATCGAGCGGCGCGGGCAGTTGCTCGACTCCTACGCCGCTTCGATGCCCAGCGCCCCGCCCGCCACACTCAGCGTCATGTTCTTCGGCATGGCCGACGAATACGACAACGAAGGCGAGCCCTTCGAGGACGCCCAGGTGGACCGGATGCTCGGCACGCTCGAGGGCGCGCTCAGCCTGCCCGAGGTGGCCGGCGACATCGAGGGCGAAGCCGGCACCCTCTTCTGGCGCTTCGGCAACCGGCTGCAGCTGGGCCAGGTCAGCGAGGAACAGACCGCGCGGATCGTCGCCTATCTGGAGGGACTCAAGGAGGAGAACCCCGACGCCGCGGAGTTCATCGACCGCCAGCGTTTCCTTGTCGAGAATCTGATTCCGGGCAACGTCGCGCCGAACATCGTGGGCACGGACACCGAGGGCGTCGAGTTCGAGCTCGATGATTACCGTGGCAAGATTGTCGCGCTGATCTTCTCCGGGCAGTGGTGCGGCCCCTGTCGTGGGGAGTACCCGTACCAGCGCGCCATGCTGGACCTCTTCGAGGATGAGGACGTGGCGCTCCTGGGCGTCAACAGCGACGCCTTGCTGGAGACGGCCATCGAGGCGAAGAAGGAGGAACGCCTGGACTTCCGCACCTGGTGGGACGGCCACAGCCAGCCCGACGCCGAGGTGGCAGCCACCGAAGGGCCGATCGCAACCGAGTGGAACGTCAGCGGCTGGCCCACGATCTACGTCATCGACGAGGAGGGCGTGATCCGGCATGTGAACAAGCGCGGGGGCGAGCTTATCGCCGCCGTGGACAGGCTGTTGATGGACAAGAGGATGCGCGCGTGGGACGCGGAGCGGGAGGCCGAAGAGGCCGAGGCAGAGGCCACTGACGACGCGGACGCCGAAACCGAAGCCGAAAACGCGGGCGATCCCGCAAGCGAAGCAGAAAAAGGACAGGTCCCATGAAGCAGCCCCTGGCAGTAGTCTGCGCCGTAATCGTTTCCTTCGGACTGGGAATGCTCCTGGCCGGAGGTATCGGAGCCCCTGACGCCGAGGCCGACGGGTTCGAACTCGACGTCCCGGCCGCCGCGGACCGCATGTGGTTCCCGGATGCGGCCCAATACGACAACGAAGGCGAACCCCTCTCCGATGAGAGCTTCGAGGAGTTGATGTCCTCACTCGAGGTCGCGATGACGGCCGAAGAGACGCTGGCCGACTTCGAACGCGAGGCCGACCTGCACCTGTGGAACTTCATGCGCCGGCTCGCCGTCCCCGAAATCGGCGACGAGCAGAAGGAGCGGATCAACGCATACATGGACGCCCTGGCCGAGGAGCATCCCGACAGCCGCGCAATCAGCCAGCGCAGAAGGCTCCTCGACGGCTATGCCTCGCCCATGCCGGCCATGCCGTCGTTCGTCGGCTTCGCCACGATCTTCCCCACGCCGGAAGGGTTGCCGACCGACGGTGAACCCTTCGAGGACGCCCAGGTGGACCAGCTGCTCGCGCAGCTCGAGGCCACGCTTAACCTCCCCGAGGCCTCGGGCAACTTCGAAGACGAAGCGTCGGTTCCTCTCTGGCAACTGGGCGGGCAGCTGCAACGCGGGACCCTCAGCGAGGAACAATCGCTGCACGTGTCGGCCTTCATGGACAGACTCGCGGAGAAGTATCCGGACGCCGTGGAGAAGCTGGACCAGCAGCGGTTTGTGATCGAGAACCTCATGCCGGGCAAGGTGGCCCCCAACATCGTCGGGAAGGACACCGGGGGGGTCGAGTTCGCGCTCGAGGACTACCGGGGCAAGATCGTCGCCCTGATCTTCTCGGGGCAGTGGTGCGGACCCTGCCGCGGCGAGTATCCGTACCAGCGCGCCATGCTGGAGATCTACGAGGAAGAGGATGTGGCGCTGCTGGGCGTCAACAGCGACGCCGTGCTCGACACGATCGTGCAGGCCAAGGACAGGGAGGGTCTCGCCTACCGCACCTGGTGGGATGGGCACAGCCAGCCGGACGCCGACCAGGTGGCCGCCGAGGGACCGATCGCGACGCAGTGGAACGTGCTTGGCTGGCCCCAGATCTACGTCCTCGACGAGGAGGGCGTGATCCGGCATACGGACAAGCGCGGAGGCGCGCTGATCGCCGCCGTGGACGAGCTGGTGATGGGGAAGAGGATGCGTGAGTGGCAGGCGGAGCAGGAGGCTGCCGAAGTGGAGTCGGAGGAGGCCGACGCGGAGACGGACGATGAAGCGGACCCGGAGGCCGGAGCGGAGGCCGAAGCCGAGAAAGGACAGGAATAATGCGTAGATCCCTGGCAATAGTCGGTGCGGTGGTCGTTTCGTTCGGGCTGGGCGTGCTGGTCGCGGGGACCACGGACGCCAGCACCGGCGATGACGCTGTCATATCCACCGAACTGAATCTCCCCGCAGCCGCGGAGCGCCCCTGGTTCCCGGATGCGGCCCGGTACGACAACGGAGGCAAGCCCCTCTCCGACGAGAGCTTCGAGGAGCTCATGACGGCCCTCGAGGCGGCGATGACCGCCGAGGAGACGCTGGCCGACTTCGAAAGCGAGGCCGACTTCCATCTCTGGAGCTTCAGGCGGCGCATCGCGATCCCCGAGGTCGGCGAGGAGCAGCAGGAGCGGATCGGCGCCTATCTGGAAGCCCTGGCCGAGCAACACCCCGACGCCCGGGGCATGATCGAGCGGACCACGAACATGCTCGAATACTACGCCGCCGCCATGCCGACGATGCCCGACTTTGTCGGCCGCGCCCTGTCATGGCCCGGACTGATCACATACCCGGCTCCCGGCGAGGCGTTCACGGATGCCCAGGTGGACCGCATGCTCGCGGCGATCGACGCCGCCCTTTCCCTCCCCGAATCGACCGCCGATCTCGAGCGCGGCGTCGAGGTTTCCGTCTCGGGCATCGGCTGGGGTCTGCAGCGGGGCCGGATGAGCGACGAGCAGACGGCGCGCGCGGCAGAGGGGCTGGCGGCGCTCGGGGAGTCGTACCCGGCAGCCGCCGAGGCCCTGGCCAGGGTGCGGTTCCACATCGAGTACCTGATGCCGGGCCGGGTGGCCCCCAACATCGTCGGCAAGGACACCGAGGGCGTCGAGTTCGAGCTGGAGGAATACCGCGGCAAGATCGTCGCGGTGATCTTCTCCGGGCAGTGGTGTGGGCCTTGCCGCGGCGAGTACCCCTACCAGCGCGCCATGCTGGATCTCTTCGACGAGGAGGACGTCGCGCTGCTGGGCGTCAACAGCGACGCGGAGCTGGAGACCATCGTTGAGGCGAAGAAAGAGGAGCGCCTCGCCTACCGGACCTGGTGGGACGGTCACAGCCAGCCCGACGCCGAAGTGGTGGCCGCCAATGGGCCGATCGCGACCGAATGGGGTGTGTACGGATGGCCGACGATCTTCGTACTCGATGAAGAGGGTGTGATCCGGCACACGGACAAGCGCGGGGGGGCGTTGATCGAGACGATCGACGGGATGGTGATGGAGAAGAGGATGCGGGGGTGGGAGGCGGAGGCGGAGGGCGAGGAGGGCGGGGGCGAAACAAAGGAGACCGACGACGACGGCCCCGTTACCGAGATGGGTAGGAGCTGACTGGACTGGCAACCTCGGCACACTCGTCTGCATTCGAGCGGCGGTGGATCCGTTTTGGATCAGTTCGCTAGGCTTCTTGTCATGTAATGCACTCTTGACATTAAGTAAGATATAGTATACATATTGCCCAAGTGTGCCTACGGATGACGGGGAATGCTCCTTGGTAGCCGCTCATTCGAACAACTCGGCGTGAGTGCCAGCGCGGACGAAGTTGATCGAGCCGCCCGGTTTTGGCGAATCATCGACCTGATAGATCAGAAGGAAATCCCCTCCGACATGGCATTCCCGGTGATTCGCCCAAGCGCCTCTCAGTGCGTGGTCCCTCCGTTCGGGACCGAGTGGGGCCTCGTTGGCGATGAGTTCGAGCATGACCGCCTTGAGCCGATGCATGTCGTATCGGCCCGAACGCGAAAGCCGCTCCCAGTCCTTGAGGAATCGCCGCGTGAAATCCACGCGCCTGGGCGGGCGGGTCCGCTTACTGACCGCCGACTTCCTCGAGCTCCGCAAACATTTCGTCCGCGCTGGCAAAGCGGGCCGTCCCTCTTCTCATCATTTCCTCAGACTCGGCCATGGCCCTGCGGGTCTGTGCGTTCGGCACCTTGAGTTCGAGCGGAAAGGCCTGATCCACCGCGATTCGGTGGAAGAAAAGCCGAACGGCTTCCGAGGCGGTCATCCCCATCGCTGCGAGAGCTGCCGTCGCCTTCCGCTTCATCTCCGTGTCCATCCGGACGTGGAGCATCGAACTGTGTGTCTTCATCCGAAGTCTCCTGTATCGCAATTGCGACATTAGTCTGTCGTCATCGTGACATCCGGTCAACCCCGGGGCAGGCTTGCTGCGTCTGGGTGCGTCAGATCACCTTCGCCACGCCTCAGCGTCCGGAATCCCCCGGCTGAACAGCACATCGAACCGCCGATCCGCCGACAAGGCCGCAACCACGTCCAAACGGGTCAGCACCGTCGCGGGCAGGTCGCTCAGGATACCCCGAATCCGGCCGGTTCGCGGGTCGCGCAGGATCGCCATCGACCGGTCGCTGTCACCGTCCAGCGTGACCGATCCACCGGGACCGGACAGCGCGATGCTGGTGAGCGCACCCTCCCATCCGGGCTCCACGGGGAGCACGAAGGAGAAGCCTGAACTTCCGTCGCCGTCGGCCACCTGGCGCATGTCGAAGCGAAGAGAGAAGAGTTCGGCATCGCCGGCGGTGCTTCCGGTGAGCCTGTAGGGTCCCCCGGTTTGTGGCAGCGCCGGCGGCGCGTCGACCACGAACGCGGGCTCCAGGAACGGCACACTGTCGGCACCCGTCCCGCCCCAGAGCATCAGCGACCGAGTCGGTCCCGAAACACGCGGCAGCCCCACGCTGTCCGCGTCGCTCAACCGGAACCGCAGCGCATTGGTGAAATGGTAGTCGCTGATCCACGAGGGCCGGCAATACGACATCAGGTCGGCCGTGGACGGGCGTACCAGGCTCCCGCCGTCGCGGAGGTCGTAGCCCCAGGCCCCGGTCGATCCGCCGCTGTAGGGGAAGTTGGAGTCGAGGCCGGCGGGATCACCGCACGGGGCGTGATAGAGACTGATGTTGTGTCCGAGTTCGTGGGCCACGATGTATGGATAGGGCTGCGAGAAGCTCGATCTGGCGGGAGGGCCGAAGGAAGCCCCACCCACCGCCCTGACCGGCGGTACCATCATGCCCATGTAATGTCCGGCCCCACCCTCCATGGCCCGAATGGCCCCGGTACGGAAGAGCAGCACGATTCCGTTGTTGGTCGAACTCAGAACGGGTTCGTGCGCCGTGACCTCGAGTTCGCCGATCGGTAGCAGCGTGCGGGTGTCCCCGAGCATCTCATGGTTCTCGGGGTCCGCAGCCATGGCCTCGACGAGGTCGACGATGGATGAGTCGTGGGTCTCGGTCCAGACGAACGGAATCACCGTCAGGTCGAGGGGCGGCATGTCGCGCACCTCCACCGCCAGCCGGCCCGAAGCCGGAATCCGCCGCGGGACCCCGAGATCCGGGTCCAGCGTGCCGTCCGGATCCACTTCGACCACCATCTCGAGCCCCGGCTGAATCACATGCGCCGGGATCTCCGCGTTCGCCGACTTCGAGAGCCGGCTCTGGTCCACCTCGGCCGGAATCGGATCGGACTTGCCCGGGATGTCCTCCACGTGCGTCTCCCGGCCGTCCCGGTAGAAGCGGGCCACAACCCGCGGTATGCCTTCGCGGGTGGCCTTTCCAGCCGTCACGAACACCCGCAGCAGCGCCCGCTCGCCTGCCACCAGCGGAACGGGAAACTCACGCGACTGGACCGCCTGCGTCAGGTAGGCCGCCGGCAGTCCTTCGGCGCAGAGACGGACCCTGCGCTTGGCAATCCCTTCGAGCCAGGTCTGGAAGTCGTCGTCCGTTGGCGCGCACAGGTCCGTGCCGCCGGCCGCGAGGACATCGAGCCGGGTGAGAGTGGTCAGATCCGCGGGGAGCGCTCCCGACATCGCGGCGTTGTTGGCGACGGACAGCCCCCGCAGGCTCGCCATGCCGCCGAACTCCGGGGGCACCCAACCTGTCAGTTCGTTGTTGTTGAGCAGCAGTGCTTCCAGCCTCGCGAGCTCGCCGAGCCGGGGCGGGAGCGGGCCGGAGAGGGTGTTGCCGTCGAGAGCCAGGGACGTCAGGCGCGCAAGGCCGCCGAGTTCTCCCGGAATGACGCCGGAAAGTTCGTTGTCGCTGAGCGACAGGCGGGTGACGCGCGCGAGGCTGCCGAGTTCCCCGGGAATCGGGCCGGTCAGGGTGTTGCCCCATAGGAACAGCCAGCCAAGGCGGGCCAGATTCCCGAGTTCGGCGGGAATCGGACCTTTGAGCGCATTGCCCCCGAGGTCAAGCACTACCAGACCCGGCAAGCTCCCGAGCTCCCGCGGGATGGGGCCCGTCAGCCTGTTTCTTGAAAGCTCGAGCCACGTCAGGTTGGCGAGGGCACCTAGTTCCGGCGGGATCGGACCCGTGAGTTCGTTGTCCTCCAAGTAGAGGCGCCTAAGCTCGACGAGGCTGCCCAGTTCCCGCGGAATCGGGCCGGAAAGAGTGTTTCCAGGCAGCTCGAGCCACGTCAGCTTGCCAAGGGTGCCCAGTTCCGGCGGGATCGGGCCGGTGAGTTGGTTCCAGCCGAGATGCAGCCCGGTCAGCTTGGCGAGGTCGCCCAGCTCCCGCGGAATCCGGCCGGTGAGATCGTTTCCCGACAGAGTCAGAACCGCCAGGCTGGCGAGGCTGCCGAGTTCCGGCGGGATCCGGTCGTTGAGCCCGTTAAGCCTGAGATCCAGACCGACTACGTGGTTTTCGCTGTCCACCGTGACCCCTTCCCACTCTCCCAGCGGTGCGTCGGTCAGCCAGTTGTCTTTGCGCGCCCAGTTCGGGCCGCCGGCCGAGTTGTATAGCGCCTCAAGGACATCGCGGTCCGACAGCGGAGCACACTCGACACCCGTCCCCTCGTGCGACGAAACGCCGTCCAGCCATTCCTGGAATGACTCTTCGGACGGGGCGCACAGGTCCGTTCCCGCGTAGCGGAGCTCTGAGAGGGCGAGGCGCGTCAGCGTTAGCGGCAACCGGCCCGTGAGTGCGTTGTCTCCCATGCGCAGGACGGTCATCCGAGCCAGGTCCTCGATCAGTGGCGGCAGGTGTCCGGCCAGGCCGTTGCTCGCCAGGTCGAGTTCCGTCACGCGGCCGATGGAGTCCATCGTGATCCCGTGCCATTCCTCCAGATCGCGATCGCTCAGCCAACCTTCCGAGTCGATCCAGTCATCGCCGCCCGCGGCATCGTACAGTGCCTCGAGCGCGGCAATGTCGGCGGTGTTGCAGGGAGTGAACACTGTGAAATCGCGGGACCGGATACTCCTGAGCCATGCCGCGAAGGCGGAGACGCCGGGGACGCAGAGACGGTTCGCCGAAGCGTAGAAACGCTCCAGCCGGTCGAGCAACAGGAAGCTGTGCGGGAGCGGGCCCGAGAGTAGGTTGGCGGAGAGGTACAGCCACCTCAAGTTGGCGAGGTTGCCGAGTTCCGGCGGAATCGGGCCGGAAAGAGCGTTTTCACCCAGGTAGAGCCGCCGCAGCTTGACAAGGCCGCCCAGTTCGGGTGGAATCGGGCCGGAAAGAGCATTCCCAGCCAGGTTGAGCCACGTCAGGTTGGCGAGATTGCTCAGTTCCGGCGGAATCAGGCCCGTGAGTTCGTTGTCATTCAGATCGAGAACCGACAGACTGGCGAGGGTGCCCGCTTCCGGCGGAATCGGGCCCGTGAGTTCGTTGTCACTCAGGTTGAGAGCCGACAGGTTGGTGAGAGCGCCCAGCTCCGGCGGAATCGGGCCGGCAAGAGCGTTCCCATTCAAGTTGAGAGCCGACAGGTTGGCGAGTGCGCCCAGCTCCGGCGGAATCGGGCCCGTGAGTTCATTGTCATTCGGGCTGAGTGCCGACAAGCTGCCGAGGGTGCCCAATTCCGGCGGAATCGGGCCCGTGATTTCGTTGTCATTCAGGTTGAGTGCCGACAGGTTGGCGAGCGTGCCGAGTTCCGGCGGAATCGGGCCGGAAAGAGTGTTTCCACCCAGGTGGAGCGACGTCAGGTTGCCCAGGTTGTCCAGTTCCGGCGGGATCGACCCGGTGAGCCTGTTCGCATTCAGGTTGAGACCCGCCAGATTGCCCAAGTTGCCCAGTTCCGGCGGGATCGGGTCGGTGAGTTCGTTCCCGGGGAGGTACAGCCACGTCAGGTTGGCGAGGCTGCCCAGTTCCGGCGGGACTGGTCCCGAGAGGCCGTGCGGCACATACGTTTGCGCTTCCCCATCCCACCGGCCGGCGAGCTCAAGCCGGACGACCCGGCCCCTGCCGTCCGTTTCCACTCCGTACCACTCTCGTAGCGGCGCATCCGTCATCCAGTTCTCGTTGTCGACCCAGTTCGGCCCGTCCGTCGCCTCGTAGAGCGCCACCAGCACCGCCCGGTCCGGGTTGTCCGGGTCGCTCACCGTGATCTCCGATGTTCCCTGGGCATCTCCCGCCGTCGCCGCAATCGTCGCCACCCCCTCGCCCACCGCCGTCACCAGCCCCGATCCGTCCACACTCGCCACCGTGGCATCGCCGCTCGTCCAGATCACTGCGGCCCCGGTCATCACTTGCCCGTACTGGTCGTGCACTTCCGCCGCGAGCTGAACGGTAGTCTCCAAGGCCGCAAGCCTGACACTCGCCGGGCTCACGGTCACCGTCGTTGGACGGGGCGCAGGGGGCGGGGGTTCGGTGTCGCCGCATCCGACGGTCCAGCATGCCAACAACATCGCCGCCATGGCGAAGGCAACGCTGCGAGACCGGGTCACTGGATCCATCGTGATGTGCACTCCAGTTTCCATTCTGTAAAGCATGGCTGACATCCGACTCTCCGTGCGGCCCCAATCAGGTGCGCATGGGGTGTTCCCTCCACCGGTGCCTACCACGGGTCCACCTGCGGCAATCCATAGCTGACCACCAACCGCTCCCGCTCCGAGGACACGTCCACTGCGGCGGCGGACATAGCCGCCCCAGCCGCATCGCCGCGCAGGATGGACCGGATCCGCCCGGTCTCCCGGTCGATCACGATGGCCACCGGTGACGCGCGTGTCTCCCGATCCAGCGCCGTGGAGCCCTCCGGCCCGGTGAGCACGATGCGCTCCAGCGACGCAATCCGGTCCTCGGCGAGTGGGACCAGGAAGAGAAAGCCGCCGCCTCCCTCCGACACCGTCTCCATGTCGAAGTCGAGCGCGAACGCACGGTTGCCATCCCCTCCGAAGCCCTCGACGCGGTACGGGCCGGGGCGCGATGGCCGCTGCGCCGGGGCGTCGAGCGCGAACGCGGGGTCGAGGTGAAGCGCGCCGTCCGCCGTCACGCGGCCCCACAGCAGCAGCCGGCTGCCACCAGGTTCGACCTGGGCCGCCGGGGCACGAGGCTGTGCCTCTTCCCGGATCCGGTACTCCAGCGCCTTCGCGAAGTTGTAGTCGCTGATCCACTGGGGACGACAGTAGGACATCAGGTCGGGTGTCGCGGGATCCACCATTGTCCCGGATCGGGGGTCGTAGCCGAGGACGCCGATATTGCCATCGGGATAGGGGAAGTCCGGATCCACCCCGCTCGGAAACCCGCAGGGCGCGTGGGTGAGGCTCATGTTGTGGCCCAGCTCGTGCGCGAACACCTCGGCGTCGGGAATGCCGGCGCCCGCCCGGCCCTCCACGAAGGCAATCCCGGCAATGCCCGCGTCACCCTCCCGATTCACAACGCCGTACCAGTACCCCTTTCCGTCCTCCGTCGCCCGCAGCAATGCGATGTCCTCGAGGAGAGCCAGCCAGTCGTCGAAGCTTGCTGCTTCCGGCGCGGAAGCGATGGTGAGCGGCTCGCGGATGGTCAGATCCAGTTCGCCCACCGGTAGCACCGCGCGCATGAACCGCACCGGCGAATCGTCGGCGCTCCGGATCCAATTCAGCACGGCGGTGTCACCGCTGGATCCAGTCACAACGGGCACGATCGTGAGGTCCATGGGTGGCATCTGGCGCACGTCGAGGGGCACGTGCACATCGTCCAACGGGTGTCTGGGGACGATGCTGTCGGGATCGACCTGCACGGCCATCTCGAGCCCGGGACGTAGCAGCTCGGCGGGAATCACCGCGTGATACCACTGGTCCAGCCGCCCTGGAAGCTGCTCGGCCAGGCCACGGGGGGAACCGAGCACCATTTCGGCCATGTGGACTTCGCGGCCATCGAGGAGGAACCCGGCCCGGGCATTCGGCCTGAGATCGTTCGCCCGGTCCGCGGTCGCGAGAATCCGTACCAGCGCAGGCCGCCCCGCGATGAGAGGTACCGCGCCACCGATGCTCTGGGCCGCTTGCGACAGGTGGGCGGCCGCAACCGACAGCGAAAAGAGCCCGCCACACGTCGGGCCGGAGCGGGTCGCCACCGAACCGAGCCAGGTCTGGAACCACGCGGCCTCGGGGGCGCACGCGCCGCTCCCACTCCAGTCGAGGTCGCCAAGCGACTGCAGGCTGACGAAATCTCCCGGCAGCGCGCCCTCCAGCTGGTTGTCGGACAGGTCCAGGCGCTCCAGCGCTTCGAGGCGCCCGATTTCTCGCGGGAGCCGGCCCGAGAAGCGGTTGGTCGAGAGGTCGAGTGCCTCGAGTTCAACCAAGTCGCCGAGGTCGCTGGGAAGACCGCCCGTCAGTGCGTTGCCTTCCAGGTCGAGACGCCTGAGATCCCCAAAATCGCGCACCGCGGAGGGGAGCGTGCCCGAGAGTCCATTGCCGGGAAGTTCCAGTGCAGTGACCAGACTGTCCTCCACGGTCACCCCGAACCAGGATGAGACCGGCGCATCCGTGAGCCAGTTCGCATTGCTTGTCCAACTCGAACCTCCGGTGGCCTCGAAAAACGCAGTGAGAACCTCTCGCGGTGTCACTCTGCATTTCCCGGCACCGTATTGGTATCGAATTCCCGCCAGCCACGTCTGAAACCCACGATCCCGCGGGGCGCATAGGCTGGTGCCGTCCCAATAGAACTCCTCCAGTGGAGTCCGCATGATTTCCCGGGGGAGTGGCCCGGTGAGGCCGGCGTTCCAGAACACCGACAGACTCCTCAGATTCGTCAGGTCCCCGATTTGGGACGGAAGCGGGCCGGACAGTCGGTTCACTGCCACATTGAGTTTTTCCAGGCTGGCCAAGCGACCGATTCCTGCCGGGATCGGGCCGGAGAGCCGGTTTTCCGAGAGGAACAGCTTGACCAGTTTGGTCAACGCGCCAATGCCCGTGGGGATCTTCCCGGTCAAGGAAGGGTTACCACTGATATCGACATACTCCAGGTTGGTGAGCTCACCGAGCCATTCGGGAAACTCCCCGTCGAGTCGGTTGCCGAACAGACTCAGGAAGCGCAAATCGCGGAGCTGTCTCAGTTCGGACGGAAGGGTGCCGGTAGTCCGATTGCAGGCGAGGTGCAGTATTCGCAGTTGCACCAGCTTTCCGAATTCAGGCGGGACCTCTCCCGTCAACTTGTGTCCGAAGAGGTCCAACTCCCGAAGGCTGACCAGTTGCCCGAACTCCGGCGGGAGCTGCCCCGACAGGAACGCCCGCGGGCCCCGGGGGTCAAGTGAACGGTCGTAGCTTACGGTGAGGACCAGCCGCTCAAGGCGGGTCAGGTTGCCGAGCTCGGGTGGGAGTGAGCCGGTCAGCCGGTTCCCCGGGAGCCACAGCTTTGTCAGCTTGACGAGCTTGCCCAGCTCGGGCGGGAGCGGCCCGGAAAGTTCGTTCACGCCGAGGCCAAGCCATTCCAGGTTGGACAGGTTGCCAAGTTCCGGTGGAACTAGATATCGAAGGTTCCGTGTAGTCCAGAGGCGTACACCAGTGCGTTCATAACACGTTATTGGACAATCGGTTTCGCGAGTATTGCCGGATCTCATCGTCTCTTGCCGTCCGCCGATGTCCCGTGTATTCTTCCTCGTGAAGTGATTTGGAATGTGATACACACCTACGGAAGGAACTGCATGACCAAGCGACCCAGGACGCTCACCGCCGCCTTCGTGCGGACGGTCGGCCGCCCCGGCGTTTACGGCGACGGACGGGGCGGGCGAGGGCTGAGCCTCCGGGTGTACCGGACGGCCAACGGGAGGATCACCAAGACATGGCGGCAGCGCGTCAGGATCGACGGGCGGCTCACCTCGATCGGGCTCGGGCCGTACCCCGAGGTCACACTCGCCGATGCCCGGGAAAAGGCGCTGGACAACAGCCGGAGGCGCTGCCGAAGCCGAACGGCGGCGCGGCGGGCCATCACCGCGCCCTGCCGCATGGCGAGATCGCGGCGGCGCTCCGGTCCATCCGCCGGGTGGGGGGCGGGAGTCCGGCTGCGTTGTGCGTCGAACTGATGGTGCTCACGGCGGTTCGTCCCGGCGAGGCCCGTGGCGCGCTCTGGGATGAGATCGACATGGACGCGGCGACATGGACGATCCCGGCTGAAAGGATGAAGGCGGGCCGTGAGTTTGCCGTTCCGCTCAGCACCGGCGCCTTGGACGTGCTGAAGAAGGCGCGCAAGCTGTCGGACAAGTCGCCGCTCGTGTTTCCTTCGCGGACTGGCAGGACGCTTGCGCCGAAGACGGTGTCTCGGGTACTCCAGATCGCCGGGGTGGACTCGACGCTTCACGGCTTCCGGTCGAGCGCCCGGTCGTGGATGGCCGAGTCCGGTATCCCGGCGGAGGTCGCCGAGGCATGCCTCGCCCACGTCCCGAAGAGCCGGGTCGTGCAGGCGTATCAGCGCTCGGACCTGCTGGAGCGCCGTGCCGAGGTTCTACAGGCTTGGCGTGACTACGTCACGACGCGGTAAGCCGCCATCGGCGGGGGCTGGCTCACGTCCGTAACGTCCGTCAGCCAGCACACGCCACGTTGAACGTGGCGCTGGCCAGGGGCGCTTCCGCTCCCCTTGGAACCCCCGGTGCGCCGCGCTCCGCCGGCTTCCCCGTATCCGGTGCTGCCGACAGCACCGAAAGACTTGCCGTGGATGCGGCAATGCCCCCGTCGTGAACGGGCGTAGAGCCCATCCGCGTACGCGCAGTGGTAGCTTGCGTCCACGCATCTACGACTTCCATAGTCAGTGGCCAAGTCGGGCTTGACGCGAACCTGAACCATGTGGCGGCGGGACCGAGATGCATCAGAGACTCAGGCCATCGGCTATCGGGGCAATGGGGGCGGTCGGGGTGGTCCTCGCCATTGCGGGAGCCACCGGCATCCGCGCCCAAGAGGTTGTCGATCTGCCAGCCGAGGACCTTCCGCTCCCGGCGGACTTCGAGTTGGTGTACCGAATTGGCTCGGCGGATGCGGCGGCCCGATGGGAGGAGTTTTCCACCATCCGGAGCATGGGATTCGATGGTGCGGGAAACCTCCGTCTGCTGGACGCCCCAGGGACTGGGGGCGGTGGGCGAGTCGTTGTCGTTGACGCCACCGGGAGGCACGTGCGTGACTTTGGCCGTATCGGTGAGGGGCCGGGGGAGTTCCGGGCGGCCGTGCAGTTGATCGTGTGGGCGGACGGCCGCACCGCGGTCGAAGACGTGATGCATCAGGCATACCACGTGTTCGATCCCAATGGCGATTTCGACCGCATGGTGCGCGAAGTGAGTGCGGGCTTCGGAATCACGACCCGCCCGGGCCTCCGCCCGCAGAGGACCGACGCTTGGACGCTGATTGGCCGGAGCGGGCGCTCCATCGTACATGTCAACATGTCTTCGGACGACTTGGCGGAGCGGACTTTGCTGGAGGCTTGGACGCCCGCAGGCCGGGAGGACCAAGGCCCCCGATTCGGAGACATTGAGGATGTGGTGGGCGAGGTGTGGGGATTCGAACCCGAAGTGCTGTACGATGCGCTGACGGCGGGCGGTGTCGCGTTTGCGGATTCCTCCGCTTGGGCCATCAAGCTCGCGGACACTCTCGGCGAGGTCTCTCACATCCTTCGGCGACCTATGCGACCCCTGCCGGTGACCGAGGAGACTAGACGCGCAGAGCGCGAGCGCCGCCTCGAAGCGCGTCGCAATCAGGAGGTTGCGGTCCCCGCAGGACAACAAGTGCCGCCAACGGCCCAAGCGATCCTTGACCGCTTTCGATCTGTTCACTTGGAAGCGATCGAGAACATGCAATTCTTCCCCGAAGTGCCGGTGATCGCGGCTCTGCGCGTCACTTGGGACGGCAACCTGTGGGTCGAGCGGAGCACGGAGCCCGGTGAAGGCGAGCCGGGTCCCATCGACGTGCTCGCACCGGACGGGCGGTACATTGGCACTTTCCCGGCCGGACGGCTCGAAATGCCGGACGCCTTTGGTCCCGACGGTCTAGCTGCCTTCCTCGAAACGGACGAGTTCGATGTCCCGGTCATCACCGTCATGCGATTGCCGCAGAATGTCCGTTAGAGTCCCCGCCCCCGTTGCGGCGAACGTGTCCCGAAGCAGGGCTACGGATCCCCGGCCCGGATTCCCTCGCGTCTTCAACCTGATCGGGATACTCGCGGTGGTTACCGGGTCGGCGGTCGGTCCAGCGGCGGCCCAGGAGGTCATCGACCTGCCGGGCGATGATCGCCGGTTGGATCCGGCGTTGGACTTCGACGAGGTCTACAGGGTCGGTTCCGTGTTGGGCGAGGACTGGGAACAGTTCGGCAACGTGCGCCGCGTGGCGTTCGATGCGGCGGGTCAGCTGTACGTTTTCGACAAACAAACGGGTCGAGTCATCGTGGTGGGTGCGGCCGGCGGGTTCCGACGGGCCTTCGGGCGGAAAGGGGATGGGCCGGGCGAGTTCCGGAGTCCGGACGGCTTCGCGGTCATGCGGGACGGGCGCGTCGTGATGGGCGATCTCGGCCACCGCAGCTACCACATCTTCGGCGCGGACGGAGAGTTCGAGCGCATGGTGCGGATGGCACCCGAGCCGGGGACCGCGCGAATGACGGATCTCCTGCCCGACCCGCGGGGAGAAGCCGTGTATTCCGCCGTGGGGGCGCAGATGCTGAGCAGCGGCTCCGGCACCACGGCGCGAACGACTCCGCCCACGTCGCGCCCGGTCGAGCGCATCATCCTGACCGGCGACGTGGCGGTCAAGGACACCGTCGCCGAGGGCTGGCTGCCACAGGGCGGAGACCTATCGGGGCTGCCGGTCGGCGGTCGGCCCAGCTTCGACCACCCGCCCCGTCAGGTGTTCGGGCCCATGATGCTGGCCGCAGTGCTTCCGGACGGGACCGCGGCGTTTTCCGATTCGTCGGCGTATGCGATCAAGATCGCACGTCCTGGGGCGGGGGTCCTCCGAATCCTGCGGCGGCCCTTCCGGCCGACGCGGGTCACCGACCGGATGATCGAGAACGAGCGAGAACGGCTCGCGGCACTCGCGGCGGCGGGCCGAGGGCCGAGGATGGTGGTCAACGGCGTGGAGTACGTCCCGCAGGTCAATCGTCTAGACAGGGTGGGGGTCTTCAACGAGGTGTCGATTGTCCGGGGACTGAGAACGAATTGGAACGGCGAGATCTGGGTGCAGAGGCGCGGGGAGGAGCCGGGCGACGATGCCGGCCCCATCGATGTTCTGACCATGGACGGGCGCTACTTCGGGACCTATCCGGCGGGTGTGATCGCGCTGCCGGACGCCTTCGGTCCAGACGGCTTGGCCGCGTTCATCGAAACGGACGAAATGGATGTGGAGACGGTGGTGGTGAAGCGGCTGCGGCGGGCGTCGCGGAGTCCGTAGCAGACTGCCGAAGGATTGACGCCGCCGATGTGGCTTGCGCGCTTCGGGCGCGGGATGTCTTCGGGGTCGAGGGGGCGGAGCCCCCCGCCAGCCCCGCCGTGTAATACGGAGGGTAAACTGGCTTGACCACCGAAGCGTGGCTCAAGCCAGCACGGCGACCGCCCGTGAGACGCTCCCGGACGCCGCCCGAGACGCTTTGGCCGGTCCTCCGAGGAGCCCGCCAACGCCCGCTGATCGCGGGCCTCACGTGCGGCGAGGGCGACGGGGCAGCCTGTTGCGCCTTTGTAATGGCCGCGCTCCCCTGCCGCGCGGCCCGGAGTCCACCAAGCCCTTCCGCCCGAGAAGTCCCCAAGTGGACGCTGGACGGCCATCAAGCGTGGATGCACGTTGGTGGACAACCTTCGCGGTACGGTCGCGCATCCAACCCGTGGCCCGGTTGCGGCTCGCCACCTTCGACTCACCAGAGAGGTCCTCGATGAACGCCAGCAGGTTCGCCCCTAATCAATCGCTCCTTCTGATGGCCGTCTTGGCCGCCCCCTCCACTCTCCCCGCTCAGGAGATCGTCGAGGTCACGGGGCGGGACCGTCCGATCGAGCCCGCGTTCGAGGAGGTCTACCGGGTCGGCGTCCTCGAAGGCGAGTCCTGGGAGATGTTCGCCTCGGTGGGCCAGGTCGCCTTCGACGCGGAGGGCAACCTGTACATCTTCGACGGGACGACCGGGGGGATGCGTGTCGAGGGGATGCGTCTGACGCGCGGCGGCGCGGTGAGGGTCCTCGTGTTCGACGCGGGCGGGCGTTTCGTTACGGAATTCGGATCTTCGGGCGGCGGTCCCGGCGAGTTCAACCAGCCCGTGGGATTCGCGGTGTTGCGCGACGGCACCGTGGTGGTGAGCGATGTCGGCCACCGCGCCTACCAGCTCTTCGACGCCTCCGGCGATTTTCTGCGCATGGTCCGGGCGGATGACGGGTCCAACCCGGTGGCGATCCCGGCCCACGACATTCAGCCGGATCCTCGCGGCGGGGCGGTCTTTGCCGGTGGGGGCTCCCGCTCCATCGTCATGGGCGCGGGCGGCGCGGCGGATCCGCCCACCTCCCGCCCGGTGCTGCGGGTCGGACTCGACGGCGAAGCCGCACGCACCGATACGGTAGCGGAGGGATGGTTGCCCCCGCGGAGCGACCTTGAGGGTCTCGCGACGAGCCCCGTCCCCGCCCAGATTCGCGACGCGCTTCGCAGCATGACCATGCCGACCGTGTTCGAGCCCGGTTTCCTTGTGGCCGTCCTCCCCGACGGCGGCATCGTTCACTCGGACTCGTCCGCGTACGCGCTGAAGGTCACGCCGCCGGGTGCGCGCGAAGCCGCACGCATCATCCGGCGGCCCTTCGATCCCGAGCCGGTGACGGAATCGGTCCGGGAGGCGTACGAGGAGAGGACGGCGGAGGCCCGGCGCGCACTCGGCGGAACCGGTACAAGACGCCTCATGCTGGTCGGGGGCGCCCGGGGAAACAGCCCTCGGTCGGAGGCCACGTTCGATCTGGAGGACCGCTTCTACCACGAGATTCCCGTGCTGCGCGACTTGGCCACCACATGGGAGGGACGTATCTGGGTGCGGCGCGGTGGCGAGGAACCCGATAGCGACGGCCCCATCGATGTCCTGACGGCGGAAGGGACCTACGTCGGCACCTACGCGACCGATGCGACCGAGATGCCGGACGCCTTCGGCCCGGGCGGACTGGCGGCGTTCATCGAGTTGGACGAGTTCGATGTGGCCAGCGTGGTGGTGCGGCGGCTCCCGGCGGAGGTTCGTTGAACGTCAACGTGTCCCGTCCGAAGCAGCGTGCAATGGCCCGAAAACCGTCCGCTGACTTCCGATGCCGTCGCATGAAATCCCGCTCATTCCTGCATACTGTAAGTGGTACGGGCATAGCCATATGCTATGTAACACGTTGATACATACCAGCTTACGAAATCATCCATAGTTCTGGTGGAATTCGGCCGATCAATCGGTTGCCGGGACCTTGAACGCTGGCACCTGGACTCGCGAGTGCACGCGGCGGAACATCGTCGGCTCCTGGCGTACGGTCTACAACGCTGTGCGTGACCTCCGAGCGCAGGTAGTAGTCGTCCACCTCGCTCGCGGATTCGGGCCAACCGGCACCGGCCCCCTTCCCTGCCCTTGTGAGTGAACACCACGCACCGAAGGCGGGTGCTCCGCTCAGTTCAAGGTTCCTGAGCCGATCAAGCCGGCCGAGCGCGGCCGGAATGTGGCCCTCCAGGTTGTTGGCGATGAGTTCCAGCTCCACTACCCGGCCTTCCCGGTCGGTGCGGACACCGTACCAATTGTCCAACCGCGCATCCGTGAGCCAACCGTCGTCGTTCGTCCACGACGGACCACCGGTCGCTTCGTAGAAGGTCTCCAGTATGGCCCGGTCCCTGGCGGGACCGGTGAGGACGGTGACCCGAACCGCAGCGCTCCCGGACGCTTCGCCGCTTGTCGCCGTCACCACTGCGTTTCCTTCGCTTACCGCGGTAACCAGGCCGGAGTCGTCCACGCGTACTCCGAGCGCGCTGCTGGACCAGTCGAACCCTCCATGCGCAACTGGATGGCCGTTTGCGTCCCGCGCCTCGGCCGTCAGGCGCGCGGTGTCGCCGATCGCGAAGAGCATTGCCGACTCCGGAAGGACACGCACCTCTGCCGCCCTCTGCTCCACCGTCACCGTCGCGCTCCCGGACACGTCACCGCTCGTGGCCGTCACAACCGCCGACCCGTTGCCGACGGCGGTGATCAGTCCCGTCGTGTCCACCGTCATCACCGAATCGATGCTCGACCAGTCGAACTCGGCGCGCGTAACTGCATGGTCGTTTGCGTCCAGGGCCTCGGCCGCCAGGCGCGCGGTGTCGCCGATCGCGAAGAGTGTTACCGAATCGGGCGAGACGCGCACCGCCAACACTCTCTGCTGCACCGTCACGGTTGCGCTCCCGTAGGTTTCACCGCATGTGGCTGTCACCACGGCAATCCCGTTGCCCACGGCCGTCACCAGGCCGGAGGCGTCCACCGTTGCCACCGAATCCGCGCTCGACCATGCGAACTCGGTGCTCGCCACCTCGTGACCATTCGCGTCCAACGCCTCGGCGGCCAATCGCACCGTGTCCCCAACCGCAACGAGCGTCACCGAATCGGGTGAGACTCGCATCGCCACCACCCTCTGCTGCACCGTCACGGTGGCGCTCCCGGACGCTTCACCGCTCGTGGCCGTCACTACGGTGATCCCGTTCCCCACGGCGGCTACCAGGCCGGCGCCGTCCACCGTCGCCACCGAACCCGCGCTCGACCATGCGAACTCGGCGCTCGCCACCTCGTGACCATTCGCGTCCAGCGCGTCCGCCACCACCCGTACCGTATCCTCGAACGCAACGAGTGTCACCGAGTCCGGCGACACGCGCACCTCCGCCACCTTCTGCTCCACCGTCACCGTCGCATTCCCGGACGCCTCACCGCTCGTGGCCGTCACCACTGCGGTCCCGTTGCCCACGGCGGTTACCAGGCCGGAACCGTCCACCGTCGCCACCGAATCCGCGCTCGACGAGTACGCCACCAGGGACCCGGTCATAACCTGACCGTTCTGGTCGAGCACGGTCGCGGTGAGTCGAGTCGTATCTCGCAATGCGGACAGTGTCACAGCCGATGGCGCCACGATCACCGTGGTGGCCGCCGGCGGCGGCGCGGTGGGCGCCTCCTCTCCACAGCTCATGCACAGGCACAAGATGAAGGCCACCCACGGGACAGCTGCTCTGCGGTTCCCCGGCGTTCGAGCCTTCTCGTCCACCACGTTGCTTTCGCCGCTAAGGCCAAGCCGCGGCGTGTCTTGCAGGGATCGTGCGGAAGGTGTCATCCATGCCAATGTGTCACGTGCAATTCAACGAATGCAAGATGCCCTGTCCAGTATGGGTGATCTCTATGTTCCGTCTCCACGAGCTCGCGTTCTCGGCGCCAGAACCAATGTCCAGCCGGAACCTCCGGCAGGCCCCCTACAGATACGTCGTCGGCGGCATCCCGAAGATGTTGTCGATCAGTTCGCGCGCGTGGGGCGGCACGCCCTTGAGCGAGGAAGGGATTCCCAGCGTCCGCATCTCGTCCACCGCGCGCTTGAGCACCAATGCGCCGGTCAGATCGATTCGCCCGAGGCCTTCGAGGTGAATGACCACCTCGGACACGCCGCCCGCGTCGGTCAGCCGGCCCATGAGCGCCTCCTCCAGCCGGGGCGCCGAGGCGAACCAGAGTATGCCCGTGACCTCCAGGTGCAGAACGTCACCCTCCATCCAGCTGTGGAATCCGGCCCGGCGTTCCCGCCAGACGTGAATGGCGAGCGACATGAGGATCCCGAGCAGCAGGGCCTGTTCGATTCGCGGTGCCAGCAGCAGGCACAGCGCCAGGGTGAGCCACACCACCAGCGCCTGGATCCGGGACAGCGTCCACACGTTCAGCAGCAGGCGGGGCCGGACCAGTCCGCCCACCGCCGCGATGACGACTCCGGCCAGCACCGCCTTCGGGAGCGCCGTCAGCACCCCGGCGAAGGGCAGAAAGACGAGCACCGCGAGTCCCGTGATGGCCCCCGACCACCGAGACCCCGCGCCGGACAGGTGGTTGAGGCTGCTGCGCGAAAGCGATCCGTCGGCGGGCATGCCGCCGCACACCCCCGAGACGAGGTTGGCCGCGCCCTGCGCCAGAAACTCGCGGTCGGGACTCCAGCGGGCCCGGTCATTCGTTGCGAAGTTGCGGGCGATGGCCGTGGTCTCGGCGAAGCCCACCAGCGCGATCACCACGCCCGGCACGACGAGCGCGGGAAGCATCCCCCAGGGCAGGCCGAGGCTGATGGGAGGCAGTGATCCCGGGATTTCGCCCACGATGGGGCCCCCGTAGTCGGCCAGCACCGAGAAGAGCACCCCACCCAGCACAGCGACCAGCGCCCCCGGGAAGAGGGGGTGGATCCGGCGGGCCAGCAGGGTGATCGCCACGGTCAGGATGGTCAGCACGAGGGCGGCGAGATTCCATGAACCCGGGGTGCCCAGCACGCGAATCATGTTTCCGACGAGCCCGCTCTCGCCCGCGGCGGTCATGCCGAGGGTGGAGGGGAACTGGGACAGCAGGATCAGAATGGCCGCTCCCGAGGTGAAGCCCCGCACGACCGGCTGCGACATGAGGTAGGTGACCTTGCCCGCGTGCACCGTGGCAATGGCCAGACGGGTCACCCCGACGATGAGGGCCAGGAGGGCGGCGGCTGCGACGTACTCGCGACTCCCGGGCACGGCGATCGTGACGAGGGCGCCGTGGGTCAGCAGCGCGGTGAGGGCGACGGGGCCGGACTGCAGGTAGGGGCATGACGCGAAGAGGCCCGCCGCGAGGAGCGGCAGCGCGGAAGCGTAGAGGCCGTGAACGCTCGGAAGGCCCGCCAGTTCGGCGTAGGCCATGCTCTGAGGGATGATGAGCAGGGTGACGCTCAGCCCGGCAACCACATCCCGCGACGAAAAGCGGCGTCCGGTCCAGGCCTCGGCTCCGACGACCGGATCTTCGCCGTTGCGGCCGTGGCGCGGCGTGGGGGCGCTCATGGGACGGTCCGGGTGCCGGCCGGGCGGTCACCACGGCTCCCGGCGTCGTCCATTGCCGGATCCGGCGAACGCGCGATGAACCCGGGCTGAGCCTCGGCGGCAAGTTCCTTCAGCAGGGCAGACGTGTCCGCCGCGCGTTTCGACCACCATGCCGCAATCGGGGCGGGACCCTTGGCGGCAACCCTGCGACTCCACTCGGCGGCGTGGTCCGCCAGCCACGCCAGCGTCCGCCCGGGGTCCTGCGCCAGGAACGCGTTCAGAACGTATCGGCGCTCGCCGGCGCGACAGGCCAGCCCCAGGTCGCCCCCGAGCCGCTCCAGGTCGTCCCGCAGGAGGATCACGCCCGAGCGTGCGGGCGCCAGCAGCGCTGCGATGAACGCGGCGCCACTCTCCCGGCGGGGATCCGCGAAACCGGGAGCGGCGCGTAACGCGGCCGGGAGATAGTCGGGGAACTCGACATCGGCGCACAGGTGGGCCAGGGTCTCCTCCAGCAGCGACGCCCACCGCCGATGGAACGAGGAATCGCACCGCTCGAAGGCTGCGAGATACGGTCCGGTCCAGGAGGTGAGATGTTCCCACAAGAGGGTGGTCCGGGCCTGGGTGAGCAGGGCCTTCCGCGCCGGGTCCGCTTCCTCGCTGCGCCACCGCTCGAGCGCGGCCAGCAGACCGAGCAGCGCAGCCAGGTGGTCGGGTTCCCGGCTCGGGATCGTGCCGGTGAAGGATCCGTCACCGCTCTCAGAGGGACCCGCCGGTTCCGCCTCCAGTCCCAACGCCCGCCGGAACCCCGCAATCCGGTCGCGCGCCTCCCCCCCCAGCATCCCTTCCGCCCCCAGGTACACCGACGCATACGGATAGCGCTGTTGCGCCACCACTCGCCCGTGTTCCGCCGGTGCGGGTGCCGCCGGAAGCCCCAGCGCCGCCGCGACCCGTGTGTGCTCCGGGGAGGGGGCCTCGATCAGCGAAGCGAGTGCGCGGAAGAGTTCCATCGGTCGAACACCCGCGCGGGGTGGAGTCTCGGAATCGCCTGAGCAGCGGGCGTGGCGAGGTGCCGGGATGGCAAGTCGGGACAAGCAGGGCGCAGCCCCCCCGCGATGGCCCAATGTATACTACACTTTACACACTGTAAACTAATCATTACATATCGGCCGCATCCCGGCCACCATTGCCCACTTCGACCGGCAACCGGAACGCCTCCCGCTCGGGCCTCACCGGCCTGAGCAGCCAGAATGGCCGCCGCGTCCCATCGGGAGAATGCTGCGTGGCTGACCGCGTCAACTCCAGCCACCTCCGAAACGCCCGCCGCGACTTCGCCGTGTCGACCACGATGTCCCCGTAGCTGTCGCCCGCCCCCGCCCTCGTCACCCGCACCGCCTGGTGCCAGCAGTGCGCCCCCGACACCGGGTCGGGCTGCACGGGGAAGGTCATGTTCTGATGGACGCCCACGTCGGTCCACCAAATCCGCGCGGTGTCCGGATCGTCCGACTCAAACGGCCCCGTCCCCCGCTTCCGTTCGATCCCCCACCCGCTCCCCTCCCGGTTGAGCGACACCGTCGCCATCGCCTGGCGCGGCCCGTCCCCCGTCTTCCACCGCCCCATGTGGTGCGAGCACGCCACGACCCCGGGATGGATGCCCTCGGTCACCCACGCCTTCACCACGAAGTGCCCGATCCCGGTCTCGACCCGCACCAGGTCGCCCGTCCCCACCCCCACCCGCGCCGCGTCAAGCGGATGGAGCCAGAGCGGGTTGGTGTGCGCGATCTCGTTGAGCCACTTCGCGTTGGCGCTGCGGGTATGGATCTGCACCGGGAGCCGGAAGGTCGAGATCAGGCACATCCGGTCCCCGTCCAGCTTCGACCTGTGCACGTGGCTGCGCACGTAGCCCGGGACGGCCAGCTCCGGCCATCCCCACTCGGCCAGCGTTCTCGACCAGAACTCCAGCCGTCCCGTCGGCGTCGGAAAGCCCCGCCGCACCACCCCTTCCACCTCGACCCCCACCCGCCGCCGCCCCTCCCCGTCGCCATCGAGCGGCGGCAGCGGCACCACATTCAGCACCGGCGGTGCCCCGGCCCTCGTAAAGGCCCGCCCGGCCGCGTCCACGTGCACATCGTCCAGCTCGCCGTCCGGCACCCGCTCCTCGTAGAGCGCCCCGATCTTCGCGTCGATCTCGAAGGCGCCGTAGCGGCGCATATACTCCAGCGGCGTGAGGCCTTCCCGCGCAGCCTTCTCGGGCAGCCCCGGCACCGAGTTCTCGAAAATCCACCCGTAGTATTCGTCCACTGTCATCTTCTCGCCCGGACGCGCGCGCGACTCGAAGAACTCGCGGATCCCGCGGCTGCCGTCCGGGTCGATCCGCCAGGTCAGGTCGATCCAGAACTCGTTCTCCTCCCACACCTCACCGGGGGTGACGTCGCGGGTGGACCTGACCTCCTCGCCCAACCGCTCACGCGCCGCCCGCAGCACCGGCTGCCGGAATCCGACCCAGAGCCCGTCGTACTGCTCGTACGAGGTCAGGTCGTGGCGCTCCGAGGAGTGGCCCATCGGCAGCACGTAGTCGGCGAAGAAGGCGGTCTCGTTCCAGGTCGGGGTCAGCGCCACGTGCAGCCCGATCCGCCCGGGGTCGGTGAGCATCTCGAGCCACGAGAAGCCGTCGGGGTTGGTCCACACGGGGTTGTAGACGCGCGTGAAGTAGACCTCCAGACGTCGGTCCTGCTCACGGACCAGGTGCGGCAGCAGGAAGGACATCTCCATCAGGGAGAGCGGGTAGTCGGCCGGCCAGGTGAGGTCGTTCCAGTGTTTGGGGTGCCTGGGCGGCATGCGGATCGGCCGTGGAACAAATTTGTTCCACGAATTCGGATAGGTTCCGCCGGGCACCGCAATGGCGCCGAGAAGGGCATTCAGCATGAACAGGGCGCGCGCCACCTGCCATCCACCCAGGTTGCCGGCGGCGGCCGACCGCCAGTTGTGGGTGGAGAGCCGGGTGCCGGCCCCGGCGACGACCTCCGCCACCGCCGCAAGCGTTTCAGCTGAAACGCCGCTCTCGGCCGCCGCGAAGTCGAAGGTGTAGTCGGCGTAGAGATCGCGCAGCGCGCGCTCGAAGGTCTCGAAGGTCACAGGCTCGCCGGCGTGGTTCTCCTCCAGGTACTCGCGCCAGTTCCACCACCGTTTCACGAACGCGCGGTTGTAGCGGCCCGTGGCGATCAGGTGATTGGCGATCGCCAGCAGCACCGCCGCCTCGGAGCCCGGGTAGGTCGAGAGCCAGTGGTCGGCGTGGGTCGCCGTGTTGGAGAGACGCGTGTCGAAGACGATCAGCTTCGCGCCCCGTTGCTTGCCCTCCATGACGCGCTGGGCGTGCGGGTTGAAGTAGTGGCCGGCCTCCAGGTGACTGCTCACCAGGAGGATGACCTCGGCGTTCTCGTGATCGGGACTGGGCCGATCCATCCCCATCCAAAAGTGGTACCCGGCGCGCGCGCCCGAGGAACAGATGTTCGTGTGTGAGTTGTGGCCATCCACGCCCCAGGCGGCCAAAGTCCGCTCGGTGAAGCCGTCCTCGCCGGGGCGGCCGACGTGGTACATGACCTCGGCGTGCCGGTCCTCGTCGATGGCGGCCCGGATGCGAGCGGCGATGTCGTCGAGCGCCTCGTTCCAGCCGACCCGCTCCCACTTCCCCTCCCCGCGCTCCCCCACGCGCTTGAGCGGGTGTAGGATCCGGTCGGGATCCGTAAGCTGGGTGACGGTGGCCGGCCCCTTCGCGCAGTTCCGCCCGCGCGACCCGGGGTGCTCCGGGTTGCCCTCGAACTTGCGCACCTCGAGCGTGTCGCGGTCCACATACGCGAGCAGCCCGCACGCCGACTCGCAGTTGAAGCAGGTGGTGGGGACCAGCATGTAGCGGCGTTCGACGCGTTCGGGCCACGCCTTCGAGTCGAGCTCGACCCAGTCGCTCCAGCGTTCCTTCGGGGGGAAGGCGGCCAGGTGGACACGGCTGGCGCCCGGGTAGAAGGTCTCGCCACGGGCTTCCGTCTCGGCGCGCGCGGCCGAGACGCGGCGCTCGAGGTCGTCCAGGGAGGAGCGCCCGCTCATGCCAGCGGCACCGACTGGCCCGCCTGCACATACGCATGCTCATACGCGAGCAGGGCGAGGAGTCCCAGCGGAACGACGGCCCACCCCAGCCAGGGGGCGGCCGCGCCGAGGACCGCCCCGAGCACGCCCAACAGGAACCAGCGCCTGAAGCGGCCGTGGGTCATCTCGCGTTCGGCGAGGCGGGCGTGGGCGGTGGGCTGGGGCATGAAAACCTCGCCGGCGATCATGACGGCGTGGGCCGCGCTGGAGACGGCGAAGGCCACCAGCGCGGCATCGGTGACTGCTGCCGGCGCACCGAGCACGAGAGACGCGAGCACCGTCGCGCCCCCTCCCGCGACGCCCGCCTGGACTGCGAAGTGCGCAGGCAGCAGCGGGTTCTGCCACATGTCGCGCGCCTTGGCCTGCCCGAAGAGGAAAGCGGTGTAGACGGCGGTGAGGACCGCGAGGCCGCCGCCGAGCCAGCCGAGCCAGGGGGGTGGCGAGGCGCCGGTCAGCGAGGCCGCGAAGTGGGCGGCCAGCACCGCCCCGTACGCCCCGATGATGAAGCCGCCCCGCACCAGCCAGCTTCGCCACTGGGGGCGCCGGAAGATGAGGTGGAAGCGTTCGGGGTGCTCCAGGTCCCAGATCAGGATGGCGCCGGTGAGGGCCAGGAAGGCACCGGCCAGGACAGGCGCGGCCCACGTCCAGAGCGGGCTGGCGCTCTCGATCGCGCCGAACACCAGGAGGATCAGCGGCACCAGGTACGCCCCCGCCGCGATCGACTTCGTCCACGTATACAGCGAGACGCGAAAGTCCCACGGCGCCGTGTGCGGAATGTCGTAGCTGAGCACCGCCGCCGCCGACGAATTCCACGGCCCCGGATGCCCCGCGGGGACCCCGTGATCCACCTCGCCCTGCTCGCTCCACATGAAGAGGCCGCCACCCGGTCGCTGCGCCGCCAGCGGATCGAGCGTCACCTGGTCCGCGCCCTTGTAGTACAGCTTCGGCCGCGTTTCCTTCTCCGGCCGCCGCACCGCCACCGGGTCCCGGTTGATGATCCCCGCCACCTTCGACGACGGGTCGTTCATGTCGCCCACCAGGAGCGCTTCGGTCGGACAGACCACCACGCACGCCGGCTCCAGCCCGATGTCGATGCGGTGCGCGCAGAAGTTGCACTTCTCGGCGGAGTGGTCGTCGGGGTTGATGAAGATCGCGTCGTACGGACACGCCGCGATGCACGCCTTGCACCCGATGCACACGCTCTTGTCGAAGTCGACGATCCCGTCGGCGCGCTGGAACATGGCCGCGGTGGGACACGCCTCCACGCATGGTGGATCGGCGCACTGGTTGCAGCGCGTCACCTGGAAGGAGCGGCGCGCCTCGGGAAAGAGCCCGGTGTCGACGTACTTGACGTAGGTGCGCGTCACCGAGAGGGGAACTTCGTTTTCGGATTTGCAGGCCGTGGTGCAGGCGTGGCAGCCGATGCACCGGGTCTGGTCGACCACCTTGGCCCACGCGGGGCGGGACGCGCCGTTCACCGGTTCCATGTCTTTGACAATAGAAAGACGGGCGCTTCCCGAACAGGCACCCCGCGCCAAGGCGCCGCGAAATCGATACCTTGCGGGCTCGATGTCCGCAAACCGCCCGCTATCGTCTTGTTGCGGCCGAGGGCACGGGCCGTGGGTGATGGCCCGGGTCCTCTTCCGCGGCCGCCGCGTCCCGGCCAATGGCAAGGAACTCCCATGAGAGCCTGCCTCTTCGCCCGCAACCGCCTTGCCCTCGCCGATGGCGCGGTCCACCTGCCTTCGCTCGACCAGGCGCGGGCATGGAATCCGGGGAGGGTCGACTGGTTCCGGGTGAGCCGGCGCGGCCAGCATGTGCGCGGTGCCGCCGCGGTAGCCGGTGCGACGTGGACCCCACCTCCCGGCGTATCAACGGTCACCCTGCGCACGGTCCTGTCCCTGCTCCCCGAAGCTGAAGCCGGCCTCGCCCTCACCGCCGCCCACCTGGCGCGCTGGCGCCGCACCTCCCGCTTCTGCGGCGTCTGCGGCACGGCCACCGTTCCCTCGCGGCATCACCAGGCCAGGGTCTGCCCCGATTGCGGCCACCTCGCCTTCCCGAAGATCTCGCCCGCGGTAATCGTCCAGGTCACGCGGGGCGACCGGATCCTGCTGGGCCGCTCGCGGCGCCACCCACAGGGCTCCTACTCCGTCCTGGCCGGGTTCGTGGACCCCGGCGAGAACCTTGAAGACGCGGTGCGGCGCGAAGTGGAGGAGGAGTCGGGCATACGGGTCCGCGACATTCGCTACTTCGGCAGCCAGCCCTGGCCCTTCCCCGATTCGCTCATGGTGGGATTCACGGCCACCTGCGACGGCGACGGCACCATCGTCAACCGCGACGACGAACTCGAGGACGTCGCATGGTTCACCGCCGACGCGCTCCCCCCCGTCCCCCCCGCCTACAGCATCGCCCGGGCGCTGATCGACGATTTCGCACGGGGCCATGGCGTGGATCCCGCCACTGTGCCAACATGGCAGAGAGCCCAACACAACCTGGAGAGCGAATGACCATCCGACACCTGACCGTCTCCCTGACAGCCGCCGCCATGCTCACCGCCTGCGCGTCGGGCCCTTCGGGACCACCGCCCTACGACCCGGTGGGTACCTACGCGTTCACCGCCGTGGCGGAGGGCCAGACCATCACGGGAACCATGACCATCGAAGCGGACGAGGACGGCTACACCGGGATCCTGACGGCCGAGACCGTCCCCATGCCGCCCGCCCCCATCGCCGCAGTGGAGGTCGTCGACCAGACCGTGACCATCCTCGCCGACGGCCCCGAGGGACCGCTCACGATCGCTCTTACCGTCACCGACACCGGACTGGAGGGCACCTGGGCGATGGGAGACGCGACCGGCACCTTCACGGCGGTTCGATCGAACTGAGCTCTCCCGGAAACCTCATCACGCAGAGCGCCACCGCCCGCGCGCCGTCCACCAGCTCTCCAACCGCAATCGACTCGTTCTCGCGGTGCGCCCCGGAGACGTCACCCGGCCCGAAGAGAACGCCCGGAGTCCCCCCCGCGTTGACCAGGTGGCGCAGGTCGGAGCCGTACGGCACCCCGACGACCTCTTCACACCCCACCCGCAGATCGCGAGCCACGCCACGGGCCACCTTCACGATCGCAGCATTGTCCGACGTCTCGCAGGGGGCGAACTGGCCCCCCCACCACTCCACCACCGCCGGGTTCTCGCGCAGAAAACCGTCGCGCGCACAGCACGCCGCCACCCGGTCCTCCAGCGCCCGCCGCGCCGCGGCTACATCTTCCCGCACACCGACCCCGAACCTCCCCTCCGCCCGGATCGATTCCGGCACCGTCGAGGCCCACTCCCCACCCCGGACCGTCCCCACGCAGATCGGATAGGGCACGGAAAGGGCGCTCAGGCGCGGGTCGTCCACCCCCCGGTTCCGCTCCCGCTCGAAGCCGACCAGGTCCCGGTACACCAGCATGAACTTTTCCAGCGCGCTCACGCCCTGGTGCCGCAGGGCCCCGTGGGCCGCGCGTCCCGGCACGGTCAGGCGGAAGTTGAGCGCCCCGGCCTGGGCCGTCGCCACCGAGAGCCCCGTGGGCTCCAGCACCATGGCTCCGTCGCCCACATGCCCGCGCAGCACCGATGCCAGCGTCCCAAGGCCCCCGTCCTCCTCCCCGATGACGCTCTGAAAGAGCAGCGATCCCCGGAGCGGGATCCCGCTTGCGAGCACCGCCCCGACCCCGGCCAGTCCGGCCACGAGCGGACCCTTCATGTCCACGGCCCCCCGGCCGTACACCCGCCCGCCCTTCCGCACCATCTCGAACGGCGGCGTGGCCCAGCGCGAAGCATCTCCCGGCGGCACGACATCGACGTGGCCGTTCAGCACGAGCGTCGGTCCCCCGTCGCCCCAGCAGACCTTCCCGACCACGCCCAGGGGGTCCACCCGCTCGATCTCCGTCGTGTAGTCCGGGTGCCGCGCGAGCCCGCCCTCGTCGACCTCCCAGATGTCGACCTCCATCCCCAACCCGCCCATCGCGGCGGCCACGTACTCCTGCGCGCGGCGTTCGCGCCCTCCCCAGCTCGGGATCGCGATCAGGCCCGCCAGAGTCTCCAGCAGCCACGACTCGTCGATGGCGTCCAGCACCGCGGCCTCGGCCGGAGCAAGGGAGGACGGTGGCTTCACACTCCGGCCGATCACCCGTCTACCCCCGCAGATCCGTCCACGGCTCTCTCCACAGCCGGGCGCCGGGCGCGGAGCGGCGACAAGAACCGCCCCCCGACGCCTCCCCCGGGGCTCGTTCCCCGCGTCCCTCCTTCCCACCTTGAATCTTTCGCGACATTTGTTGATATATCGAATAACAACGCTTGGCTCGCCAATCGCCGATTCGCCTCCGAGGCGGTGCGGCACATCATCCCGGCCAACAGAACACAGACAGGAGGATTTCATACCATGCGATTCGACGATCTGCTGGATTTCGACGCCTTTCCCTGGCCTTCGGCACGGGCTCGCCCCCCTGGCAGCGCCGCCAGCGGCAGCGGCGGACGCGCTTGGAAGTGGTTCGAGCGCGGCGACCTCAAGTTCGCCATCCTCGGGCTCATCGAACAGAAGCCCATGCACGGCTACGAGGTCATGCAGGAGCTGGAAGCACAGTCCGCCGGTTGCTACCGGGCCAGCCCCGGTTCCGTCTATCCGACCTTGCAGCTCCTCGAGGACCAGGGGCTTGTGACGTCGCGCGACCACGGAGGCCGGAAGATCTACACCATCACCGATGACGGGCGCGCCCACCTGGACGAGAACCGGGATCACGTCAACAGCATCTTCGAGCGGGTCTCGCGTTTCAGCGACCGCCTCTTCGGACGGGACATGGCCGAGCTGTCGCGCAAGTTCTCCCACCTGGCGCGCACCACCTTCCAGAGCGCGCTGGGCTGGATCGAGGACGAACAGCTGTTCAAGGACATGAAGGCGGTGCTGGACCGCGCGGTGAAGGACATGGACACCGCCTGGGACGAGGCCCGCGAGCGCTGGCGCGCCGAGAAGGCGGCCGGATCGCGCGGCGGCGGTGATGCCGGCGATCCCGCGGAGGCCGAAGAGGCGAGCAGCGATTAGCCAGGGAGGTCCCCGGAACCCCCGGGTTCCTCCCGCCACAGGTGCCGCATATACCGCTGTGGCGCCTGCAGAAACGCCTTGACGAGCTGAACTCCCTCGAGGGCGTCGTACGCCACCTCCCGGAGCGGTGACTCGTCGAAGTTGTAGATCGTCGCTCCGGGCACCGCCATCAGCACGGGCGAATGGGTCGCGATGATGAACTGACCCCCCTGCTCGACCATCTCCCTCATCATCGCGATGAACCCCAGCTGGCTCTGCACCGACAGCGCCGCCTCCGGCTCGTCGAGCAGGTACAGGCCCTCCGGGACGAAACGGCCCCGGAAGAGGCGCAGAAAGCTCTCACCGTGCGAATTCGCGTCCAGATTGCGGCCGTAGGTGGCCTCCATCGCGCCCAGCGACGCGGCGGCGGGCCCCATCGCGAGCCGCTTCGCCAGTTCGGACCGCCCCTCGTACTCCCGCTCCACCTGCTCGATCCGTGCCTCCATCTCGGCTCTGTCGCGCTGCAGCCGGTGCACGAAGCCGAAGAAGTCCTCCGCCCGCAGGAAGAACCCGCGGTGCGCCCGCCTTCGCCACACCGTCCTCAGCAACCCTGCCAGCCTCCGCTGGCTGACCAGCGAGTCGTCCGTTGAAGCGTCGGCCCTGCCCACCGCCGGGAGGCCCGTCGCGATCGCGAGAGCTTCCAGCAGCGTCGACTTGCCCGAGCCGTTCTCGCCGGCGAAGAAGGTGACCGGACCCGGCAGTCCGATCTCGTGGAGACCCTGCAGCGCCGGGATGTTGAAGGGGAAGCGGTCGCGGTCGCGGCCGGGGGGGTTGCCGAGGCGTACGGCGGTGAGTCGCGGTTGCCGCAGGTGGGACTCGGGATCCCAGGCGTCGGCGGGCATTTCCTCGATGGCCTTTCGCTGGTGTCAGGGGTCTTGGCGGTCCCGGCCGACCGGCCGGAAGACGGGTTGCGCCGTGAGATCCGCGAAGTCCAGGTCGTAGAGTTGGATCCGCGTTCCGCCCAGTTCATACCACGCCGCCAGCGCGGCCGTCCCGCTCACGAGGATCGCGGCGGCGTGGCCCCCGTGTCGGCTCCCGCAGGCGGAGCGAATCGGTCTCTGTTGCATGCCTGACATGGTGGGAGCACCGTGGCGCGCCCACAATCCCGACCCGCCGCAAACCACCTTGTTGGCACCGCTCCACCCGCCCATAATGCCAGCACGGAAACCGCCCGCACCGTCCGCTCCCCGAAGGAACCGATCATGCCCCACTCGCCCCCCCGACACCCCCGTCCGACCTGGGCCGCCCTGCTGCTCGCCGCCTTCCCGCTCGCGACGCCCGCGGCCCCCGCCGCCGCCCAGACACCCGCCGAAGACCCGCCACCCGAAGACCGCTGGACCCCCGCCCTCAGCATGCGCTACCTCCAGCCCTCCGGTGTCGCAATCTCCCCGGACGGCTCCCGCATCGCCTACGTGGTGCGCGAACCCCTCATGGAGGGCGAAAAGTCCGAGTACCGGAGCCACATCTGGGTGGCCGACGCCGACGGCGGGCGCCGCGTCCAGTTCACCCGCGGCGAGTCGTCCGCCTCCGGCCCGTCCTTCTCCCCCGACGGCCGCTGGCTGGCTTTCACCACCTCCCGCTCGGGGAGCAACCAGATCTGGGTCCTGCCTCTCGACGGCGGCGAAGCCCACCAGGTAACGGAAGCGAAACCGGGCGTGGGACAGTACCGCTGGTCGCCCGACGGGAGCGCCTTCGCCTTCCTCATGCGCGACCCGCAGACCGAGGAGGAGGAGAAGGCCGCCAAGGAGAAGCGCGACGTCATCCTCGTGGACCAGAACTTCAAGTACGGCCACATCTACACGGTCCCCTTCGACCCGGCGGCCACCGAGACCGCCGAGGCCACCCGCGTCACCGAAGGAGACTTCCACGTCACCAGCTTCGACTGGTCCCCCGACGGGCGGCGGTTCGCATTCGCCCACCAGGCGGATCCGCGCATCAACACCGGCCGGCTCTCGGGCGACATCGCGCTGGTCGACGCGTCCGGAGGCGAAGCCATCCAACTCCTGACCGGCGCCGGCATCGAGTCGTCCCCGCGCTGGTCCCCCGACGGGTCGCTGATCGTCTACGCCTCGACCGGCGACCAGCCGGAGCCGATCGGCCTGGCGGACCTCTACGTCCTCGATCCCGCAACCGGCCAGTCCCGCATGCTCCCCGAGACCCCGAACCGTAGCGTCTCGATCCTCGGCTGGTCGGCGGACTCCGACGAGGTCTTCCTGAACGAGTCGCTTGGGACGACCCGCCACGTCATTGCCGTGCCCGTCGGCGGGGGACGGATTCGGCATGTCACCGAGGGAGACGGCGTCGTAGGCTCGACCGCAATCGCGGCACAGGCCGGTCGACTGGCCATGACCTGGCAGACCTCCGGCGAGCCCGCCGAGGTCTACCTGACCGGACTCGACGCCTTCGCCCCCACCCCCGTCACCGCAATCAACGCCGATGTCCCCCGCCCCCCCATGGGCCGCACCGAGCTGCTGGCCTGGCACGCCCCCGACGGCACCCCCGTCGAGGGGCTGCTGACCTACCCCGTCGGCTACGACGAGGGCTCCCGAGTCCCACTCATCCTGAACGTCCACGGCGGCCCCGCGGGCGTCTACTCGCAGTCGTTCACCGGCTCGCCCAGCATCTACATGATCCAGTACTTCGCGCAGGAGGGCTACGCGGTTCTGCGCCCCAACCCACGCGGCAGCACCGGCTACGGCAAGGAGTTCCGCTACGCCAACTACATGGACTGGGGCTACGGCGACCTCTCCGACCTCCTCGCCGGCGTCGACGAGGTGATCGGGATGGGCGTCGCGCACCCCGACAGCCTGCTCCTCATGGGGTGGAGCTACGGCGGCTACATGACCTCTTTCGCGGTCACGCAGACCGACCGGTTCCGTGCCGCCTCGATGGGCGCCGGACTCCCCAACCTGATCAGCATGGTGACCACCACCGACATCGGCGACTACCTGGTCGGCCACATGGGCGAGGAGTACTTCGAGAACTACGAGGCCTACGAGCGCCACTCGGCCATCTACCACATCGGCAACGTCACGACGCCCACGCAGGTCATCCACGGAGCGCAGGATCTGCGGGTGCCCTTCACGCAGGGGCAGGAGTTCTTCAACTCGCTGAGGCGGCTTGGAGTGGAGACGGAGATGGTGGTGTATCCGCGCACCCCGCACGGGCCGCGCGAGCCCAAGTTTCTCATGGATGTGTCGGAGCGGATTCTGACGTGGTTCGAGAAGTATCTGCGGCCGGTGAAGCCGGCGGCGGACGGGTAGTGGCTGCGAGGTCCGACCACACGTGGCCACGAGTCGACAGAGAATCACCTGACAACTTGTGACCGATTCCGTGACAGATTGAGGGTAGAATCTGGCACCAGCTCCGCCAAACGATCCCGTCAAAAGGCCTGAAGAGTGCCTTCAGCGACCCGCAGGGACAGATTCGCCGTATAATCTGTCTGTGAGCTCCGGGGACATGGTCAGCCCACTCGCCGTCAGCCGTGCGTAGACAACGCCACCCTGAGTCATGCAGGGCGGTGCGGCGCCGGGCCGGCAGTCCCCCGCCCTCAGCTCACCGGTTTCCGCACCGGCCCCCGTATCCACCGCCCCGGCTTCTCGCCCGTGATGCCCCCGTCGCGGATCACCGGCACCCCGTTCACCAGCAGGTCGGTGATCCCCACGCTGTACTGGTGCGGGTCGGCGAAGGTCGCCCGGTCCGCGATCACCTCCGGGTCGAAAACCGCGATGTCGGCGCGCATCCCCTCGGCGATCACCCCCATGTCCTCGCGGCCGAGCCACCGGGCCGGCATCAAGGTCATCTTCTTCACGGCCTCCTCCAGGGTGATGACCCCCAGCTCGCGCACGTAGCGCGCCAGCACTCGGGGGAAGGCGCCGTAGCTGCGCGGGTGCGGGTACCCGATGCCGTACCCCACCGCGTCCCCGTCCGTCTCGATCATCGCCAGCGGGTGCTGCATGATGCGGATCACGTCCCCTTCATCCATTGCATGGTAGATCGCGCTGAATCCGCCCTGGAGCTGCAGCTCGATCGCCAGCGCGATCCCGGTGTCGAGATCGTTCGGGAGGCCCCGGTCGGCGGCGTAGTCGGCAAGGGTCTTCCCGTTGTAGGACTCGTCGGAGCGGAGCACGCGGAACTGGATGCGCGAGATGTCGGCCCCGACCCGGTCGGTCATGAAGATGGTGCGCATGTCGGCCTCCATGCGCGCCCGCGTCTCCGGGTCGGCCACCCGCGCGGCGAAGTCCTCCGCGCCGCCCGCCAGCGCCCACTGCGGGAACAGGATGGAGGACCCGGTGCTCGAAGCCGCGTACGGATACAGGTCATGCGTGACCGTGAGCCCGGCCGCGTTGGCCGAGTCGATCAGCGCGAGGCTGTGCTCGCTCCATCCCCATTGCGCCGCCCCGGCAGCCTTGTGGTGGTTGATCTGCGCCGGGATCCGAGCCTCCTCCGCGATCCGGATCACTTCGCGCACCGACTCGAGAAGCCCGCTGGCCTCGTTGCGCATGTGGCTCACGTAGATGCCGCCGTGCGCCGCCGCCACCTTCGCAAGCTCGATCACCTCCTCGGTCTCGGCGAAGTTGGCGGGCACGTACAGCAGCCCCGTCGAGAGCCCCAGCGCCCCCTCGCGCATCGACCTGTCGACGAGGGCCTTCATCTCTTCCAGTTCTTCGGCGGTCGGCGCCCGGTTCTCCATGCCGAGGACCTGCTTGCGCGTCCAGGTGTGTCCCGCGAAGAATCCCACGTTGGGGACCATCTCCAGCCCGGACGCGAACTCCTCGAGCGGCCACGGCTGGTCGCCCGAGTGCAGCGACGCGATCAGCGTGGTGATGCCCTGGCGGAGGAAGTTCTCGGCCAGGGGGTAGTCGGCGATCGTCTGCTGCACGTGCGCGTGGTTGTCGATGAAGCCGGGGGTGACAACCTGTCCCGTGGCGTCAATGACGGTGGCGGCGAGGGCGGGGTCGAGGGGGTCGCGGGAGACGAGGACGATGCGGCCGTCCGCGACCGCCACGTCGGCGGCGAAGCGGTCGGCGCCCGTACCGTCGACGATGGTGCCGCCGGTGATGAGGACGTCGTAGCGCTGGGCGGGGAGGAGGGTGGGGGTGGGCGCCAGGGTGGTGGCGAAGAGGATGGCGATGTTGAGGTTTCGCATGGGGGTCATGGGGGTGGGGGGGATTGCGGGCTTGCGAACTTGCGGGGCAATCGTGCGACCGGGCAATACGTGCGCTGCCACAGATTCACCGGACACAGGTCGCGGAACTTCCCACACGCTCGTCGTGTGCCTACCGTTACCCACCATGCGCATCGCAACCTGGAACGTGAACTCGGTCAAGGCGCGGCAGGCGCGGCTGCTCAAGTGGCTGCGCGACCACCGCCCCGACGCCCTCTGCCTGCAGGAGATCAAGACGCTCGACGAGACGTACCCCGCCGAGCCCGTGCGGGAAGAGGGCTACGACTCGGCCGTCTTCGGCCAGAAGACCTACAACGGTGTGGCGCTGCTGAGTCCCCACCCCATCACCCAGGTCACGCGGGGGACAGGCGACGACGACCCGCAGGCGCGGCTGATCGCGGGCAACGTGAATGGTGTCACGGTGTATTCGGCCTACTTCCCCAACGGGCGCACCGTCGGCTCGGAGTCCTACGCGTACAAGCTGGCGTGGATGGGCCGCCTTCTGGACCTCCTGGAAACACGCCACGATCCCCGCGACGCGGTGGTCCTCACGGGGGACTTCAATGTCGCCCCAGACGACCAGGACGCCGCGAACCCGGAGAAGTGGGCCGCGAGCGTCCTGTGCCATGCGGACGCCCGCGACGCCCTCGAGCGGATCCGCGACTGGGGACTGGTAGACGTGGTCAGGAAACACAACCCGCAGGGAGGCGTCTACAGCTGGTGGGACTACCGGCGGCTGGCGTTTCCCCGGAACGACGGGCTGCGCATCGACCACATCTTCGCCACCCTTCCGGTCGCGGAGACCTCGACGGCGGCCTGGGTGGACCGCGACCAGCGCAAGGGGCCGAAACACGATACGCCCTCGGACCACGCCCCGGTCGTGGCCGACTTCGACCTCTGAAACCGGAACACGAGGCCGTGCGCACCGGTATATGATGGTGTACATTGGATGTGAGCACAGGAGTCCCGCAGGAAAAGGGAGGGTGCGGTGAGCACTCGTCGAATCCGCAACAGGCAGAACCGGATGGCCGTGGGCGTGAGCCTAGCCGTTTCAGCGGCCGTGCACGGCGTCCTGCTCGGCGCCCTCAACTTCCAGGTGCCGCAGCCGCCCTCCGAGTCGCCCGCCGGCACGACGGACCCGCTTGCGTTCCTGGACGCCATCGAAGTCGTTCAGATCGAAGAAGTCAGGAAACCGATCGAGCTCGAACCGATCCACGTCCAGGCGCGTCCCGCCCTGGCGACTCCCACCCCGGAGGAATTGCCACAACCGGCGCCCGGCGACGTGTCGGTGGCGAAAGCCGGTGACACGCCCCCCTCGGATGCCGTCACCGGTGTCGACGTCCATGCCGTGGGCGACGCCTTCCCCTCTACCACATCGCCGGCCGACGCCGGTCCCACGGCCCGGCTGGCCCTATCCCTGAAGCCGCGCTTCGGCATGTTGAGGGAACTTCCCGAGTCGGCCCGGCAACCCGTTGCAATGCTGGACCCGCACGCGGGCCACGATCACGGGGAGGGAGACGGCCGGGAAGAGGAGAACTGGTGGGATCGGCTGGGCAGGAAACTCGGCTTCGGCGGAGGAAAGATCTGCCGGCCCCGCCCCGAACTCATCGTCGATGAGGAAAAGCCGGACAAGGAAGAGGAAAAGGACAAGGCGGACAAGGCCGAGTCCTCCGGTTCATGATTCCGGCTCGGGCGCCCGCCTGAGCCCCTCCAGTTCTTCCACGCTGCGCGGCCAATCGCGTCCGAGCAGCCTCGACAGCGCCCGGTCGGCGAGCAGCCGTCCCCCCGTCTGGCACGCGGGGCAGTAGTTCGTCTCGCGGGTGGCGTAGACGATGCGCTGGATGGGGGTTCCGCACCGGCCGCAGGGTTCGCGGTACTTGCCGTGCGCGGACATGGCGGGGTGAAAGGCCGTCACCTTCGAGGGGAAGTCGTCTCCCGCCTCCTCGATCAGCCGCGCCGACCACTCGGTGAGCGAGGACCGGGTGGCCGCGCGGAGGCGTTCGACCTCCTCGTCGCTCAGGTGCCGGGTGAGCCGTACCGGTGACAGGCGGGCCCTGAGCAGGATCTCGTCCGAGTGCGCGTTGCCGATCCCGGACAGGATGCGCGGATCGGTCAAAGCGCGCTTCAGAGTGCGGTTCTCGCGCCGGATGGCGGCCGCGAAGAGGTCGGCCGGCGCCTTGAGCGGCTCGATGCCGCCGGGATCGAGTTCCCTGAGCGCGGCCTCGCCCCGGAGCAGGTGCAGGGAGGCGCGCTTGTGCGTGCTTGCTTCCGTGAGGAGGAGGGTGCCCCGGGCGAAGTCGAAGGCGGCGTGGCCTCGCTTGCGGGGGACCGGCGCGCCGGGCGTCCGCCACTGGAAGCGCCCCGCGATCATGAGGTGGACGGCGGCGAAGAGGTCGCCCTCCAGTCCCAGCACGATGCGCTTGCCGAGCCGTGACAGGGTCTCCACCAACCTTCCGTGAAGCTCGGCCGGGGTTGGATCGAAGGTCTTGAGCAGGGAGGGAGACACGATCCGAACCCGCTCGATCCGCTCCCCGAGGATGCGGGGGCGGAGCGCGTGCAGGTAAAGGTTGACTTCGGGCAGTTCGGGCACCGGTGTTCACCTTTCCCGTCCATGCGTTAGCATTGCAGGGCGCCTTCACTCGAGGACCCGCCTACGATGATACGCGCTCCGGCCCCGGGGCGCGTGCCTTCGGGCGCCAGGGACCCCCGGCGGCTCATCGAAACAGCTACACAACCACCTCAACGCACCCCACCATGATCATCCGCCCACGAGTTCGCGGCTTCGTCTGCGTCACCACGCACCCCACCGGTTGCGCCCGCAACGTCGAGACCCGGATCGCGCACGCCCGCGCCCGCCCCATTGCCAACCCGCCGCGTTCGGTCCTCGTGCTGGGCTCCTCGACCAGTTACGGCCTCGGGTCGCGGATCGCGCTGGCCTTCGGCGGGGAGGCGGCCACATTCGGCGTCTTCTTCGACCGTGCTCCCAGGGCGCGGCGGCCGGGAACGGCGGGGTGGTACAATACGGCGGCCTTCGAGGAGGCGGCCGCGCGGGCGGGGCTCCAGTCGGCCTCGTACAACGGCGACGCATTCTCGCACGAGGCGAAGGCCAGGGTGGTGGACGCGCTCAGGCGGGACTTTCCCCCGGTCGACTGCGTGGTGAACTCGGTGGCGGCTCCCCGGCGCACCCACCCGGACACCGGCGAGAGGTTCACCTCGGTGCTGAAGCCGATCGGGGACGTGTACCGGTCGAAGACGCTGAACACGGACAAGGCCGAGGTCACCGATGTGGAGCTGGCGGCGGCCACTCGCGAGGAGGTCGACGCGACCGTGGCGGTCATGGGGGGCGAGGACTGGCGGCTGTGGATGGACGCGCTGCGCGACGGAGGTGTTCTGGCGCCCGGATGCCGCACCTTCGCGTACAGCTACATCGGACCCGAACTGACCTGGCCGATCTACCGCGACGGGGCGATCGGGCGCGCCAAGTCCGACCTTCACCGCACGGCGGACGAGCTCGACAGGGAACTGGCCGCGACGGGAGGCGGAGCCCATATCGCGATCATGAAGGCCGTGGTGACGCAGGCGAGCGCGGCGATCCCGGTCGTTCCGCTCTACGTGTCCATCCTGTACGGGATCATGAAGGAGAAGGGCGACCATGAAGGCCCGATGGAGCAGGCGCGGCGGCTCTTCGGCGACAAGGTCTACGGTCCCGGTGGCATCGAGACCGACGAGGACCGCTTCATCCGCCTGGACGATCTCGAGATGAAACCGGAGACGCAGGCCGCGGTGCTGGAGGTGTGGGACTCGATCTCGACGGAGAACCTGCGCGACGTGTCCGACTTCGACGGCTATCGGTCGGCCTTCCTGCAACTCTTCGGCTTCGAGGTGCCGGGGGTGGACTACGGCGCCGAGGTCGATCCGCTGGTCGGAATCCCGGGGCTTGTCGGTGGCTGAGTCCGCCGTCCCGTCCCGCCTGGCATGAAACCCACAGCCGCCCAACTCCGCGAACTCGCCGCCCGCGACCCTGTTCTGGGGGTCGCGATGGAACGTGTCGCGCCCTTCCCGGGCTTCCCCGCGGGACCGCTCGCCCGCGGCTCCCATTTCCAGGCCATAGCGCGGTCGATCGCCTACCAGCAGCTGGCCGGGGCCGCCGCGCGAACGATCTACGGCCGTGTCTGCGCTCTCACTCCCGGACCCGGGTTTCCCAAGGTGAAGGAATGTCTGGAGCTACCGGACGAGAGCTTTCGGGGGGCCGGGTTCTCCGCCGCGAAGACCCGCGCCGTGAAGGACCTGGCCGCCCGGTGCGCGGCCGGTTCGGTGCGGCTCCGCAGCGTATCGCGCATGTCCGACGATGAAGTGGTCGAAATGCTGTCCTCGGTGTGGGGAGTCGGAGAGTGGACGGCTCAGATGTTTCTGATGTTTCGCCTGGGGCGCCTCGACGTGATGCCGGCGGGCGACCTCGGGGTGCGGGAAGGGGCGCGCATTCTGGACCGCCTGGAAGAGCGCCCGTCGCCGGGGGCCGTGCTCGACCGCGCCGAACCGTGGCGACCGCTGCGTTCGGTGGCCACCTGGGTGCTGTACCGGCTGTGCGATGAGGCGAAGGAGGGGTAGCGTTGGCGGACATGACCTCCAGTCGAACTCCCGTGGTCACGCAACGACTCGATACCCCGCTCGGACCCATGCTGGCCGGAGCCACCGCCGAGGGCGTATGTCTGCTCGAGTTCGCGGACCGGCCGTTGCTTCCGGCCCAGCTCGCGCGGATCGAGGAGCGGGTCGGACCGCCGACGGCCGGGAGCCATCCGCACCTCGATCGGCTGGACGCGCAGCTGGACGAGTACTTCGCCGGCACGCGGCGCGACTTCGACATTCCGCTGGTGTTGGCGGGGACCGGATTCCAGGAGCGGATCTGGCGCCGGTTGCTCGGGATCCCCTACGGACGAACGATCAGCTACGATGAGCTGGCGCGGCAGGCCGGATCGCCCGGCGGGTCGCGCGCGGCGGGGAGGGCCAATGGCGACAACCGGATCGCGATCGTGGTGCCCTGCCACCGGGTGATCCGCGCCAACGGCGATCTCGGAGGCTATGGGGGCGGCCTGGGCCGCAAGCGGCGCCTTCTCGATCTGGAGGCGGGGGGACTGCAGACGAGCCTCTTTTGAGCCGGGGCTACATGGATGCCGAAGGCGGTTTGCCCACTGCCCATGCGTCCATCACCTCACGCGGCTCCGCCGTGGCCGCCAGCCGGGCACTCGGCACGGCCGCGGCGACCGACCCGCCCACAAAGATCACGGCGATGGCCAGGAACAGCGGCGCGTTGAAGACATCCACGCCCGGCGGGGCCAGGACGCCCACCACCAGCATCGCGCCCCAAAGACCCATCCCCACCCCCGCCACCCCCATCCTCAGCGCCTCACGCAGAATCAGCCGCTTGAGCGCACGCGGCGCGGCACCCAGCGCCGACCGGATGCCCATGTCACGCAACCGGGACCGGACGTGCGTCCGCATCGTTCCCACCATGCCCAGCACGGCCACCAGCGCGGCGACGAGTCCGGCACCTCGCGACGCGCCACCCAGCCAGACGGACGTTCCGTACACCCGCTCCAGTTCCTCGGTGGCGGGTCTCAGCCCGGTCAGCGCCAGCCCGCTTCCGGGCAGACCGGCCAGCGACTCGCGCACGATGCGCACGGAGTCGTCCTCGTCCGCTGCCGAAACGGCGGGCACCGATGCCACCAGCTCGATGCGGGCGGGCGGGTGGTCAAGCGCGGAGAAGTAGACCGAGTGCGGTGATCCGGAGGCGCCCAGTCCCCGGCCGCCGCCGTCGCGCACCACGCCCACCACGACGTGCCACTCCCCTCGCAGTCCCCCGAGCGCCACCCGTCGCCCGATGACCGGGGGTTCCAGGAAATGCGCCCTGGCGTACGCCTGGTTGATGACCACCTCGCCCGTTCCCTCCGCCCGGGTGCCTTCCGTGCCGAAGCCGCGTCCGGCAACGAAAGGCAGCCCGCGCTCCGCGAAGAAGCCCGGCATGACGGCGTGGTGCTTGACGATGGCGACATGGATCGGGTGCGGCATCCCGCCGTTCGAGCACCTGCCGCACTCGTTCGCGGTGCGCACCTCCGGACCGCGTCCGATCCACGCCCCCGGTGTCGCCAGCGACTCGGCAACGAGTTCGGGCGCGCGCCGGACCGTGGCGAGCGCCGACGCGTAGAGGGCGGCTCGGGCAGCCCCGTCCCCGGCCGCGCTGCCAGTGGGAGTGAGCACGCCGAGAACCGGGTGGGCGTCCGCGGCCCCGGGACCGGAGGTGCCTGCCACGCCCCACGGATCCCCCCCGCGCGACAACAGGAAGAGGCCCGATGCGGCCACGATCGTCACCGCCACCGAGAGCTGCAGGGTGATCATGAGCACGCGGTTGAAACGCCTCGGCCGGGGGTCGGTGAGGTGCTGGCTCTCCGCTTCCTGCACCAGCGGCCGCGAGGGACCGTACAGGCTCCGGACCGGGAGGACCGCCGCCGCTGCCAGGAGACCGGCGAGCACCAGAAGCCCGCCGAGTCCGCTCAGCCAGGACGGTGTGGCAAAGGAAATCCCGGGCGGTGCCAGACCCGTCATCACGACGGCCGCGCCCGCCGCGACCGCGGCTCCGACAGCAAGGCTGCACAGGAGGCACCGGCCCCACCATTTCGCCGCTCCGCCCATCATTCGGCCCGGGGGGGCGCCCAGCATGACCTCGACCACCCGCCGTCCCTCCAGCGCGAGGTTGTCGGCCGCGATGACGCCCAGGAGGCTGACCAGTGCGGTCACGCCAGCCATCAGCACGAGGGCCAGGGTCGTGCGCACGAGGCGGTCGACATCCGCCAGCTCGGCGGCGCCCGTCCCGTAATCGGGCGCGGGGAACCCCTCCGTCTCCACCGTCGGCGTCACGGCGGCGTCCACCGTGTGGAAGGGTCCGCCGCCACCGCCGCGCACCAGGAGCGCCGCGGAGAGCATCAACGTCACGACGGCGGTGCATGCCAGAATCGCGAGGCGCCGCAAGCGCGCAAGGGGCCGGGCGGGCGCGGACGGAGTGCCCCGGGATTTCGTGCGGCGGCGCTTCAGCACCGGACCGCTTCGTTCCACCTGTTCACCGCGGAAGGACAACATATCCACCGCTTCCTCGACCGTTTAGCTTGGGGGACCCATGAAAGTACCCCTTCTGGACCTCACCGCGCAGTACGCGTCGATCAGGGACGAGATCGACACCGCGATGGCCGAGGTCGTCACTTCCCAGCGTTTCATTCTCGGCGCGGCGGTGGAAGCGTGCGAGGACGCGATCGCCCGCTACGTCGGCAGTGACCATGCCATCGGGGTATCCTCGGGGACCGATGCGCTCCTCGTCGCCCTCATGGCCGAGGGCATCGGTCCCGGGGACGAGGTCGTCACCACCCCGTACTCCTTCTTCGCCACCGCCGGCGTGATCGCGCGCGTCGGAGCCACGCCGGTGTTCGCGGACATCGATCCGGTCACCCTCAACCTCGACCCCGCGCGGGTGGCCGACAGCGTCACGAAGAGGACCCGCGCCGTCATACCCGTGCACCTCTTCGGGCAGATGGCCGAGATGGCGCCGATCATGGAGATCGCACGGTCGCGCGGACTGGCCGTCATCGAGGACGCGGCCCAGGCGATCGGGGCCGAACACGGAGGAAGGCGCGCCGGATCGATCGGGGACTATGGCTGCTTTTCGTTCTTTCCGTCCAAGAACCTGGGGTGTTTCGGGGACGGCGGGATGGTGGTCACGAACGACGCCGCGCGGGCGGACAGGGTCAGGGCCCTGCGCGTCCACGGCGAAGACGTCAAGTACCATCACCGGATCGTGGGCGGGAACTTTCGCCTCGATGCGCTGCAGGCCGCGGTGGTCCGGGCCAAGCTGCCACACCTGGACGGCTGGATCGACGCGCGCCGGGCGAATGCGGCCCTCTATTCGCGCCTCCTGGGGGACCTCGCAGACCGGGAACCCCCGCTTCTGACCCTGCCCGGAATCGTCACCGACAGGCACGTCTTCAACCAGTACGCGGTTCGGGTGACGGATCGCGACCGGGTGCGGGAGGAGCTTGCGGCCGCCGGTATCGGCACCGCCGTCTACTATCCGCGGCCCCTCCACCTGCAGGAGTGCCTTGCCGCTCTCGGATACCGCAGGGGCGACCTGCCCGAGAGCGAGCGCGCGGCCGATCGAGCCATTGCGCTGCCCATCTATCCGGAACTGACCACGGGCCAGATCCGCACCGTGGCCGATGCGCTTCGCGGCGCGCTGGCAGGTCTAGCCTAGCTACGGACGGCCCGGCCAGACTGGCCCGCCCTCGCCGGCCGCCCCGGTGTCGGGTTCCCTCCCCCAAGCGTTCCAGCGCCGCAGCCGCGGTTGTCCGGACAGACACGAGCGACGACATTGGTCACGAAACGCCCGCTGGCCATTTCGAGGAGCACAGGATGGAAGGCGAGAGTGGGAAACAGCTGATCGTCGTCGGCGACCGGGTCCTGATCGAACCGGAGGAAGGCGAGGAGCGCACCAAGGTCGGGCTCTATCTGCCGGCGTCGGCGGTGGACAGGCAGTCCGTGCAGGGGGGCCGGGTGCTGGCGACCGGCCCGGGCACCCCGATCGGAGCGCCCACCGAACTGGATGAGGAACCCTGGAAGATCGGGTCGGGAGAGGCGCGCTACCTGCCGGTGCAGGCCCGGGTTGGCGATTTCGCGATCTTCTTCCGCAAGGCGGCCGTGGAGATCAGCTTCGAGGGCAAGGAGTACCTCGTCGTGCCCCAGGCGGCCATTCTGACCCTGGTCCGGGACGGGGACAGGGGATCGGAACCCCTGTATCAGCTGTAGCAGGCCCGTGCAGGAATCCCCCGATCCTGAGCGGCGTTGCATCTGTGTCGGCTTCGGTTCGTATCCCCGTAATGTTATGTGTAGTTTCCATTATGTAATGTGTAGTGTACATATTGGGTTCGCAGGGCTACGCTCTGCGTTGTTTCCCGGGTTCCAGGCGGGCTGATCCGACCCGGCGGAACGGAGACACCGATGCGCGAACAATGGAGCAGCAGGATCGGGTTCGTCCTGGCCACCGCCGGCTTCTCGATCGGTCTGGGAAACATCTGGCGCTTCCCCTCCCTGGCCGGAGAAAACGGGGGCGGCGCCTTCATGCTGGTCTACGTCGCCTTCGCCATCCTGATCGGGATCCCCCTGTTGACCGCCGAGCTGAGCCTGGGCCGCAAGGCGCGCCTCACACCCATCGCGGGCATGCGCCGGCTGACCGGGTCCCGCACGAGTCCGTGGAACCTGATCGGCTGGCTCGGCGTGGCCACCGCGGTGCTGATCACGGCGTACTACGTCATGCTGATCGCATGGCTGGCGGCCTACTTCGTCACCTTCGCCGGGGGCGGAGGGATGGGTGGCACGCCCGGCGAGACCAGGGCCGCCTTCGACCGTTTCGTCGCCACGCCCGGCCCGGTCGTCGGCTACGCCGCGGCCGTCGTCGCGCTGATCGCCTTCGTGGTGAGCCGGGGCGTGACCCGCGGCGTGGAACGCGCGGCCAGGTTCCTCATGCCGGTCCTCGTCGTGCTGCTCGTCGCCATGGCCGTGCGCGCCATGACCCTGCCCGGCGCGGGCGCCGGTCTGGCCTGGTACCTCACACCCGACTTCTCGGCGCTGAGCGGCGGTGCCGTTCTCGCCGCGCTGGGCCAGGCGTTCTTCTCGATCGGGATCGGGATGGCGGCGGCGTTCGGACTGGGCAGCTATCTCGACCCCCGCGACAGCGACGTGCCGGGCAACGCCTCGATGGTGGTCGCATTCGATACGGGGGTGGCGGTGGTGGCGGGACTGGTCCTCTTCCCCGCCCTCTTCGCCTTCGGGATGGATCCCGACCAGGGCGCGGGCCTCCTCTTCGTCACCATGACCGCGCTCTTCCACGAGATGCCCGGGGGCGGGCTGTTCGGGGCGGCCTTCTTCTTCTTCCTGGTCGTCGCCGGGTTCACCTCGCAGGTCGCCGTCTTCGAGGTCCTGGTCGCTTCAGTCACCGATGCCACGGGCATGAGCCGCATGCGGTCCGTCGTGCTCTGCGCCGTGGGAGCGTTCGTCCTCTGCGTGCCCGTCGTCCTGTCGTTGGGACCGTGGTCGGATCTCCTCGTCGCGGACATGAACCTCTTCGACTTCGCGAACCGCGTTTCGGGCGACTACCTCCTGCCGGTGGTGGGGCTGCTCACCGCGTTGTACGTGGCGTCGAAGTGGGGGTGGAGCGCCTTCCGCGAGGAGACCAACCGGGGGGCGGCGGGACCCGTCATCGTGAGCGGGTGGTGGCGGCCCCTGATCCGTTTTGTGATTCCGGTGGCGGTGTCCCTGGTGCTGCTCGGTGCGTTGGGCGCGGGAATGGGCAACCCGGTCGCATTCCTGGGGTGGTCGGCGGTGGTGGTGGTGCTGCACGTGGTCCTCTTCCTGCGGCGCGCGCCCGACTAGACCGTGGGGAGAATCCCTCCGGCGTTCGCCGGCGAAGAGACACCGTCAGGGTTTTCGACGCTCCTTGCCCGCCAGGGGTTCATCCTGCTCGACGGGGGACTCGCGACGGAGCTGGAGCGGCGGGGCCATGACCTGAACGATCCGCTCTGGTCCGCGAAGGTACTGATCGAAGACCCCGGCGCGATCATGGCCGCACACCTTGCCTACCTGGAGGCGGGGGCCGACTGCGTGACCACCGCTACCTACCAGGCCACCTTCCAGGGCCTTGCCGCACGGGGCATCGGTGGCGCCCGCGCGGAGGAGATCCTGCTGGGGGCCGTGGAGCTGGCCGTTCGGGCGCGGAACCGGTTCCGAAACAGCCGACCGAAGGCCGACGGGCGTCCCGGGCCGCTGGTCGCCGCCGGCATCGGGCCGTACGGGGCGTTCCTGGCCGACGGCTCCGAGTACCGCGGCGACTACGGGATCGGTGCGGCCGACCTGGCCGGCTTCCATCGCCGGCGCCTGCACCTTCTCGCGGAGAGTCCCGCCGATGTGCTGGCGTGCGAGACGCTGCCCTCCCTCGAGGAGGCACGGGTCCTGGCGGCACTGGCGGGGGAGACGGTTGCAAGACCGGCCTGGTACAGCTTTTCCTGCCGTGACGATGGCCACCTCCGTGACGGGACTCCGATCGCCGAGGTGGCCGGCTGGGCGGAGGACACCCCGGGGGTGAGCGCCGTCGGGGTGAACTGTACGGAGGCCGAATTCGTGCCCGCCCTGATCGGCGCACTCGGGGCCGGGACCCGCAAGCCGGTCATCGTCTACCCGAACGCCGGCGGGGACTGGGACGCCGAAGTGAAGCGCTGGGGCCGTGCGGAGGAGGTTCCCGACTGGGGAGACGCGTGCCGGAGCTGGATTGCGGCGGGGGCGGTGGGGGTGGGGGGCTGCTGCCGCGTCGGGCCGGAGGACATCCGGCGGATGAGGGCGGCGCTTCCCCACCGCGTACGGAAGGTTTAGCTTCATGACCCTCGGGACGTGGCGCAGTCCGGTAGCGCACCTGAATGGGGTTCAGGGGGTCGCCG
>JAPPNO010000079.1 GCA_028873845.1 Gemmatimonadota bacterium | reverse complement strand
TGCTGAGCGAGTTGTCGGTGTAGATGTCGACCTTGCCGATCTCGCAGTGCCAGCCCGAGGGTCGGAGGGCCCTGAGGCAGAGCGCGATGTGGTGACCCGCGAGGGAATTCAGCACGACGTCCACGCCCTCGCCACCCGTGGCCGCCATCAGGTCCTCGTACCACCGGTGGCAGTGTGAATCGAAGGCTCCCCGCGCACCCATCGCCAATAGCTGTTCGCGTTTGCTTTCGTTGCCCGCGGTGGTGTAGATCTCCGCGCCCACGTGCTTCGCCAGCGCGATGGCGGCCTGCCCGACACCGCCCATGGCCGAGTGGATGAGGACCCGCTGTCCCTTCCTCAGGCGGGCCAGGTGGATCAGCGCGTAGTATGCGGTGACGTAGACGGACAGCGAAGATGCGGCCTCCTCCATGCTGATCCGGTCCGGCTTGAGGAAAGCGAGGTGCTCGTTCACCACGACGCGGTTGCCGATGCAGCCGCCCGTCGTCACCGCCACCTCGTCGCCGACGGCCAGCCGTCTTACGCCGTCGCCGATGCGCCGGACGACTCCGCTGCCTTCGATCCCCACTTCACGCCCGAGCGCCGAGCGCTCGTAGGCCATCGCGGGCAGGAGTCCGAGCGTGACCATGACATCGCGGAAATTCAGCGCCGCCGCGGCAATCTCGATCTCTACGTCGGACGGACCCAGCGGCGCAGGCTCGAAGGTGGTCATCTGCAGTCCGCTGACCTGCCCGGGTTGTCCAGACGGAGCCGGTACGGAGCATCTTCGCCCGCAGGGACAAGCGGGGCCCGGTCCCGCACGCTGAGGAGCCGCGGAACCCACATCCGCCCCTCACGCACCGCCACTTCACGTTCGCGCAGGTCGCACCGCTCGAGGAGCGCCAACGTCTCCAGGTCGCCCTTCGCACCCAGGTCCACGAGTTGGAAATCGATCCGCGTGTCCTCCGCAAGCAGCTCCAGCGCGAGGCTGCGGACGGCACCCCAGAGCGCGCTTCCGCGCGGGTCGTCCACGCCGCAGACGGCCGCGTGCGTCACGATAGTGAGGCGGCAGTTCCGCGTCGCGCTATCGAGACGGAAGGGGGCGATGGCCTGCAGGAAGGCGACCAGCTGCCAGACCGCCCGCTCCCCCGTGGGATCCGCGGGATCGGCGCCACAGAGGATGTCGATCGCGGCCAGGTCGGCCGCCCAGGGCCATGCCTCGAGCGACGTGAAATCGCTGTTCTCGTAGAGTGTCCAGGGGACGCGATGCTGCTCCGGCGAGTCGAGCAGGGTCACCCAGTCGGAAGCCCATCCGTCCGGTGCGCCGATGACCCACCGCGGGCGTGACTCGTTCCGGAACCGTTCCATTTCGTGGTGACTCCGCGGTGCCTGAAGTAGCGTGGTGCGCCGACCCGCGTGGAGCGAGGTCCAGCCATCTCCCGGCTCAGCGACTTCGCCATCGTCGTGGGAAATCAGCGCGAGACCGCCGGGAACGGTAAGCCGGCTCAGGAGCGTCCACTCCCCCGGCCCATAGTCCCGCACCTCGGGGTGCAGGAAGACGATTTCGGCAGCCGCTGCGCGCAACAGTCCGCAGTCCCGGTCGAGCTCATCGTCCGAGTCCTCGCCCGGGTCGAGCGGTGCGAAACGAATCGCGGCGTCCCGATGGTTGAACGCGTCGTAGTGGTCCCGCGTGTGCTCCTCGTCCTCGCCGAGGATCCAGAACTCGGTCTGTGCCCCAGGGCCCGAAAGCTGTTCGATACATCGGTGGAGGATCGTTTGATCGGGCGGTCGCCGGCCCGCCACCTCGATCACGTGGCACGCGTACCGATGACCGATGGCGCCCTCCTCGAACGCGGCGATCAGCGCGGCGGGATCCACCTCGCCGTCCACGATCGCGTCGCCGACTGGCGGTGAGGCGGGCACGAACTTGGGCTGCCACTCGACCATATGCTTGCTGTCCGGCACGTCGCTCCAGCGGGGATTGCTGTTGAAGGAGTGGTATTCGCCGATGTGGGCGATCAGATGTCCCGTCGCGCGGTCGTAGAAGGTCAGGCGCCCGATGTACAGTTCGCCCAGAGGCTTGGTGTACTGCCCCCGTTCGTCGACATCGTACCACTCCCCCGTGTCCACCAGGTGACACGCGATCCGCGGGCCCGTGGGCGGGCGCAGGAACGTCACGTTGCAGGCCCGCTGCGGCATGGAGAAGAAATCGGGCAGGCGCATCAGGTAGCGCAGGAAGATCTGGAGCCCGCCGTCCGTCAACGGCGGATAGAGCACATACCCCTCCTCCTGCGCGTCCGCCCACAGATCTCCGTCGACTTCGATGTCCAGCAACATGTCCGTCGAGTTGGCGTCCATGTCGATCTGCCTGATGCTGCGGAACTCGGGGCCGAACTCGAAGTCGTCGCCCACGACCGCCTCGATCTGTTCGTAGAACTCGTCGCCGGTGCTCAGGGGCTCGGGATCGAAGTCCGAGGCCAGCACGTCGTCCAGGGTCGCGAAGGCGTTGACCTCGTGATCGGCGGCCACCCGGCGGACCCGTCCCCGGCAGTGCAGCGTGCCCGCGTCGTCGTCCTCGAAGGACCGGGACGAGATCGTGAAGGTGAACTGGTCCGGAGCATTGGGGACCGGGAACAGGGCCGTCTGCAGCCGCACGGGCGTCCTGCCGACGGGGGTATGCTGGAGGAACTCGATCTCCTCGATGTTGATGGGAGTGCCCGAAAACGCCTGCAACAGGAGTTCGATATAGCCGGCGGCCGGGATGATGGGCGCCCTGTGAACCCGGTGGTCGGTCAACCAGGGGAAATCGCGCTCGGAAAGCCGGCCCTCGTAGAGGATGTGATCGCAGGGGACCCGGTGGCCGACCAGCGGTCCGTGCGAATACTCGCCGCGGTGGACGAACATCTCGTCGTCGCACAGGTCGTCGCTGACCGTCGTATCCTCCGTCGGATGACCCGGCAGGAGATGGGCGATGGGCTCGGGCCGGGGATACTGGGATTCGAAGTCGAGCGCAACCCCGGCCCGGTACAGGGCTCCCAGCGTTTCCTGGAATCCCAGGCACACATCCTCGTCCTTCATCAGTGATGGGACGCTCTCCCCGGGCGGCGCGCCGGCCTCCAGGCACTGCCGGATCAGCGGCTGAAGGGCGCTGTGTGGCGCGACCTCGAGGAACACGTGCGGCTGAATCTCGCGCCTCACCGTGTCCATCGCCGCCGCGAAAAGGACCGGCTCGCGGATGTTGGACCACCAGTATTCGCTGTTCAGCCTGTCCACGGCCGTGCCGGTGACCGAAGACACCATGCGGACACCGCCGTCGAAGGCGCACTCGTCCAGGAAGGCCAGCGCTTCGAGCGCGTCTTCGTGCAGCGGGTCCATCGCAGTCGAATGGAAGGCGATGTTTCCCGGAATCAGCCGGCTCTGAAGATCGCGGCGGTCGAGCTCCGCCATCACCGGCCGGAGCGCCGACTCCCTTCCGCAGATGACCGTATTGGCTGGCGAGTTCTCGCATGCGATCTCGACCTGCGCGCGTCTGTGGTTGCCGGAACGGAACGAAACGCCGAGCTCCTCCAGCAGTCCCTCCACCCCGGGACGGTCGAGTCCGATCGCCAGCATGCGGCCGGAACCGGCCACCCGCTGCTGCAGCGTGGCGCGGTGATAGACCAGGTGCGTCGCGTCCGCGAGGGAAAGCGCGCCGGACGCGTAGGCCGCGGCCACTTCGCCGGAACTGTGACCCACGACGCAATCGGGATGTACACCCCAGGTCGCCAGCAACTCCACCAGCGCGCACTGGATCATGAAGATGGTGGGCTGGGCCAGCTGCACCTCGTTCAGTTCTTCCTGGCTGGCGGAGAAGCAGACTTCGCGCAACGAGATGTCCGAGTACCGGCGCCACTCCTCCTCGACGGTGTCGACCACCCGCCGGAAGACGGGATCGGCGTCGTAGAGCTCGCGGCCGCATCCGGCCCACTGGGTGCCCTGTCCGGAGAACACCATCGCCACCCGTCGCTCGCCTTCGTCCACGGTGGACACCGGAGCGGGGTCATCCACGAAGGCGTCCAGGGCTTCGCCGAGCTCTCGGCGGTCACGTACCGCGAATGCGGTGCGGGCGGGGAAGTGCGTCCGGCGCCTGCCGAGATTCCCCGCCAGAGTGTAGAGATCGGTCTCCTGCTCATCCAGGCTTCGCCGAAGGTTGCGTGCGCTTTCCGTAAGGGCGCTTGCCGTGCGCGCCGACAGCGGAATCATGTAGCCTGCCCCGGGAGCAACGGGTACCGACCACACCCGGGGCCGTGCCGGCCGGTATTCCCGAACCACACAATGCCCGTTTGCGCCGCCGAAACCGAAGGAATTGATACCGACCACGACGGAGCGGTCGGGAAACGGCTCGCACGCCGTCTGCACCTGCATCGGGCAGCTGTCGAAGTCGATTTCCAGATTGGGCGCCAGGAAATTCCTCGAGATCGGCGCGAAGGTGCGCCGCTGCATCATCACGACGACCTTGAGCAGCGCGCAGGTAAAGGCTGCCGCTTCGAGGTGCCCGACGTTGCTCTTGACGCTGGCCACGCGCAGCGGCACGTCGCGCTCGACCCCGCCGAAGGCCTCGGCGATGGCATTCCCCTCGATGCGATCGCCCACGACCGTGCCGGTGGCGTGCGCCTCGATGTAGTCGAAGTCCCCCGGCTCCAGTCCGGCTCGCGCACAGGCGGCCCGCATGAGGTCGACCTGCGAATGGCGGGTCGGTGCGGTGATGTACCGGCCCTGCGCGAGTCCGCTGCTGTCGTCGGCCGTGCCCGCCGTGTTCACCGCGGTGGCTTCGATCACCGCGTGGATGTGGTCCCCGTCCCGTTCGGCCGCTTCCAGCGTCTTGATGGCGAAGACGAAGGCACCTTCGGCACGCATGTAGCCGTTGGCGTCGGCATCGAACGAATGACACCGGCCGTCGGGACTGATGACGCCGAGGGCGTTGAAGGAGACGCTGCACCGGGCGGAACCCAGATAGGTCGCGGCTCCAACCAGGGCGCGCTCGCAGTCTCCCTGAACGATCGCGTTGATGGCAGTGTGCAGCGCGGTAAGCGACGCGGAGCAGGCTGTCGCACACGAAACCGACGGCCCCATCAGGTTCAGGTGGTAGGAGATGCGGTTGGCCAGCATGGAGGCGTCGATGCTCAGGATCGAGAACTCGTTGGTCCCGTACATCGCCCGCCAGTTGGCCGTCGACGCGACTTGCGATCCGATGAAGACGCCCGTGGGGCTGTTGCGGAGCGCGTGAAGATCCCACCCCGCCCGTTCGCAGGATTCCCACGCGCAGCCCAGCAACATGCGGATCTGGGGATCCATGTACGTCATTTCGTGCAGCGACACGCCGAAGAGACCCGGGTCCATCCGCTGCTCGCCGTCGTCCTTGATCAGGCCCTCGTAGGCGCTCCCGAAACGGCCCGGGCCGGCGAATCCGCCGATCGGCTGATAGCCTCTGCCGTACCGGTCGGTGATGGGTTCGCGGACGATGTCGCGCCGGCTCAGCAGGCGCCAGAAGTCGTCGTCCGTAAGAATGCCGCCTGGCATGCGGTAGGCGTACCCGACGATGGCGACGGGGCAGGTGGAGGTCGTGGATGCCGATTTCACGTCAAGAAACACCTCCATTGCCGCGCCCTCGGGTCCATGATCGCGAAAGCGCCAAATTGGCCAAACAAATCCGCCGAAAACCCCGTGGGGAGACTACTCGGCGTCGACGACCTCCTGCAAGGCCTCGTCCGCCATGTCGAACATCCGCTGCAGGACGCGTTTCCGCCTCACCTTGAATGCCTCCACCAACTTCCAGAGTGACTCGCGTATCGCGGTGGCCGCCGCCTCGCGCATCTCGGGAGACAGCTTGGTGTCATTCCGGTATTTCGTACTTCTCGATCGCGAAGTCCGCGATGTCCAGAATGTTCTCCCCGACGACATCGAGATCGACGGCGGCCTTGAGGGTGATGTTCTGATCGTAATTCTCACTCATTGCGCATGCCCTGGGGTGAGGGGGTCATTGGGTGTACGGCGCGCCGTACCAGGATCACAGGTGCTTGAAATGGCTGTTCGAGTGCCTCGGACAGGCTCGCCAGCCATCGACTCCGCCGGTCCGGTTGCTCGGCAACTGCAGAATAATAGCCACCGAACTCGCGCGGTATCAAGCGATTGCGCTGAATTCCGATCGCCGCGGCGGGATCGACTTACCGCACGGAATCGCTTCCGCACGGAATCGGCCTTGACCGCTGTAAACCTCCGCACCACGTTGCTTCCCGACCGACCCGCAACCCGAATGCTCATGACCTGTCCCAGGACCGATTGCCGCCGACCTCCCCGCGCCGCCTGGCGCGGACCCGCCCCACGGCGAAGGGCGATCGTCCCACCCCTGCTCGCAGTTGCGCTGGCCGTCGCGGTCGCCTCCTGCGTCCCGGACAACCCGGCCCCGGCCGGCGAGGGTGACCCCGACACCCCGCCCGCCGTCTCCCCCTCCGACCTGGCTGCCGCCACCCCCGCCCCGGACACGCCGGCCGCCGCCACCACCCCCCCCGTCCCCGACACCACCCCCCCCGCCCCACCCCCCGTCCTCAACCTCGAGACAGCCCAGTTCATCGCCGCGATGCCCCTGTCGTGCCTGGACCGCCCCCAGTCCGTGCCGGCCAGTCGATCCGGCTACCTCATCGATGTCACCTACTCCCGCCGGCCCGGGTACGAGCAGGACCTCGCCTTCTACGGCTGCTGGGACTGGCACTCGGCGGTGAACTCGACCTGGGCCATGGTGCGCCTGATGAAGGAGCTGCCCGAGTTCGCACTGGCGCCCGTGATGCGGGAGAAGCTGGAGGGCCACCTCACGGAAAGGGCCATGCAGGGCGAGCTTGCCTATCTCTCCGAAAACCCGCTGTTCGAACTGCCTTACGGGTATGTCTGGCTGCTTCTGCTGCACGCGGAGCTGGAGGCCTGGGGCGACGCGGAGGCCTCCGAGTGGGCCGGTCACATGGCGCCGCTGGCGGACATGGTGAGTGACCGCCTGGCCGAGTACATCGGCGATCTGGAGAAGCCCCTGCGGGTGGGGACCCACCACAATACGGCCTTCGCGATCTCAATGGGCCTGCGGGCCACGGAGATGGTGCGGCGGCCCAGCCTGGCGCGGGCCCTGCGAAGCGCTGCCATGCGGTTCTTTGCCGATGACCGGGAATGTGCGGTCGAAGATGAGCCCGGACGCTCCGATTTCCTGTCCCCCTGTCTTGAAGAGGCCGCACTGATGGCGCGGGTGATGGACCGCGGCGCATACGTGCAGTGGCTCGACTCGCTGCTGCCGCCGATCGACTCGGAGGAATTCGCGTCGCTCCGCCGCTCCGCCCTTTCGGATACTACCCGAAGGGTGACGATGAGCTTTGGCGGCGAGGGCATGCCGCCCGCGATGGCCGAGGCGCTGAGTTCGCTGATGAGGGCCTCTCAGAGCGCTATCGACAGTCTTCGCCGTACGATGGCCGACAGCACGGCCCGCAACGATACGACCGATACGACCACGATCACATCGCGCTTGGCCAGAAGGTCGCCGGCGGCGCTCTCGCACCTGATCGGGCTCGCCTTCACCCGCGCGGACGCGATGTTGCGCATCGCCGAGGCGCTTCCGTCCGCGGATCCGAGGGTCGCGCGCCTCCGTGAGCTGGCGGCGCGACACGGACACACCGGTTTCGAGACCTTCTCGGACGCCGGATACTACGGCTTCCACTGGATCGGCACGTTCGCGCTCAAGTACCTGGTCGAATCCGGGAAAGTCCCATGAGACCATTGACACGCCCCAAGGCCACCACCGCTGCCTCCACCCTCCTGCTGGCCTCGCTCGCGACCCTCCCCGCCCCGCCTCCCGCCACCGGCCAGGGCACCGTCCTCACACGCGCCACGCCGGCCGAGGCGGGCATGTCCGCGGGAGTGCTCGCCGGGGGCGTCGCGCTCTACGAGGAGGCGATCGAACGTGGAGACCTGGTCGGCGCCGTCCTGCTGGTTGCGAAGGACGGCAAGGTCGTGCTGCACGAGGCGCTGGGGTGGCGGGACCAGGCGCGCGGGATACCGATGGAGCCGAACACCATGTTCCGCATGGCGTCGAACACGAAGCCGGTGGTCGCGACGGGCGTGGCCACGCTCGTGGAGGACGGCAAGCTGGCGTACAACGACCTTGTGCGCGAGTACATGGCATCCTGGGACAACTACCGGGCCGGCTTCATCAATATCGGCCACCTCCTCTCGCACTCCAGCGGGCTCAGGATCCCGACGCTCTTCCTGCGGCCCTACATGGAACCGAGTGCCGAGCACCCGAATGCACCCACCCTGCGGCTCGAGGCCGCCCGCTTCGGCGCCGTCGGCGCGGAGCACGCGCCCGGCACCACCTACAGCTACAACAATCCGGGGTTCAACACGCTGGGAGCGCTGATCGAGATCGCCTCCGGGATGCCGATGGAGGAGTACCTCGACCGCGAGGTGTACACGCCGCTGGGCATGCACGACAGCTACCACCACGAGATCGATCACAAGATGGATGGGAAGCTGGACCGGATGTCGGTGGTGTACTACCAGCGGGACGACGAGGGCGCCTGGATTCCCGGCTGGACCCCCGGCGATGCGCCCCAGGTCCCCTTCGTCCGCGCATCCGGAGGCATGATCTCCACGGCCGCCGACTACGCCGTCTTCTGCCAGATGTTCCTGAACGGCGGAGTCTACGACGGCCGGCGCATCATCCCGGAGGAGAGCGCCCTGCTGATGACCACGCCGAAGATCCGGACCAACCCGAATTCGGACGGTCCACCGAACTACTACGGGTACGGCTGGTCCGTATCGGTGACCGGAGTCTTCTCACACGGGGGTTCCGATGGCACCAACGCCTTCGTGGACCGGGACAACCAGCTGATCGTGCTGGTCTTTACGCAGACGCCAGGGGGCCGGAACCCGGTGCGGCGGTTTCTGAACCTGGTGGACCTGGCGATCGAGAGGTAGCACCCGGGCGGCCCTCTGTCCACGAGCGGACGCATGGGTAAGCGGCCCGTCCTACACCCCCGCCCGCTTCCTCCAGTACCGCGCCAGCCCCCACCAGGAATCCGGAAACCCGGACGCGGTCTCGTACCGGCCGACCACCTCCTCCGACACCACCCCCCCCAACCCCTCCACCACCCACGCGGCGAAGTCGCGGGCCCGCTCCGAGTCATCCCCCGCCCCCCCTCCACCCGCCACCCCCCACGCCCACCTCCAC
>JAPPNO010000110.1 GCA_028873845.1 Gemmatimonadota bacterium | reverse complement strand
GGGACAGCTTCGGAAGGCTCTGGAAGACCGCCGCCGGGCTCGCGGCTGAGATCGCGACCGGCGGGAATCATTCAGCGGGAAATCGGGCTGTCGAGCATGCAACCACAATCACCGCAACAAGATGCGAAACTTCAACCAAATGTCGGCCCGGCGCCTCGCCGTTCTCGGTGCTCGCGGGGCCTTATCCACGGACTGCTCGTACTGCTTGCACTCCTCCTGTGGACGGCTGCCTGCCATTCCGACACCGACCTGACCTCCCCTCCCGACGATGCTTCGGCTGCAGGTGATGCAGCCGCCGGGGACGGGGCGGGAATGAGCGTCCGGGTGTGGCCGCGTGCGGCCATGGTCTTCTCGCGGGTCGGCCAACCGCCCCGCACGATCGATTTCTCGGCCCAGTTGCTGGACGCCTCTGAAGATCCGGCCGTGCCTCCTCCCCCGGGAATGCAGTGGACGATGGCCGCGCAGGGCGGGGCGCAACTCGCCGAAACGGGCGTCTCCAGCGACAGCCTGACCGCCACTGCCGAGGTGCAGGCGGGACGCGCGGGCCGCGACACGCTCTTCGCCCGCGCCGGCGGCCACTCCGGATACGGAGCCTTGACCAATTGGGAGTGGGTGAAGGGATCGTGGAGCGGCCCCGACTGGCTCGTGCCTGGCCAATCGGGATGCCTCGAGCTGACCGGGCGTGATTCCGGCGGCAACGCCGTGCGCCTGGGGGATTTCGACCACGTCCTTCGCCAATCGTTCGACCCGGAGGTCCTGGCCGTCGACTCGCTGGTTTTCTCGCCCGACGGCACTGCCACACAGGTATGCGTCACCGGAAACTCTGTGGGACGTGCACGCCTTGGGGTGAGCGCCTGGGACACCACGACCTTCAAATACCTGGGCGAATACGCACAGTACAACGTTCTGCAACCCCCCCTTGTGGTCTCCCTGCAAGCGTCGGAATGGGAGCTCGGGGTCGGCCAGTCCCATCCGTTGTCGCTGGTCCTCACCGACGCCCTCGGAACCGCCGTGCCGATCAACCCGGAGTGGGTCGATTCCTGGGACGTATCCGACGCCTCGTTGCTGGCGATTGAAGACGGCGTGCTGACCGCGAGGACAAGCGGATCGGGCGAGTTCAGCGTGACGTACCTGGAGCAGGAGGTGGCTGCCCGGGTCGAGGTCTTCGCGATCGTGGAGGGCCGGTTCAACAGCGACGTGATGTGCATACTCACCGACCGGGGCACCGTCCGTTGCTGGGGCGATCGCTCGCGGCCCCTGTGGGCGTATGGCAGGAGTACGCGGGGGTTCCTGGGCCCGCCGGATGTCGGCGACATGCCGATTGGCGGGCATGCCCTGCAGTTCCGCCTGGGTTTCTCCAACGAGTGCGTGCGCACGCTGGCCGGCGACGTTCGTTGCTGGGGATCGGCGACCGGCGGGCTGCTCGGGTACGGCAACGACCAACCCGTCGGTGACGACGAGACGATGGCCGATGTGGGTCCCGTTCCGATCGGGATCGGCGGACGCGTGGTGGACATCGGCGGTGGCGACGACTTCGTCTGCGCCGTGTTCGACTCGGGCAGGGTGCGCTGCTGGGGAAGCAACCACGCGGGGCAGCTGGGGATGGGGCACCAGGACCAGATCAACGTGGGCGACGACGAGACCCCGGCGGACATGGACAACGATGTGCTGCTGGGAGGAAACGCCGTCCAGGTGGCCGGTGGACGGTACAAGGCTTGTGCGCTGCTCGACACCGGAAAGGTCCGATGCTGGGGCCTGAATGCCGCAGACTGGGACTGGGACAGGAAAGAGCTGGTTGGGCGGAGTTACGGACTCGGCTACGGAGCGGCTTTCGGAACGTCCGAACCAATCGGCGACGACGAGCCTCCGTCCGATGCCGGGGATCTGGAACTGCCGGGGACGGCCAGGAAGATCGCCGTCGGCGGATACCACATGTGCGCCCTAATGGACGATGGCGCCGTGCGGTGTTGGGGAGATGCGGGCTACGGCAATCTCGGACACGGCAACAACTGGTGGGAGCACATCGGTGATGACGAGACCGCCGCCGCCACCGTGCCGCTCTTCTTCGAGTCGCCCGTCGTCGACCTGGCTGCAAGCTACTGGCACACGTGCGTGTTGATGGAAAACGGGTCCGTCAGGTGCTGGGGAGACGGCAACTCCGCCGGACAACTTGGCATTCCCGGCATCACCCGACTGGGCGACGATGAGGAGATCACATCCGTGCCTCCCGTCAGGGTCGGGGGACCCGTCGCAAGCATCTTCCTCTACGAGGACGGCACCTGCGCGGTCATGGAGACCGGTGGACTGCGCTGCTGGGGGTACAACGGGGGAATCCTCGGCTACCCCTTTTCGGAGAACATCGGCAGGAATGAGCACCCGGAGACCGCCGGTGACATCCAGTTGTTTCCGGGGCCGGTGACCCGTGGTGCGGCCACCGTGGCGGCCTACGCCGCCCCGGCCGCCGAGTTCACCCCGTCGGTCGTGGTGGTCCCGGCGGGTTCCATCAAGGACGCCGGTCCGTGGGCGGGCCCGCTGGCGGGGCCGGGTGGAGTCATCCTGCCGGACTCAATTGGAGTCTCTGCAGCGAAGCGCAAAGGCTCGCGGGGGTAAGCGATGTATACTAGAGATGACTTAATGTAAATTACGCTTTACCAGTCCGTGGTGGCTCAACTCGATCCTGACCCCAATTCGACGTGGACGCTGTACCAGGTGAAGCTCTCGCCGGAGGCGTCCAGGGTGACGGGCTTGGTCTCCCCCGCCGCGAGGTCGACCCTCGGCGTCGGGCCGAGTTCGGTCCCGTTGGAAAGGTGGATCTCGACGCGTACATCGGTGACCGTCGTGTCGTTGTTGTTGGTGACGGTGCCGTCGAACCGCTCGCTCGACGAGTTGTAGCTGATGACCAGGGTTACTCCGTTGCGGGTCTCCGTCGCGGTTTCCGACGGACTGTAGCGCGTGCCCGACTCGCCGGGCTCGGTGGGGGTGTCGCACGCCGCAGCGATCATGGTCAGGAGGGCCAGGGCTACGGATCGTCCGGTGATGGTTTGTCTTGTCATGGTATTTTCCTCTTGCGTTTGTGGTGAAAAATGGCGGGTGCCGATTGGCGGTACCCTGGTCAAAGCCCTCCGTCAGGGCCCCTCGTGGTCAAGGTTCGACGGAGTGCTGGTGTTTGTTAGTGCGACTCTTCCCGGGAGATTGCCGGCGTGCCCCGGGTGCGCGATGCGTGACCGCGCTCCGCCTGCTCGCGGATCCCGTGCTCCCGCGACAGCCCGTGCTCCCGCGACAGTCCGTGTTCCCGCGGCGCCGCACCCTCGAGCACGCGACGGTCCTCGTGGGACACGTCCGGGCCGGGAGCCACGACCGGGGCCAGCAGAGGGGCCAGCGCCAGGAGGCCCACCGCGCCCGTACGCCGCCAGGCCCGCGATGGCGGCCGGAATGAACGGCGTTCGTTCAACAGCCGACGAACACGCCGTTCCAGCTGCGAGCGGCACCTGCCGATGCACGGGACCGGGCTGCGGCGGTCGCCACGGACGACCCACCGGGCCACTTCCGTGAGGCAGCTCGCCATGGCGAAGCGGTCGTCGAACTGGCTGGCCGCCCAGTCGTCGCACAGTTCCTCGGCCGCCAGTCGTAGCTCCCGCACCGCGAGCCGGATGAGTGGTTGGAAGAAGAAGACCGCCTGCAGGACGTTCAGCATGGCCAGCCGGATCGTGTCGCGGCGCACGTGGTGAGCGACTTCGTGGCCGAGAAGCGCGCGGAGTTCCCCCTCGTCCAGCTCGTGCAGTGCGCGCACCGGCACGCAGATCTCGCGGCGTGACCCCATGCCCAGTGCAACCGGCGAGCCCAGGCTGTGGCTCGCCGTCAGGCGCGGCGGCGGGTCCAGGGCAGTCCTCCCGCCAAGTGCGGCCAGTGCGCGCCTGGCACGCGAGTCGCTGACCGGCTCGCGATCGCGAAGGCGCCGCCGCAACCTCTCCAGTCGAAGGAGATAGAGGACGAGCAGACCGCCCGCCAGCGCGGCCCACAGGAAGTCGGCAGGGGCCGGCCAGTTCGCATCGGCACCGCTCTCCCTGCCATGGACTTCTCCGCCCGCCGCCATGGCAACGGAAGCCTCCCCGTCCCGGTGGCCCGGTTCTCCAGACCCGTGCTCCGCACCGGCAAGGACCGAGGGAACGGCAAGACGCCACACCGCCGAGTCCGGCCGGTTCAGTGCGTGGACCGTCGGAGTGATCAGGCTGGCGGCCAGAGCCGTGCACCAGATCGTTTCGCGCAGGCGTGCGTGGATCCCGGGGAACAGGCGCACGCTCAGCCACGCAAGCCCCAGCCACAGCGTGCTGTGTACCAGGAAGGTGAAGAGCCAGGTCATTTCGAGTCCCCTCCGCGCTTCCTCGAGACGATCTCCCTGAGATCCTCCAGATCCCCGGCATCGATTTCGCCGGATCGGACGAGATGATTGACGAGTGCCGCGCTGTCACCGGCGAACAGGCGCTGAACGAGATCGCCCACCATTCCCTTGCGAACATCGGCCTCGGCGATCGCGGGCCGGTAGATGAACTGCCTTCCGTTCGTCCGGTGCTCCACGCAGCCGTACTCCTCCAGCTTGCGCAGCATCGTCTTGATCGTCGTCACCGCCAGGCCGCGCTCCTCGAAGAGCGCCCGGTGAACCTCGATCGCCGGAGCTTCGCCGCGCTCCCACAGCACGCGCATGATCGCGAGCTGCAGGTCGCCGAGTTGTCGCTTCCGCTTCATCGTGTCTCTCCCGGGGTGTGGACCTTGTCGATTACTCGGGTAGTTACTACCCAGGTAGTCATTCGAGGTTCCGACCGCTGCGTCCCTTACCTCGCTCTGGCCTTGAGGTCGGCCTCGAACGCGCGCATCTCGCCACGCAGGATCTGGAGCTGGTTGAACACCGGCCGGTACGCCGCACCGGGGGGGCGGGCATCCCCGCCGCCGCCGTGCTCGCTGCGGCCCTCCCCGCGTCCCTCGCGCCCGCCGTGTTCGCCGGCGCCCTCGCCGCCCTCTTCTCCACCGGCACTGTGTCCCGCCTCGACGCCGGCTTCGGGATGACTGATCCAGGCGTTGAACTCGTGGCCGAAGGCGCCCAGCTCGACGGGCGCGGTCCGGCCCGGCGCGATATCGATGCGCTTCGTCGGGCCCAGCTCCGTGCCGTTGTCCAGGTGGACCTCGACGCGCACCTGCGAGAGAGTGCGCGAAGTGGTGTTCGTCACCGATCCGGCGAACACCTGCGTGCGCGGATTGAACTGGAGAACCAGGCGGGCCCCGTTCGCGAAGCGCTCGTCCTGCTTCGTCATCTTCGGCATGTAGGCGCTGCCCTCCTCGCCTCCGCCGTGCCCGCCGCGGCCCTCGCCACGTCCTTCGCGCCCGCCGTGCTCGCCCGCACCCTCCCCGCCTTCGCGGATTGCCGGCTGGCCCTCCTGCGGCGCGGCCGTCCGAGCACCCAGCCCGGCCGCCAGGCGCATTTCGCGCAGATCGGCACGGGCCTGCTTCACGAGACCGTAGAGCATCTCCGCGTCCGCGCCCTCCTGCGCTGCCTGCCGCTCCTGAACGGCGGGCGCGATGGGCTGTTCGCCGCTCGTGTAGGCGGCCAGGCCGGCCCCGGCGACACCGAGCACCATCAGGGGAATCATCGCGATCTTCATCATTTGTTTCCTTCCCGGAATCGGGCAGTGACCGCGGAGACACTCGCGCCGCAGGACGACTACCACACTAGTTGACTACTGTAGTAGTCTAAACGGGACCGGAATGTTCCACAAGGCCCTCCCGAACCCCCACCGAAGGGCTTGCTAGCGTTTTCGCCTGTCCCCATAATATCTCGTGGTATTTGCCGTATATCCCGTAATCATCACGAAATATCCATCAGCGTCACATCGTTGTACCGATCGATCGGCCGCAGAGCGGCCCGCCCCGAGACCCCCGCTCGCGGATTCGGCGAAAGACGGGTGCGCCTGCGGCGCGGCGCCGGCCCCCCCGGCGACACAGGGACGCCGTGACGATGGGGGCCAACATCGATCCCACGGCCACGGTGCACGCGACGGCCAGTATCGACCCGTCCGCGACGGTGGAAGCGGGCGCCATGATCGGCTGCGACGTCACGGTCGGCCGCAACGCGCACATCGGCGTCAACGCCATCATCCAGACAGGTGTGTACGTCGGGGAGTTCGCGACCATCGGCGCCGACACGCTCGTTGGGCCGGGAACGCTGCTCGGTCCCGGATCCAATACGGGACAGGGTGCCAGGATCGGGCCGCAGGTCGAAGTGGGGACACGCGCCGTCCTGGGAGACCGCACCAACGTCGAGTCCGGATCGCGCGTCTCCGCGGGAGCGCAGGTCGAGCAGCGAACGACGCTGCGCAAGGGTGCCCTCGTCGACCGGGGCGCGAAAGTCGGAAGCCGTGTTTCGATCGGTCCTGGGGCGTGGATAGGCGCAGGGGCCGAGATCGGGTCGCGGACCGCGCTCGGAGCCCGAGTGGTTGTCGGGCCCAACGCCAGGGTCGGGAACCGTGCCCGCCTGGAGCAGGGAGTGAAGGTTCCGGCAAACGCGGTGTTACCGCCGCGAGCGCGCACCGTCCACGCGGCCTCGCAATGAACGACTCCGGTGAACCCGGGCGAGGGCGTCAGGTCCGCGATGGACTCCTGATCGATCCCCAGGACGGGTACGAGTTCATGAAGGCCCACCGGGGCGAGTTCGCGATTGTGGCGATGTGCAGGGCGCTCGGTCTGTCGGCCAGCGGGTACTACGACTGGTTGAAGCGGGCCGCCCGGGAGGGTTCGCCGCGAGACGACGACGTTCCAGGGCCGGATCCGGGCGCGTCGCCCCAGAGGCGTTGGGAAGTGGGGACCGGCACGCGGAACCACGCGCCGGGATAGGGGATAGCCGATGGCGGGAAAACGGGAACGGTATCCGGCCGAGCTGAAGAAGCACCTGGTGGAGCTCGTGAGGGGTGGACGCCGCCCCGGCTCCCTGGCCCGGGAGTACAAGCCTTCGGAGCAGACGATACGGAACTGGGTCAAGCAGGCGGATCTGGATGAGGGGCGGCGCGGCGACGGACTCAGGACCGAGGTGCGGGCCGAGCTGCAGCGTCTGAAGCGGGACAACAGGCGGCTCAGGGTCGAGCGGGATATCCTCAGGCGGGCCGCGGCATGGTTCGCCGGGCGGGCCGGTGATCAACGGGATCAAGGCTAGCATTGAACCTTCCGGCTGTGTCGGCGAACCGCATCGGAGGCGGCGGAACGGGGGTCCAAATCCTGACTGCCGCAAGGAAAGCTGACTGCGGGGGACTCGCAGATGTGGATTTCGTGTCGTTCGAGGCGACTCGGGAGATCCGGATGAACTCCGATGTGACGGACATTTTTTTATTGGGGAACACTGAAGAGCCATGAACCGAAAACGGTATGACCCAATGCGGAATTCGTCGGTTGAATGGGAATATGTGCCCAATTATGATTTATCCGTCGCAGTGGTGCACTTGGACCCACTATCACGGATATTAAACAATTGGGGGAAATTCGTTCGCATCCCCACGGTGAGTTGTCCCAAAACGTACATATTCTAGCGATTTTGTGAAAAAAATGGCTGTCCACGCCTCTCTGCAATATCCCAATAATCATCTATACGTACCGATGGAGATAAGCTGACTCAATACGCGGAATACCGCAAACTTGGCACCGTTTTTGCTGAATGGTGGGCCTGTATCCGCGTCCCCGAACGACGGGGCTGCTTTCCAACCCTTCTCAAACTGGAGAAGAAAAAGCATGAACAGACTCAAGCTCCTGGCGGCAGCCATGTTGCTTGCACTCCCGATCGCGTGCGGAGATCCTGTCGATCCTCCGCCGCCCACCGGCTCGATCGACGGGCTGGTCTCGGTCGAGGGGCAGGGGGTCGACGGGGTTTCCGTCACCCTGAGCAACGGCGCCACGGCCATCACGGCCAACGGAGGCATGTACCGGTTCGACGGCGTCGAAGCCGGTGCATACACGGTCACCATCAGCAACTACCCGGACGACGCGACGTTCGATCAGACGTCGTCCGCGGCGACGATCGCCACCGACGGCGAGAACGTCACCGTCAACTTCCCGGGTTCCTGGATCCGCACCTCCGCCATCATGGGGGCGGTGACGGTCGAGAACGAGGGCCTCGGCGGGGTCACCGTCAAGCTGTCCGGGATGAGCAATTCCGAGACGCTGACGGACGCCAACGGGCAGTACGCGTTCACCGGCCTGCGCGCCGGCAACTACACCGTCGAGATCTCCGGATTCGACGAGGACGACGTCGCCTTCGGCTCCACCGCCTCGACCGCGATGATCGCGGTCGGCGAGTCCAAGGTCGTTCCCTTCGAGGGGACGTATCTGCGGACCTCCGGCGTGACCGGCCAGGTCACCGTGGGGAACAACCCGCTCGCGGACGTGACGGTCAGCCTGCAGGGCAGGGGCGAAGAGCGCGAGGCGACGACCAACGGCGCGGGCCAGTTCACCTTCAGCGAACTGCGTTCCGGCGACTACTCGGTCGGCATCACCAACCCGGACCCGGACCTGTACGGCTTCGACGTCACGTCGCAGACCGTCACGGTCGCCCACGGCGAGACCGCCAGCGTGCCCTTCGAGGGCATCTACCTGCGGACCGCGTCGATCATGGGCACGGTCACGGTCGAGGGCACCGGCCTCGGCGAGGTCACCGTCACGCTGCAGGGCGAGGGCGAAGAGAAAGAGACCACGACCAACGCCGCCGGACAGTTCTCGTTCCCGGAACTGCACGCCGGCGACTACTCGGTTGGCATCACCAACCCGGATCCGGACCTGTACGGCTTCGATGTCACCACGGCGACGGTCACGGTCCCGCTCCAGGAAACGGCGACGGTGCCGTTCAAGGGCATCATGCTCCGCACGGCCGCGATCGCGGGTACGGTCACGGTCGAGGGTCATGCGATTTCGGCGACGGTCACGGTGACCGGCGGCCCGAAGGACGAAGAGCATGAGACGACGACCAACGACGCCGGCTACTACATCGTTGACGAGCTGCACGCGGGCGACTACGCGGTCGCGATCTCGGACTTCGACCAGAACGAGTACGAGTTCGAGGCCACGACGCAGAGCGTGTCGGTGGGTCTGCGCAAGACGGCGACGGTTGCGTTCCAGGGCGAGCTTCTGCGCACGGCCGGCATCAGCGGCCGGGTGAGCGTGGAAGGCATGGGCCTGGACGAAATCACCGTCACGCTCTCGGGCGACGCCGACGCGACCATGATGACGGCCGACGGCGGACAGTATGCCTTCACCGGCCTGGCCGAGGGCGACTACACGGTCGCGATCGAGGGCTGGGACGAGGACGCGTACGAGTTTGAGATGTCCAGCGCCGATCTGGCGGTGGCGCAGGACGAGGCGGTGGTCCAGAACTTTGAAGGCATGCACACGCGGACCGCATCGGTGAGCGGCATGCTGTTCCTGGACGAACTCGATGGCGACGGGATGTACACCGAGGGCGAGCCGGCCTTCGCACAGGCGGGCGTTCCGCTTCTGCTGCAGGGTCCCGGGGTCAACGACGTGC
>JAPPNO010000039.1:6383-71934 GCA_028873845.1 Gemmatimonadota bacterium | reverse complement strand
CAACGGCAAGGCGGAGGCCGAGCCCGAGCCGCTCACGCTGGGACGGCTTTTTGACATTTACCGAGACGAGGTAACCCCCACCAAGAGTGAGCGGGCGCAGAGGTACGACCGCCGCACGATGGAGATGTTCCTCCGGTTCTTCGGAAGGAACCGGAAGCCCGCGACACTCTCACAGCGCGATTGGGACCGGTTCATCCGGGAGCGGCGCGCGGGCAGGGTCGGGCGTAGCCGCAGGCCGGTGTCCGACCGGACGATCCAATACGACCTGAAGTTCCTGCTTGCGATCCTCAACTGGGCAGCGAAGTCGAGGGACGAGGAGGGAAGACTCCTCCTTGATTTCAACCCGCTGAGGGGCCTCAAGGCGCCGAGGGAGAAGAACCCGACCCGCGTGGTTCTCACGGACGAGGAGTACGAGGCGCTGCTTAGGGTGTCGCCGAGGGTTGACTGGCGTTTCGGCGTGGCGCTGGTCATCGCCCACGAAACGGGACACCGTATCGGCGCGATCCGCCAGCTGCGCTGGTTGGACATCGACTTGGAGGACAAGACCATCCGGTGGCGTGCCGAGAACGAAAAGACCGGTTACGAGCACCGGACACCGATCACGGTCGAGGTGCTCGCTGTCCTGGAGGAAGCGCGGAAGCAGAGTCCCAAGATCGGGAACGCTCCCGTGTTGCCCGCGCCGAAAGACGCATCGAGATGCTTGGACCGGTCTAGGGTACGCGTCTGGTGGCAGAAAGCCGAGACGCTGGCGGGACTCGAACCGAAGCGCGGTAGAGGCTGGCACTCCTTGAGGCGCAAGTTCGCATCTGACCTCATGGACCAGCCGCTGAAGGTCCTCTGCGAGCTGGGGGGCTGGAAGACGCCCCACACGATCCTTCAGTGCTACCAGCACGCAAACGTCGATCGGCTCAGACAGGCGCTTGAGGACCGCCCGAGGGTCTCTCGCGACCAATTGGCGGGAATAGATAGCGGGAATCGAGCCCGGGGGATCTCGTAAGTTCAAGCGGGGCGCTTAGCTCAGTCGGTTCAGAGCGCCTGCCTTACAAGCAGGAGGTCGCTGGTTCGAATCCAGCAGCGCCCATGATTGTGTCCACGTAGACAGTGGACGCCGACGGTCCGGGCTCCGGCGCCGAAAGCAGGAACCGCGGAACCTTCGGTTTGCCAGGGGGTATAAGGGATTTCGGGGGAGGGGAGTGTGGCCCAATCCGCTCCAGGTAGCCAGAGTCAGGGATAGCGACGGGAGGGTGTCATGTGCTGCGGAGTCCGTTCCTTGTTCATTCCGGTGGTGGTGGCCGTAGCGGCCTGTGGCGACGAAACCACCGTGGAGCCCGAGGAGCCGCTGCTTCGGAACGTGCTTCCAATCGCGGCGTTCACGACCGACGTGGATGTGGGGCCTGCCCCACTCACGGTCCATTTCGACGGCTCCCGTTCCACGGACTCGGACGGGGAAATCGAGAAGTATCTCTGGACCTTCCCGGACAGTGTCGAAGTGGAAGGGGCGCGCGCGAGCCACACCTTCACCGAGCCTGGCACCCATGCGTTCGGTTTGACCGTCACCGACGACCGGAACGGAGAGGGGTGGATGGGTGGCTACATCAACGTCTCGACGCCGGTGGGGAGCGGGCCCAACTCGATCCACGGCGGAATCTGGTTCGACCGCAACCTCGATGAAGTCATGGACCATGACGAGGAGAAGCTGGACCGGTTCATGGTGTTTCTGGACGACAACGGCAATGGGCAGCTCGAGGCGGGTGAGATCGTCGGGTTCTCGGGCGAGGACGGGACCTACGAGATCAGGGGACTGGAGGCGGACCGGACCTACACGGTGACCCAGACGCTCCAGCTCGGGTGGACCAGCACCTTCGCGGGGGTCGCGGCCGCATCCGATCCGCGGGTTGCCGCGATCATCAACGGAGAGGAGGCCCTCGAGAACGAGTTCCCCTTCATGGTCGCGCTGCGCACCACGGGCGGATTCCAATACTGTGGCGGGACGCTGATCAGCAGCCGCTACGTGCTCACGGCCGCACACTGTGTCGCGGGGAGCCAGCCCGAGTCGATCAAGGTCCTGATCGGGACGGTCGACCTCGAGGAGGGCGGTGAGGAAATCGATGTGGACCGCGTCTACTGGCATTCGAACTTCGGTCAGACCATCGACTGGGATGTGGCCCTGCTGAGGTTGACGGAGCCGCTCATGTATCCGCGGATCTACGTGCAGGAACCCATCCAGTGGGCGTATTCGGAGCCCGGAGACACCGCCACGGCCATCGGCTGGGGCCAGACCGAGGAGGGCGAGGGATCGCAGTTCCTTCTCAAGACGACGGTCCCGATCATCAGCAACAGGAAATGCGACGCGATCGCCGGAATCTATTTCGGCGCGATCACCGCCAGGGTCATCTGCGCCGGGGACCTGAGACTCAACCGGGGGGTCTGCTTCGGCGACAGCGGTGGCCCGCTCATGGTGCCGTACCGGGATTCCTGGCTGGAGGTGGGGATCACGAGCTTCGCCGTGAACCGGCAGACTTGCGGCGAAATCCCGGCAGCGTACGCGCGGGTGACGGCACTGTACGACTACATCCTGGAGGTCGCGGGGATCGAGACGTCGCTGGCCTACGAGGTGGACTGGAGTACGGGAGACCGGGTGCGGGTGGACTTCGGGAACTTCCACTAACCGACGGCCCGCGGAAGGGCCTCCCGGGGCCCGTATCGGCCAGGGTGCCGGATCGATTCAACCCACATATGCCCGCAGCCGCTCCACCTGCTCGTCGTCGCCCAGCACGATCAGGTCGTCCCCGGCCTCGAGCCGGATGGAGGCGTCGGGGTTGAAGGTCGCCTCCTCGTACGGCTGGCCCGGCTTGCGAATCGCGATCACGAGCAGGCCGGTCTCGTGCAGGACGCGCGCCTCGCCCAGAGTCACGCCGACCACCTGCGACCCCTCGCCCACCGTCGCCTGGTCGATGTGGCGCGACAGATGGCGGCCCTTCTCGGACGCGTCCATGAACGATGCCACCGAGGGGCGCACTAGGACCGACGCCACCCACACGGCGCCGGTCCTGTTCGGGCTCACGACGTGATCGGCCCCGGCCCGGTACATCTTCGCCGTGGTCGACTTGCCCTCGGCGCGGGTCACGATGACCAGCCGGTCGCTCAGGTCGCGCGCGGACAGGCACACGAAGAGGTTGTCCGTGTCCGACGAAAGGCAGGCCACGAGTCCCATCGCCCGCCCGATGCCGGCCTGCCGGAGCACCCGGTCGCGGGTGGCGTCCTCCGTGACGATGGCCGCATCGGAGTTGATCTCCCGCAGCGACTCGGTCGCGTCCCGGTCACGCTCGATGACCACGCACGGAGTCCCGGCACCGCCCAGCTCCCGCATGATCTGCTGACCCATGTTCCCCCCGCCGCAGATGATCACGTGGTCCTTCATGCGGCCGGCCTTCTTCATGGTGCTGCGCCTCTCGTAGGTTTTGCGGAGGTCCATCCGGACCAGCGACGCTGTGATCAGTGCGAACCAGGCCCCGAGCGCGGTCAGGCCGCCGACGAGCATGAACACCGTGAAGATGCGGCCCGTCTCACCGAGCGGATGCACTTCGTGATACCCGACGGCGGTGATGGTGATGATCGTCATATAGAACGAGTCGGCCCAGCTCCAGCCCTCGATCCACACGTAGCCGATGGTTCCCACGACGACCAGGACGACGACGAAAGCGACCACGACAGCCACCTGTGAGCCCCGGAAGATCATGCGGAGAATATCCGCCCGGCGGGGCCGCGTGTCCACACCCGGTCGCCGGCGGGTTTGACGGCGCGCGCCGGCGCAAGCGGCGAGCGGGCGGGACGTGGAAACGCGCCGTCCGGATTGGTTCAATTCCCCCCGGAGAGTATCTTGAAAACCGGCTACCCGCCGGTTTGTGACGCTGGCGGACGATGGATGAACTATCGGGACAGGAGATTCGAGACACCGATGCCGCAGTCACCCGCAAGACCCCGGCCCGACGAATACGCCGACTTCTACGGCGCGTACATCGCGGAGGTGGACGGGCCGCTGCTGGAGGCGTTCGATCGCGACTCCCACGAGTGGCGGGCCATCCTCGCTGCCGTGCCCGCCGACCGGGAGAGACACCGCTATGCGCCCGGGAAGTGGTCCGTCCGGGAGGTGGTGGGACACGTCATCGACGCCGAACGGATGTTCAGCGTGCGGGCCATGGCCTTCGCGCGCGGGGACCGGTCGCACTTTCCCTCATTCGACGAGAACGCCTACGCCGCGGCCTCCGGAGCCGGCCGGAGACCCCTCGCCGACCTGGCCGGGGAGCTCTCGGCGGTGCGCACGGCGACGCTGCTGTTGCTGAAGAGCTTCGGCGAGGAGATCTGGGACCGGAGGGGGACGGCCAGCGGGTACGTGTTCACGGTGAGGAGCCTGGCATGGATCATGGCGGGGCACTCGCGGCATCACCGGAGGGTGCTGGTGGAGAGGTATCTGGAGCGATAGCGACCTTCCGACCGGGTGCACCCACATGAACGTCCGCATCGTCTCCCGCGCCGAGATCCTGTCGCTGATCACCATGAGCGACGCCATCGACGCCATGGCTCGCGCCTTCGGGCAGCTCTCCGCGGGATCGGCCGAGATGCCGGTACGGGTCGCACTGGCCACCGGAGGGGGCATCTCCCTGTTCATGCCGGCGCGCCTGGGCGGGGCGGGGGAGCGGGGCGCGAAGGTGGTATCGGTCTTCGGGGAAAACCGAGCCCGGGGATTGCCGAGCATCAACGGCGTCATCCTCATGCTGGACGACGAAACCGGATTGCCCGTGGCGCTGATGGACGGGGGGGAGCTGACCGCGATTCGGACCGCCGCGGCGGCGGGGCTGGCGGCCAGGCTGCTCAGCCGCCCCGATTCGCGGGTGCTGGCCATCTTCGGGGCGGGCGTTCAGGCACCCCGCCAGATCGAAGCCATGCGCACGGTGCGGCCGATCGAAGAGGTGCGGGTGGTCTCGCGCGGGCCCGATTCCGCGCGGCGGCTGGCGTCTTCGCTGAAAGGGGTCGGGGCGCGGGCGGTCTCCGACCCGGCCGAGGCGGTCGACGGGGCCGACATCATTGTCGCGGTGACCACATCGGGTACGCCCGTCTTCGACGGCTCCGCGCTCCCCGCCGGCACGCACGTGAGTGGCAGTGGGAGCTTCATGCCTCACATGCGCGAGGTGGGCAGCGAGGTGGTGACGCGGGCGCGGGTGGTGGTCGAGGAGCGGGAAGCGGCGCTGGAGGAGGCCGGCGACCTGGTCATCCCGATCGGTGAAGGGCTGGTGACCACCGACGTGATCGACGCGGACCTGGGGGAGATCGTCAACGGGGACGCCCCCGGCGGGAACGCGGGACGGGAGCTGACCTTCTTCAAGTCGGTCGGCACGGCGGTGCAGGATGTGGCGATCGGGGCCGAGGTGCTGCGCCGCGCCGAGGCGGCGGGGGTGGGGAGGGTGGTGGGGTTGTAGGCGAGGCGCGGCCACGGGTAGCCTCACGCTACCGTCGGCGCAGGGAGTCCGCGGCGGCTCTCAGGGCCCGGTCGAAGGTCTGGATGCGGGTGACGCCGCGCCGCTGACAACTGGCGAGGTGACACAGGTCGCGCGCCCCGAGCGCAGGATGCCGGGTGGCGAGGTCGATGCCGAGAATCACGTCGTCGCGCTCCAGCGGCCACACCTCCATCCGGGTCCGGTCGACGATCCGCAACGCGGCGGCCAGGGCCTGCATGCGCTCCACGGGCAGGTAGGCGTGGGCCAGCTCCTGAAGGACTTCGGACGACGTTGCGAGCGGTTGCCGGTCGGCCGTCGCCGCAGCGAAGAAGCGACGGGCGGGCGAGCGGAGCGGATGATCTCTTCCCACCGCGAACATCAGCACGCTGGTGTCGACGAAAACCATGGCTCGAATGCGTCAGGTTCCGGTTGCGCCACGCTTCCGCGACGCGCGCATGACGGCCAGGTGCTGCTCCCATTCCGGCTCGGTGCCGCAGTCCGTCTCTGCGTCGCGGTCCGCGAAGAACCGCCACACGTCATCCTCGGTGCGAAACGGTTCGGCGTCCGCACGCCGGTCCAGCCGGTCGGCGGCAGCGGCGCGGAGCCACGCGCTCAGGGTCAGCCCCTCGCGATGTGCGGCGGCCGCGTAGCGGGCGCGGTCCGGCTCGGAAACGACCAGGTGGATTCGCGGCATCAACGGGTCCGGGGAATACACATCATACATACACAATCACATCCAATATACACAACTTTCGGAGCTACGGCACCTCCCGGCCACCCCGGCCGGCCCTCAGTTCAGGGTTGTCTCCTGGTGCGAGGGCATCGAGGCGACGACCACGCGTTGCGTGTCCGCGTCCCAGAAATAGTAGATGCAGAGACAGCGGCGCGGGTCGTGCCGGTCGGCACCGCATTGGAGGTGCCACTCGACGCGATGCCGCCGGCCTCGCCACTTGCAATCGACGCAGTCCTCGTCGCAGGGGAGGTTGTAGACGCTCTCGTCGATCTCGTGAATGCACCCGTGCACATGCGGATTCCCGCCGCGGAGACATTCTTCGCGATACTCGTGGGCGAGCCAGTGGATGCACCGCGCCGCCAGGGCCACATCCTCGAACTCGGCGCCTCTCAGATCCCGCCGCACGGCGCCGGCCAGCGAGACGCACTCTCCCAGATTCTCATCGCACCAGGGCGCGAACTGCTCCCACGCCGTCGGAAAGGGAGTTGCGGCATCGGGGTCCCCCCCCAACGCCCGAACCAGTTCCGTCAACCGGGCGACCCTTTGCCGGGCTTCATCGCGTTCACGCTCTGCTCGATCGGCCCGCCGCAGCACCTCTTTGTACCGGTGCTCCCGGATCTCGGCTCCTTCGGCGGCGATCCGCGGCCCGTGCCCGTCCGTTGCGGCCCGTTCGCCGATGGCGGCGACGGTCTCCGATGTTGCCGGGGCAGGTTCGTGAACGCTGGCCTGCGTGTCCCCCGACTGGCCATACCGGGCGTCCCCGGCTCGCGGTGCCTCGGCGGAAGTGCTCCGCAGCGAGTCGCGGAGTCGCGCGACCAACCTGGCTGGAGCACGTCCTGCCGCAGCCTCTTCCCGGGCCAGGTCGTCATAGCCGACGGAAGGATGGGCGTCGGAGCCGGCTCGCATCCGCTCCTCGATGGCCATTGCCAGGAACTGGCGTGCCGTTTCCTCCACTCCGCGCTCGTCCTCCATCCTGTTCTTCAGGAACAGTAGATGGTGGGTGCGATCCGCAAGATGGTTGAAGCCGGGCCGATAGAACCGCCACGCACCGAGGAAGACCGAGAGGGACTTGGACACCTGGTCGCTCAGGCGGTAGGTCATTTTCGGGGGCAGCACCCAGACGATTGCAAGGCCGGTAAGCATGCGGGCCAGCCGTTCCCACTGTTCTCGCAGCAGAACAGGATCTTCGATGTCGGGCGGTACCGAAACTACCGCGAACGGCATCCTGCGCCCGGGATCCACAAGCATGCGATGGAACCCCGCCATCGTTTCCGGCGAGTCCACCACGATCGGGGTATGGCTGAGGGTCCGGCCGCCAAGCAGCAAGGGTATCCGATCGGCCATCCCGGCGAGCATTTCGGCCGGGTATTGACCGGCGGGATCGGCGGGAACGACCGACCGGTCGAACACGCTGATGCTGACATGAGGTGAACGTCCTTCCGGATGCGCGACCGCGACTTCCGTGACGGTGGCCTGGTTCTTGTGAGGGGTGCGCTCCAACTGGGCGGCCCAGTAGTCGCCGCGCCCGTCCCGCGTCCGTATGGCCCGGCACACCGCATCGGCGCCGGCATGAGTAAAGGAGCGATGAGCCATGGCTCTGCGCGGCAGAGGAGTGTCCATCCGGTCCTGGAGCCAATCGATGGCGATCCTGCGGCATTCATGCGCCGCGGAGGGATCGGCGTGGGGTGCAACCCTGACCGTAACGCCCAAACCGGATCCGTCGATCCGTGCAAGGTGTTCCGGCGGCCCGGCGTCGGCACGCTCCGGTCGTTGTCCCATAGTCGCCCCCAATACCCATTGTTCATACAATATGCTCAAAAAGTCCCATGGAAACCCCCGGAGCGCAAGACTCGGGCTTCGCACTCGGGGTTCGCGGTGATGTCCGCGGTGAGCGGAATCAGCGGTATTGGAGGGCCATCATCTCCTTCAGCCCCTTGAAGAAACCGGCGGACTCGCGTATTCGGGAGGCTGTGGGTCCGGATTCACGGGAGTGGGCGAAAAGGCCCGTGATCGTGGCGGAGACATCGGCCCTCTTCCGGAGGAGGCGCTCCAGGGCCAGGGTCTCGGTGAAAGGGATGAGGTGGTCGCGGCGGCCATGCAGCAGCCGAACGGGGGGAGGAGGAACGCCGTGGGGACCGGTCGGCGCCAGCTCCGGATGGGTCCGGTGGGCGGCGTCGGCGAGCAGGCCGGTCATTTCGCGGGCGGGATCCGGCCTGGGCTCGCGGTCGGCGGGAGGCGCAAAGAGACGGAACAGGGGTCGATGTGCTGCCGGAATCGACCTTTCCAGGTCGTCCTTGGCGACATCGTAGCCCGGATCCCACGACAGGATCCTGCGTTCGCCCGCCAGGACGGCCAGGCGGTGAAGCGCGCGAGACACGCATTCGGCATCCTCGCACCCCGGGACCCGGTGGAGATAGTTGGCGGCGACGACCCATCGCCCATATGGGTCCGGCCGCAGATAGTGCGTCCGGCCGCGCCAACGGAACTGACCCGTCAGCCCGAATCGGAGTGTGTTCGCAAGACGGCAGTAGCTGCCGAACCCTCCCAGTCCCCGCACGAATCCCTTCCGGGCCAGCTCGGCCCCCACGCGGAGAACCTGCGGGAAGCCGAAGGAGAGTCCCACCAGCACGACGCCCCCCGGCCTCACCCGCGGGTCGGTGGCCAGCTGCTCCGCGGCGCGGGCCAGAGCCGTCTGGGCGGGCCGGGGATCCAGATCCAGCCGGCGCCACGTGGGAATGTCCGGCACCAGTACCACGGCTCCGGACCGGGCAAGCGCCGCGGCGAAGCGCACGATGGCCGGGTGGTCGGGTCCCGGGAGGGTCACGCCGTGCAGCAGCACCCAGCCGGGGGCCGGGAACCTCCCGAACCGCGGGCCGTACCACCGGGCGTGGAGTGCGGAGGTGCCGCTGCCGATCACGACCTCCCGGGTGCGTACTCCCGCGACCCCGGTCTCGAGGAAACTTCCGGAGGTGACGGGGGAGCCGTCGCGCTCGGACAGGTGCCGTCCGCCGATCCAGCCCCGAATGAATCGGACGGTGTCACGGGTTGGACTGGGCATGGCTGCTTCCCGGCTCTCGAATGCAGCGAAGGGGTGGTCCCTCGCGGGTGCGGCACCTTGCCAATCTACCGCACTTCGTCATGATCAGATGCATGGCATCGAAATCCGGACACCCCGATGGCGGTCTGCCGAAGCCGCCGTACCTCGTCGCCGCATGCGCCGCGGCGGGCGTCTTCCTGCTGTACGTCCTGACCCTGGCTCCCTCGACTTCCTGGTGGGACACCAGCGAGTACATCGCCACCGCCCACACGCTGGGCCTGCCCCATCCGCCGGGCAATCCGCTCTTTGTGGCGGTCGGGCGGACATGGTCCGTGTTGCTGGCGCCGCTGGGACTGTCACCCGCCGTTCGGATCAACCTTCTGGCGGCGGCGACGTCCGCGGGCGCGTCGTTCTTCTTCTTTCTGATTGCGCACCGTACGCTGGTGCAGCTGCGGGGAGCGGGCCGCGAGGCGCTGATCGGCGCGGGGACCGCGGTCGTGGTGTCGGCCACGGCCTTCACGGTCTGGAGCCAGAGCAACACCAACGAAAAGGTGTATACGATCTCCCTGCTGATCGCCGCGGCCGTGAGCTGGCTGATGCTTCGCTGGTGGGACCGGAGGCACGACCCGCACAGCGTCACCCTGGTGGTCCTGGCCGTCTACCTGATGGCGCTGGGCGCCACCAATCACCTCATGTCGGTACTCCCGGCGGGCGCGGTGCTGGTCTTCATCGGCCTGACCCGGCCGAGGCTGCTGGTACACGCGCGGTTTCTGTCGTGGTGCGTGGGAGCCGTCGTCGTCGGACTTTCCTTCAACTTCTTTCTGCCGATCCGCGCGGCCGAGCGTCCCGCGATCAACGAGGGGGATCCTCTGTGCGGAGGAGTGGTGGAGACGGCCGTTGCGGTCTACACGAACGGGGCCGCCGGATGCCCGGCTCTGGCCGCCTCGCTCAGGCGCGAGCAGTATGCGAAGCCCCCGGTCACAACCCGCATGGCGCCTTTCTCCCACCAGCTCGCCAACTTCTTCCAGTACTTCGACTGGCAGTGGTCGCGCGGACTCGATCCGGACGAACCCCCGAGCCGAAAGCGCCTCCCCTTCAGCCTGCTGTTCCTGGCCCTGGGCGGGGTCGGCTTGTTTACCGTCTGGCGGGGGGACGGCCGGACGGGCGCCTATTTCGGCGTCTTCGCGGCCACACTGTCGGTGGCGCTCGTCTTCTACCTGAATTTCCGCTATGGGTACTCGCTCGCGCCGGAAATAACCGGCCACCGCACCCACGAGGTGCGCGAACGCGACTACTTCTTCCTGCTCTTCTTCGCGCTGTGGGGGGCGATGGCGGGGCTGGGGGTGGCGCGTTGCTGGCTGTGGCTGGGGGACCGCATGGGGAGTCTGCGCAATGCGTCGCCGGTGCTCGCGGTGGCGGCCATCCCGTTCTTCCTGAACCTGAGCTGGGCCAACCGGGCCGGAGACTACGCCGCCCGCGACTGGGCCTACGACCTGCTGAACAGCATGGAGCCGTACGGAGTGATCTTCACCAACGGCGACAACGACACCTTTCCGCTGTGGTACCTGCAGGAGGTCGAGGAGATCCGCCAGGACGTGACCGTGGTGGTGGTTCAGTACCTGTTCACCGAGTGGTACGCCAAGCAGTTGCGCGAGCGGACCGAACCGGGTTGGCAGCGGCCCTTCGTGCCGGTGGAGGGACTGCCGTACGCGGACCGTGAACCGCCCGCCGGGCCGGTGATCACGCTCACGGACGAGCAGATCGAGACGGTGGGGGACGGTCCGCTTCCGGACGACATGGCCGTGCGAATGGGCGGCATGACGGTCCAGTACCCGAGGGGAATGGACGTTCGCAGCGGCCATCGGCTCGCGCTTGCGATCATCGATGCCTCGTCCGCCGAGAGGCCCGTCTACTTCGCGTCGCGGGACGGAGAGATGCGGGACATGGGGCTCAGCGCGTGGGGAGTCTCGGAGGGACTCGCGGTCCGGCTCCACATGCGGGATCTGGACGGCGAGCAGCCGGAAACGTATCGCCAGACCGGCACGGGGCTGGGAGCGGAGTGGTTCAACTACCCGCGATCACGGCATCTCGTGGACGAGGTATACGGCTACCGGGGACTCCGGGCGCGCGAGATCTGGCCGGACTATTCGACTAAGAGCATCGTCTACGGGTACTACCGGCTGACGGCGCTGCTGGCCGCGCTTGCCGAGGTCGACGGCGACACGGAGACGAGCGTGCGCTACCAGGAGATGGCCAAGGACTTCGTGCAGGTGTATTTCGGGGGGACGGAGGCGGTGCGGGAACGCAGTCAGGGGGGTGGGGGGTCGGGGTGAAGGGTCAGGAGTCCGCGGGGTGATGGCACACGGTCCCTGATGCCTACCCTTCCTCCTCATCCGAGGACTTCCAGCGAGCGATCAGATCTTCGTGTAAACCAGGATCACCCCGGAGGCGGCCTCGTTGCCGTAGAGCTTCGCCGCCGCTGCACCCTTGATCACCTCGATTCTGTCGATGGCCTCGGCATCCGCCCAGGGCAGCGCTTCGCCGTCCGCCCGGTAGTCCGCGCGGACGCCGTCGATGAATATGATTGGAAGCGCTTGCGACCCGTCCAACCCTGAGAATTTGCCCCCCCACAGGTTGTCCCGGTCCGACTCCACCGGGCTTTCGGCAACGGATTCGACCATCTCCTCGTCCGCGGGCCGTTCCATCGTGAAGATCCGGATCGCTCCGTTGGCGCCCTCCTCGCCGTAGAGCTCTCCGGATCTCGGACCCTTGACCACTTCGACCCTGTCGACCAGCCCGTCCATCCTGAGGCCGCTCTCGGACCAGAGCCGGACCGATTCGGGCAGCTCCTCGTAACGCCCGACGCGCAAACCGTCCACGAACACGAGCGGAGCCGGGTCCGAGACGAACCACTTGGCCAGATTGGAGTCCCTGGCCCTGTCGGCCGGTGCGCCGTCCCGGGCCTCGCGGGCCTGGACGTCGATGGCTTCGGCGATCGCGTCACGGAGTTCCGTCGGCAACGGCGCGTCGCACGCCGCCACCAGCGTGCCCACCGCCATGGAGGCGAGCACGGCCGCGCGGCCCGCGCCCAGCTTCTTCCGCTTCCCGCTCATCATCCTCAATCTCCTTTCGAGCAGACTCCCGGGTTGCCCCATCGCGGGGGCGAATCCCCACCAGCCATGTGACCGGGTTCCCGCGTTCAGGAGGACGGCGCCGTAGTGGGCGACTCCGATCCCCGACGCAAGGACCCGTTCATCGCAATCCATTTCCACCGCGGCACGAAGCCGCCGGCACATCCACCAGATCGCCGGGCTCCAGGGGAATGCCGCCAGCACGAGTCCGCCGTAGAGCAGCGCGAGGTGGTCGCGCGCACGCGCATGTTCCTCCTCGTGCCGGACGATCGCGTGGCGGGCACCCGGCTCCAGCTCCGGCACCCATGCGGGGACGACCACCTTCGCCCTGGCCACGCCGACCAGAGCCGGGCCGAAGCGGCGCGACACGTAGACCTGCGTTCCGGCCACCCTTCTGCGTTCCCAGCGGCGTCGCCGCAAGGTCACGACCAGCAGCACGCAGCCGAAAACGAGCAGGGCCGCCATGGACGCGGCGCCCCAGGCCATGGCCGCGATCCTGTCCGCATCGGTGCCCACGGGGACGGGAAGGACCGGAATCACGCTCCACCCCTCCGCCACGGGTGTCCCGCCGACCAGCGCAGAGACGGCCGATGCGGCCTCCTGCACCGGAGGCGCGACCGGGTCGGGCGTCCTCCCCGCCAGAGGGATTGCCACCGCCAGCGTCAACGCCGCCAGCCAGGCGAACCGGCGCGGCCACCCGGCCGAGGCTGCCAGCCGCTCGAGCGCAAGTCCGCCCGCCGCGATCAGCACCGCGACCAGAGCCGCGTACACCATCCAGGCGATCATGCGTCAAACCCTCCGTGCGCTAACCGGCCGGCGCCGGGATCCTGGCGGACTTCTCCGGGGCGGAGCTGACCGGGATCACGGGGAGCCGGCCGGAGAGCGTTTCGAGGACCCTTTGCCGCCCTTCCCGGCTTCGGGGAACGGCTCCTCCGAGGACTTCTTCCTGGTGAAGATGTGGATCACCCCGTGCGCCCCTTCCTTGCCGTAGCGCTTCGCCGCCACCTCGCCCTTCCCCACCTCGATGCGGGCGATGCTGCCGGGGTCCAGCGCCGGGAGCACGTCGTTCAGCCCGGCGGCGCCGCCGTCCACGCGCACGCCGTCGACATAGATGACCGGCTTCCAGCGCGGGGGTGCCTTCGCCACGACGTTTTCGGTGAACCACTTGTCCCAGTCCATTGCCTGGTCCGCCGCCCTCCCCTGTCTCGCCATCACGAACTGCCTGACCACCGGTTTCTCGATGACGTCGACTTCGGGCTCCTGTCCCGCAACTCCCGTCACCGTGATTGCCCCGATGGCTGCCTGTCCCGATTCGTCCGTCCGTCCCGTCGCCACGAGACCGACGGATGGCAGGGCGATGACCGTATCGATCAGCTGTCCCGTCACCACGATTTCCCGGGCCGGCGGCACGATGATGAACTCCACGTCGGACCCGATGTCCGTGAAGAGCTGGATCACTCCGCCTGCCCCCTCTTCGCCGTAGAGCTTTGCGGCGGCCGCCCCCTTCAGCACTTCGACCCGCTCGATCCGCTCGACCAGCTTCCGGAGCTCCCCCGTCCCCGCATCCGCGAGGAAGAGCTCCATGGCAAGCAGGTCCTCCTCCGACTGGACCCGGATACCGTCCACGTACAGGAGCGGCGCGGGGTTCTTGCCGAACGCGGTGGCTCCCAGGAACCGCTCGATCCAGTCCTCCTGCTCCGCATCCGCCCCTTGCGCCTCGTCTTCCGCCATTGCTTCGGCGAACGCCTCCCTGACTTCCGTCGGCACCGGGGTATCGCACGCCACCACCAGCGCCCCCGCAGCCACCGCCACGAGCAGCGCCGCGTATCCCCCGCTCGGTTTCCTTCCTTTCTCGCTCATCGTCTTCAGCCTCCGTTCAAGCAGACTTTCGGGTTGACCCATGGCCGGGGCGAATCCCCAGCGGGCACGGGAACGGGCCCCCGCGCTCAGGAGGACGTCGCCGTACTCTGCGACCCCGATTCCTGACGCCAGGACCCGCTGGTCGCAGTCCAGTTCCACGGCGGCGCGAAGGCGCCGGTACATCCACCAGATCGCCGGGCTCCACGGGAACGCTGCCGCCAACAGTCCGCCGTAGAGGAGGACGAGGTGGTCGCGGGCGCGGGCATGCTCGGCTTCGTGCCGGATGATCGCGTCGCGGGCGCCCGGCTCCAGCTGCAACACCCAGGAGGGGATCACCACTTCCGGCCGGGCGACGCCGACCAGGGCGGGGCCGAAGCGGCGCGACACGTAGAAGTCGGCGCCGTTCACCCTCCTGCGCTCCCAGCGGCGGCGTCCACGCGCAACCATCACAAGCACGCTGCCCAGAACGGCCAGGGACGCCAGGGAACCCGCGACCCACCCGAGCAGCGCGATCCTGCCGGTTGCCCGTCCCTGCGGAACGGGGAGAGGAGGGGTCGCACTCCGTAAGTCCACGACCACGGCGCCGTCGATCACCACGGGTGTGGCGGCGGAGTCCGCCGCCGGCTGCGCCGACCCGTCCCATCCGCCCGTCAGCGGGATCGCGACCGCCAGCGGCAGCGCCACCAGCCACGCGATTCGCCGCGGCCGGCCCACCGCGGCCGCGAGACGCTCCATCGCCAGCCCGGCAACCGCGACGATCGCTCCGACCAGGGCGGCGTAGGCCATCCACGCGATCATCCTTCATCCCCCCGGCGCTCCGCCCGGTCCAGGATCGAACGCATCCGCTCGATCTCCTCGGCGGTGAACTCCCGGTCCTCCACCAGGGTGGCCAGGAGCCGCTCGGCCGACCCGTGGAAGATCTTGTTGACGATCCGCGAGAGCGCCCGCCCGCCCGCCCGCACCGACTCCACCAGCGGGAAATAGCGGTAGGCGCGTCCCTCCTGCTCGTGGCTCACCGCGCCCTTCTCCTCCAGGATCTGCAGCATCTTGAGGACGGTCGTGTAGCCGACCTCCTCGCCGAGTGCCTCGCGGACCTCGGTGACGGTGCCCGACCCTTCCCGCCACAGCACGCTCATGATGTCGAGTTCGCGGTCGGTGAAACCCCTCGGCTCACGCTTCCCTCGCTGGCCGGTCATTCGTCCTTTTCTCCCGTTTTGCCGTCGCTCCGGTAACCCCCCGGGAGCGTTCACGAAGATTCTCGTAATGCTCTTGATACCCACATTAGGGGCGAGGGATCCGATTGTCAACGACAAACTTCGTAATCCGTCGGCATCGGGCGGCCCACGGCGACCGGACGGAACCACCCGGCGAATCGGACCAGCGATGCGGAATGACAACTCTGGTTTACAGAATGTCACTCACAGTTGACATGTCCATCGAGAATCAGCCCCGCGCAGGGCATTCCAAAGGGGTGCAGGCCGCAATACCCGGGCTCCCCCCTCAGCCCCCCTCCCTCCCCGCCGCCACCTCCTCCATCACCTCACGCACCCGCGCCCCGAACCCCCGCGCCCGTTCCATCACCTCCTCCTCGTCCACCGTGAGGATCTCGCCGTCCTCCACCACCACGCGCCCGTTCACGATTACGGTGGTCACGTCGCTGCCGCGCGCCGCGTACACCAGGTGGGAATAGACGTTGTAGAGCGGCGTCAGCCCAGGTCGCCGCGTGTCCACCAGAACGATGTCGGCGCGCTTCCACGGCTCCAGCGACCCGATCTCCTCGTGGAGGTTGAGCACGCGCGCACCGCCCATGGTGGCCATGCGGAACACCGTCTCCGCCGGAAGCGCCGCCGGATCGCCCAGCATGAACTTCTGCACCTTGGCGGCGGCGTCCATCTCGTCGAACATGTCGAGGTCGTTGTTGCTCGCGGGCCCGTCGGTCCCCAACCCGACCGGAATCCCGGCCGCCAGCGCCCTCGCCACCGGGGCAGCCCGCGCGACCCCCAGCTTCATGTTGCTCTGCGGATTGTGCGCGATCCCCGCCCCGCTTGCCGCGATGCGCTCGATGTCCTCGTCAGACAGGTAGATGGAGTGGGCGAGCACGGTCCCGGGCCGGAGCGCTCCGATGGAACCGAGCGCCTCGATCACCCCCATGCCGGTCTGTTCACGCGCGGTCACGTCCTCGGAGGGGTCCTCGACGGCGTGGATCTGGAAGGGGGCGTCGTACCGCTCGGCCAGGCGGAAGGCGGCCTCGACGGCCTCCAGCGGCGTGGTGTAGAGAGCGTGGGCGGCGACGGCGGGGACGATGGTGGGGTGGTCCCGGTACCGCTCCATGAACTCCGCGGCGTCAGCGAGCGAGGCCTCGGGGGTGGCGAAGTCGGGGGTGGGGAAGCCGATGACGTGGGGCCCGGTGACCGCGCGGATCCCGGCGTCGATCGCGGCGCGGGCCATGTCGTCGCGGAAGTAGTACATGTCGGCGAAGGTGGTCGTACCGCCCTTGAGCATCTCGACCGAGGAGAGCAGGGTGCCCCAGTAGACGAAGTCGGGGGCGACGAGCGCGGCTTCGGCCGGAAAGATGTGGTCGTTCAGCCAGGTCATGAGCGGGAGGTCGTCGGCGAGGCCGCGGAGGAGCGACATGGCGGCGTGGCCGTGCGTGTTGACCAGGCCGGGGATGACGAGCTGGCCGGTGGCGTCGATGACGCGGGCGGCGTCGGGGCGGGGGCCGCCCTGCGCGATGATCGCCGAGATGCGGTCGCCCTCGACGACCACCGCCGCACCCTCGAGGATCAGGCCGGACTCGTCCATGACGACGACGGTACCGCCATCGATGAGGAGGGGGCCGTCGTCGTGGGTGGGGGTGGTGTCGTGGTCTTCGGTCGAGGAAGTGCGGTTGTCGCCGCATCCCATGAGAATCAACAGGGGTAGGACCGTGAGCCGCGCGGGGGGTGGTGTGGCGCGGGACCGGGGACGGTTGCGAAGAGCCCGAGGAGCCATGTGATGCCTTGAAGGGCAGGGGTAGCGTGTCGGCGACCACTGAATGGTATCCGGTCGCGTGCGTCGTTTTCAACATCGGTGCCTCCATGGGACGGTTGCCGGGCCGGCGACGGCGGATGTTCCGACCGGGTGGACGGGCGGTGGGAAAAGCCGGACATTTGGGCTCAATTCGGGCTCCGGCCCGGTCCTGTCGACTTGGGAGGGTCACCGGAGTTCACGAGAGGGAACTCCAACTGACGCCGAGCCGGGCGTCGAGAGCCATGACGCCAGCACATCGAAGGGGGGTTCGGCGCCACGCACGCCGGGCGTGACGACCCCCGCAGTTCGCTTCGCCGACGTGACCGCGGCAAGGACGACGCCTGGGTGGCGGCCTTCCTCAAGAGGGCAGCCTACGGATTCCTGGCGACCGTGGGAAAGGGGGGGCAGCCGTTCCTGAATTCGAATCTGTTTGTTTTCGACGACACGGGCGGGGGGCGGCGCGTCTACCTCCACACGCACCGCACCGGGCGTACGCGCGACAACCTGGAAGGCGACGAGAAGGTCGCGTTCAGCGCCGTGGCGATGGGTCGGCTCCTTCCCGCTCCCGAGGCCCTCGAGTTCTCCGTCGAGTATGCCGGGGTGGTCGCCTTCGGCAGGGGACGTGTCGTCGAGGACCGCCAGGAAGCACGGGCTGCTCTGCAGATGCTCCTGGACAAATACGCGCCACACCTGAGGCCGGGCGTCGACTACCGGGCCACCACCAACGACGAGCTGCGGCGGACCGCGGTCTACCGAATCGACATAGAGACCTGGAGCGGGAAACAGAAGGAGGTTTCGGAGGACTTTCCGGGCGCCTTCAGCCTCGAGGTTCCACCGGTGCCGTTTCCGGAGCGTGATACGGGGTCACACTGAAGCCCGATAGAGGCCTTGGAGTCGATTGGTATGCGCTCCGGATTTCATGGCTACGATGGCGGATTCCCGGCGGAAAGACAGGTATCCCTATGCCGGTATTGGGTTTTGAAGGCTGAGGCTCCCCGTCTGTCAAGTCCGTACAAGATACCCACAGTCAATACGGAGTGGACCGATTCCGCCGTGGCGGGTTACCATTCAATTAATCGGGTGTTCCGGTCATCCGGCGGCCCGTGACATGCGAGGTCGCTCTGAAGGGCGGCGTTGGCCGATCCGGGGTTCTCGTGGTTGAAAGCGGTTTTTCGAAGACCAACAACGCGCAAAGGAGCATGCAGTGCCGATCTCGACTTCCTCCTCCGCCTGCCTTACCACCTCCACGACGCGCCTCGGTTTCCGCCGTGTCATCGTGTTGGCCGCTGCCATTCTCGCGGCCAACTTCGGCTGCGGGGATCCGGTCCCGCCGCCCGAGCCCACGTCGATCACCCTCAACCTGACCGAGTTGACGTTTACGTCCGCGGGAGAAACCGCCCAGCTGACGGCCCAGGTGTATGACCAGAACGGGCAGCCGATGGCGGGCCAGACCGTTTCGTGGTCGACCAGCGCCAGCACGGTCGCGTCGGTCAGCCAGACCGGGCTGGTACGCGCCGAGGGGGCGGGGATGGCGAGAATCACTGCAACGGCAGGAACGGCATCGGCCTCCGCGGCGGTTACGGTGATCCTCGAGGCGGACAGGCTGGCGCTGACCGCCATCTACAACGCCACGGACGGGGAAAACTGGGCTGACAACAGTCGATGGCTTTCGGAGGCGCCACTCGAGAGCTGGTACGGGGTCGAAACCGGCGTGGACGGACGAGTAACGGGGCTCAACCTCAGGTTCAACAGCCTTTCCGGCACCCTTCCACCCGAGATCGGGGACCTTACGGAGTTGCGAGTTTTGCACCTCCACTACAACGACCTTTCCGGGACGATCCCGCTCGAGATCGGGAACCTCACACGGTTGCTTGATCTGCAACTGTACAGGGACGGGTTTTCCGGCACCATCCCGCCCGTGCTCGGTGACCTCACCCGGCTGACCGACCTGGACCTCTCCTACAACGACCTTACGGGTACCATTCCACCCGAGATCGGGAATCTCGTGCAACTGGGTACCCTGTACCTCGAAGCCAACCGTCTGTCCGGGACCATTCCGCCCGAGATCGGCAACCTGACGGAACTGATACTGTTGTGGCTGCACAGCAACGAATTGAGCGGGTCCATCCCCCCGGAACTGGGGAACCTGGCGAGTCTTGAAAGACTGGCGCTTTACAACAACGACCTGACCGGCGCCATCCCCGGTGAATTGGGCGGCTTGACGAGTCTCGACCGCATGTACCTGCACAACAACAAGCTCTCCGGCGATCTTCCCGATGAGTTCGGCAACCTTGTGAGCCTGACCGACCTGTGGATGGGCGGCAACGACTTCGGCGGACCGTTTCCGGTGGCGCTGACGCGCCTGCCGAGCATCGACAGGCTCGTGCTCCACGGGAGCGGGTTTAGTGGCCCGTTGCCCGAGGAGATCGGAGATATGGCGAGCCTGACGCGGCTCCTCCTGACCGACTCCGATCTTTCCGGCCTGCTCCCGCCGGGCCTGACCCGGCTGCAGGAACTCTCCGAACTCATGCTCCAGGGGACGGGCCTGTGTGCACCCGACGATGACGAGTTCCAGGCGTGGCTGGAGGGTGTGACCAAGAGGCGGATCCCTTCATGTGAGGGTCCCGTCGAGGGGTCGGCAGCCTATCTCACGCAGGCGGTGCAGTCCATTGAATACCCGGTGCCGCTGGTCGCCGGGGAGGAGGCGCTCCTGCGGGTGTTCGTGGTGGCCCCGGCGGCTGCCGGCGACACGATTCCGCTGGTCCGCGCCACGATCTTCGTGGATGGACAGGAGGAGGAGGTGGTGGAGATCCCGCGGGGGACCTCGATCATCGGCGACCGGATCGGCGAAGGATCGCTGAATTCGTCGGCCAACGTGCGCATTCCCGCGTCGGTGATCCGGCCAGGCCTGGAGATGGTTGTGGAGATCGATCCGGAGGGTACGGTGGCCTCGGAGCTGGGCGTGACGAAGCGCATCCCCGAGACGGGGCGGACGGCGGTGGATGTGCGTGCGATGCCGGACCTGGGATTCACGCTGATTCCGTTCCTGTGGAGCGAGAACCCGGACTCCGCGATCCTCGACATCACCGGGGATCTGTCGCCCGGCGACCCGCTGCTTCGGGACATCCGGTATCTGCTCCCTGTGGCGGAGATCGACCTGAGCATCCATGAGCCCGTGGTGACGAACTCGAACAGTGCCTTCTCGATGCTGGAACAGACCGGGGCCATCCGCGCGGCCGAGGGTGGAACGGGGTACTTCATGGGTACGATGTCGGGGTCGGTCACCGGTGCCCGCGGCGTCGCGTACGTGCCCGGCTGGAACAGCTTCTCGATTCCGGACCCGTGGGTCATGTCCCACGAACTCGGACACAACCTGAGCCTCTATCACGCGCCCGGCTGCGGTGCGGGTGGGCCGGACATTTCGTTTCCGCAGTCGGACGGATCGATCGGAGCATGGGGATACGACTTCTCCACGGGCATGCTGGTGGATCCCTCGATCAGCGACCTCATGTCCTACTGCAATCCGACCTGGGTCAGCGAGTTCTATTTCACCAACTCGCTGCGTCATCGGCTGGTGTGGGAGGCTGCCGAGCGTTCGGTGCGTCCGGCCGCGCCTACATTGTCGCTTCTGATAACCGGTGGGGTCGGCTCCGCCGGGCGCCCCTACCTGCGGCCGGCGTTCGTGATCGACGCGCCGCCGTCGCTGCCTCGCTCAAGCGGCGCATATCGCTTGAGGGGGACCGCGGCCGGCGGCACCGAGCTTTTCAGTTTCCACTTCGAAATGCCCGTCATCGCGGGCGAGGAGGATCGCAGTTCATTCGCGTTCACCGTGCCCGCGCAGGTACCGTGGGCGAATGAGCTTGCCCGGATCACCCTCTCGGGACCGGACGGATCCTTCGCCCTGGATGCCGACACCGACCGTCCCGCCGTGATCCTGCGGGACCTGCGGACCGGGAGGGTGCGTGGCTTCTTCACCGATCTGCCGCCGGGTGCGACGGCGGCGGACGTGCGCGGTGGCGTGGTCCCCGTCGGGCCTGGTCTGGAGATGCTCCTTAGCCGCGGAATCCCCGACGCGGCGGCGTGGAGGCGCTGATTGCGGTGACCGCGGGTGCGCGGCGCCTACCCCGCGTGCTTCGCCGCCAGCGCCTCCAATCCGGCGTCGATCTCCGCGCGGCCCACCCACCGTCCCCCCACCATCACCCCCACGCGGTCGAAGAGGTTGGCCAGGTCGTCAAGGGGATTGGACCCGAGCAGCACCAGGTCGGCGCGCTGGCCCGGTGCGATCGTCCCGAAGTTGCCGTCGAGTCCCAGGTGCGAGGCCACGTACTCGCCGACGGTGGCCGTCCCGCTCTTCAGGATCTCGTAGTTGGACATCCCGGCGTCGGACATCACCTGCAGCTCCCGGTGCAGCGCGAACCCCGGCACGTTGAAGAGCTGGGGTGAATCCGTCCCCATGAGGATCCCGGCCCCCGCGTCGGAGAGCTCCTTCAAAACGCGCTTGCGCAGAGCCAGGTACACGTCGGCGCCCTCCCGGCCCGCCCCGGCGCGCAACCGCCACCTCTCGCGGGTCCGGGGCGACACGTACTTCATCTCGGGCTGCTGCAGGATGCGGTCCGCGTCCGGCGCACCGTACAGATTCTCCCACAGGTACATCGTCGGCACCACGTAGACTTCGTGATCGATGGTGAGCTGGACGATCTCCGCCAGCCTCGCGTCGTCCACCCCGCGCGCGAGTCCTCCGAGGCTGATGGTGCCGGCGTTCACCTGCGCCTGCACGTCATCGGACGCGATCGCCTGTACGTAGCCGTCCAGGTGGTCCACCGTCGACATGCCGGTCTCGACCGCATGCACGAGTCCGACATCGGCGGGGACGTGTCCGGACCAGGTGATGCCCACCTCCTCGGCGACCTCCACCATCCGGTCCCACGCAGCCAGCGGCACGCCCGGGTGAATCTTCTGCAGGTGGTACCCGGCTTCCGCATGCGCGCGGATCAGGGCCTCCGCCTCCTCGGGGGTGCGCGCGGTTCCGCCGTTGAGCGAGGGCGCGCCGACGTAGAAGTTCGGGCCGAGCACCTCGCCGCGTTCGATCTCCGCCGCGAGCGGGATCTGGTAGGCCGATCCGAGCATGCCCCGGATCGTGGTAATGCCGTTGGCGACATAGAGGAAGAGGATGTCCTCGACCTCTTCCCGGGGAGGATTCTCTCCCGGGGGCACATGCGCGTGCATCTCGGCCAGGCCGGGCATGAGGAACCGGCCGTCGCCATCGATGACGGTGGCCCCCCGGGGCACGTCGACGTCTCCCGCCGGTCCGGCCGCGGTGATCACCCCGTCCCGGACCACGACGGTCTGGCCGGGCAGGGCCGCGTCCGTGGTCATGGGCAGGGCGGTCACGTTGGTGAATGCAAACAGGCCGGGGACCGTCTGTGCCTCGCACGCGGTTGTGGTGATCGCGATCGTTGCCAGAACCGCAAGTCGCAACGTCTTCATGGTTTTCGTCCCCCGTGGCGGGATGATGTGAGGCATGGTGCGGTGTGCACGGTGCCGTCACCCATCATACGGCTTCGGCCGTCTCGCGGCAGGGCCAACCGGTGTGTACTCTTCATGCCGCCGCCTTCTCGATCCGGCCCGGAGACTCCGATCCGCACACCCGTCGCCCAATCCGAACGCATCGTCGCGATCGACGTGCTGCGCGGCTTCGCCGTGCTCGGCATCCTGATCGTCAACATCCAGGGATTCGCGCGGGTGGCGTCCGCCTTCATGAATCCGACCTCGGGGCGGGTACTCGAGAGCGCCGACCTGTGGACCTGGGCCGCGGTCTACCTCTTCGCCGACACCAAGTTCATCTCGATCTTCTCGCTGCTGTTCGGCGCGGGGATCGCGATGATGAGCGAACGCATGGCGCAGCGCGGGGTGTCCGGAACCGGCCTCCACTACCGGCGCAACGCCTGGCTGCTCGTCTTCGGACTCGTGCACGCCTACCTGATCTGGCACGGAGACATCCTGGTCGCCTACGCGCTCTGCGGTTTCCTGATCTATCCGCTCCGCAACCTGGAGCCGCGCAGGCTGCTCCGGATCGGGGGATGTGCGGTGGGGTTCGTCGTCCTGCTGTGGGGCATGGCGCAGCTCTCGATCCAGTACTGGCCCGAGGCGGACCGTGTGGCGGCGGTGGCGGAGTGGGCGCCGCCCCGTGACGCCCTCGACGCCGAGATCGCCGCCTTTCGGGGTGGACCCGGGGACCAGATCGCGGCCCGGGCGCCCATTGCGCTGGCGCTGCAGACGACGGCGCTGCTTGGCATGCTGCTGTGGCGGGCAGGTGGGATGATGCTGGTGGGGATGGCGCTCTACAGACTGGGTGTCCTGTCGGCAAAGCGCTCGACGGCCTTCTACCGCCGGCTGGCGGTCGTGGGCCTGGCGGCCGGACTGCCTCTCGCCGCCGCCGGAACCGCGTACAAGATCCACGTGGACTTCGCGTGGGAGCGCGCGATGTTCCAGGGTGGGCTGCTCAACTACGTGGGCTCGATCGGCGTGTTCCTCGGCTACCTCGGCCTGGTCATGCTGATCGTGAAAAGCGGCCGGCTGCCCCGGCTGCAACGGCGCCTGGCCGCGACCGGCCGCATGGCGCTGACCAACTACATCACCCAGAGCCTGATCTGTTCGCTCGTCTTCTACGGTCACGGGCTGGCACTGTTCGAGCGCGTCGGGGGACCGGGCCAGGTGGCGATCGTGGCGGGGATCTGGACGCTGCAGCTGCTCTGGTCGCCATGGTGGCTGGCGCGCTTCCGGTTCGGGCCGCTCGAATGGCTATGGCGTTCGCTCACCTACATGAAACGGCAGCCCATGAGGGTGTGAGCCGCTCGGGTCCGGGGGCGGGTCCCGGAGCGGGTCCCCCTCAGCCGCCCACCGCGATCCGGTAGCGAACCACGCGCTCGACGCCCAATTCGTCCCCGGTCACCGCCCACACCTGATCGCCGTCGAAGATGGGCTCCGGCCAGACGCGGAACCCGTCCGGAGCCGCGAGTGTCCCAAGATGGGTGCCGTCCTGCTCGAACGCATCGTAGCGCACCGGCGACTCCCAGATCACCGGGTCCGAAAACGGGTTGTCCGGGTTGTGGTTCTCATTGTCGACCGGGTGCGCTTCGGTCCAGAGCAGCACCCATATGCGCCCGTCCCGCCCGGCAACCAGTCCCCTGAAGGGCGGTTTGGCGTCGGGGACCGGGGGTCCGTTCCAACTCCAGTCGGACTGTGTGCGCCGCAGGCTCCGCGTGGTGCGTTCCCGATGGTACTCCCGTTCAGCCTCCGACGTGGGGACCGGTTCGTATGCGTTCTCGATCCTCAGGACACCGTCGTCGAGTCCCAGGTCGATTCGGTAGTCGGTGGAGATGCCGGACAGAAAGCGGCCGTTGGGATGCATGGTCCAGTAGCGGCGGGCGGTCAGGGGGACGCTCACCGGTGCCGTGGAACGGCCCGCGACCGGCATGCGGAGGCGAACTTCCACGGCAGGCGGCTCGAACCCGCTGGCGGGAGGGGCGAGAGAGTCCACGATTTCACCGCGCGAATCCATCACGTACAGGTACTGGACGAAGTCGCCGCCCGAATATGAGGCCGCGGGCACCTGGATTCGGCCGCTTCGGTCGATGCGGAGCGGCTTGACGGGGACCACGATGGCGCCCTGCGGGTACGTCCAAAGCTCGTGGTCCGCGGGTGCGGGACCCACGACCTTGACGAGCATCTCCCCCGCCTCATGCGCCAGGACGCGACCGTCGGCCAGGACCGCTACCGACGTGGCGTTGCCCAACTCGCCCGGACCCTCGCCGCGCCTCGCCACCGTCTCGACGTAGGTCCCCCCGGGGTCGAAGACACGGATGTCCCCGGCCTGTCCGTCCATGACGAACACCCGTCCGTTCGCGTCCACCGTGATCGACGAGATGCGGCCGAAGAGGTACTCCTCCGGGCCTTCCAGCTCGCCGATGGTGACTTCGGGGACGAGGGCGGCGTCACCGTCCCACACGCTTCCCGAGAGCGTACGCACGACGGTGGTGTCGCCGATTGTTTCGACCACCACCTCGGGACCCGTGCCGGTGGAAACCGCGTCGGTTCCGCAGGCGGCGGCGACCGCGGCGGCGCAGGTTGCCAGGGCACTGGCGAAAAACCTCATACGGGTCATGGAGTGTCGGAATGGGGATGGAGCTTCGTTTTCAAGGGTATAATCCGACGCGGCGAATGTCAACGACAAGCTTCGTAAGACCCTACCCCCCGGCACCTCCGCCCGAGCGGCGTTACAGTAGTTGGACGAGACGCCCGGAACGCCCGTTCAGGATCGGGGTACGGCGGCGGGTTCCACACCCGCCATCGAACACTGTTTCCCGCCAAAAGGAGCCCACCATGAGAAAAGCCCTGTTTCCCCTGGTCCTCGCGCTGCTCACCGCCGCGGCCCCCCCCGCCCTGGCCATGCAGGGGATCATGGTGGGCGCGCGCGCGGGAACCCTCGGGATCGGCCCGGAGGCCGCGATCGCACTCAACGACCAGGTGACGCTGCGCGGCGGCGCGGGCCTCCTGGGCTTCGACATGAACCTGACCGGCCGCTTCGGACTGGCCGACGAACGGACCGCCAAGCTGACCTTCCCGAAGGCGTTCTACACGCTCGGCGCCGATTTCCAGCTCACCAGCCTGCGCGTCGGCGCGGGCATCCTCTTCAAGTCGAAGGACCCGACCTACCTGGTCACGCTCGACAGCGGCGCGTCCATCGACATCGGCGAGGGCAAGTATACCGAGCCCCAAGTCAAGACCCTCACCACGACTCTCACCTCGGGCGACCGGGCTCCGTATCTGCTCCTTGGATTCGGCTCCCAGTCCACGTCGGGACTGAGCATCACTGCGGACATCGGAGTGGCACGCCTTGCCGATGCCGAACTCAACATGGTCGCCACCGGCGACGAGCAGCTCCTCAAGTCGAACGAGTTCGTCCTCAACCTGGCGCTGGAAGAGAAGGAGACCCGCGACGACTTCGGCAGTTTCGTCAACTACTGGCCCGTCATCAGCGTGAGCGTGCGGTACGGACTCTCCGGAGCTGGACGAGTCCGGTGACGGCGGACGGCCCCGGCTCCGGTCTGACCCCGCGCGAGGCGGCGCGCTACGCCCGCCACCTGGTCCTGCCCGAGGTCGGCAGGGCGGGACAGGAGCGGCTGAAGGCCTCGCGCGTCCTGCTCGTGGGCGCGGGGGGGCTCGGTTCCCCCGCGGCGCTCTACCTGGCGGCGGCCGGCGTCGGCACGCTCGGCATCGTGGACCCTGACGCGGTCGACGTCACCAACCTGCAGCGCCAGATCCTGCACGGCACGGCCGGCCTGGGCGCGCCCAAGGTCGATTCCGCGCGCGCCCGCCTGCACGACGTCAACCCGCACGTCACCGTCGAGACCGGCGCGGTGCGCCTCACCTCGGCGAATGCGCTGGAGATCGTGGCCGGGTACGATGTGGTCGTCGACGGCAGCGACAACTTCCCCACCCGCTACCTGGTCAACGACGCCTGCGTGCTCACGGGCCGGCCGAACGTCTACGGGTCGGTGTACCGCTGGGAGGGGCAGCTTTCGGTCTTCGCGACGCAGCACGGGCCCTGCTACCGCTGCCTCTTCCGCGAACCGCCGCCGCCGGGGCTGATTCCCAACTGCGCCGAAGCGGGGGTCTTCGGTGCACTGCCCGGCGTGATCGGCGCGGCCCAGGCGATGGAGACGATCAAGCTGCTGCTGGGGGTGGGCGAGGCGCTGGCGGGGCGGCTCCAGATCTTCGACGCGCTTTCGTACCGCTGGAGGGAGCTGGAGATTCGCCGTGATCCCGGCTGTGCGGTCTGCGGCGACGAGCCCACCCAGACCGAGCTGATCGACTACGAGGTGTTCTGCGGCGTGGAGGCCGAGCCGGAGGGAGTGGGGATGACGGTCGGGCGCGTGGAGGCGGACGAACTCGGCGAGGTGCTGGAAGGAGAGCCGCGTCCGTTCCTGCTGGATGTGCGCGAGGTCATGGAGTGGCACAACCTGAACCTGGCGCACCTGGGTGCGGTGCTGGTGCCGATGCGCGAAGTCCCCGGGCGCATGGACGAGATCCCGCGCGACCGTCCCGTTGTGGTCTACTGCCAGACCGGCGTGAGGAGCCTCGAGGTGGCGAAGCTGCTGGCCGCCGAGGGATACGCGGATGTGCGCAACCTGGAGGGCGGCATCGCGGGGGTGGTGGGGTGAAGGGGGAGGGGGGTGGGGAGGGGGTGCGGCTGACCGGGTCCCTGGAAGACATGGCGCGGCGGTGCTTTGAGGGGGATGAGGGGGAAAAGTCGGTGAGCGGCAAAGGGGTTGCGGTTTTCATGATGCTGGTGATCGTAGTCGCGTACCTGACGTCCATGTTCCCGCCCGACTACGCGTTGGCGTTCCTGCTCGGACTCCCGCTTCTCGTTCTCGCGACCTCCTCCCTTTCGAGGTCCCTGCTGTCGCGCAGGCGCGTCGCAGGTGGCCTCTCCGCCTTCCGCGCCGGCGACGCCACCGCAGTCGCCAGGGTGCACCGGTTCGCCGCGCGCGAATTCCGCCTGCAGATCGGAAGGCATCGCGCGCGCACGCTCGGTGCGGACTCCGAATGGGGGACGGCGCGCGCGGCGCTCGCCGAGGCAGCCGACGAGGCCCAGCGATCCGTCGCCTACTGGCAAGCCCGCGTACGCCAGGAGCCCGACAACGAGCTGGCCGCCGGCCAGTCCAGAACCGCCTCGGGTCTGGATGACAAGCTCCGCTCCGCCCTGGCAAAGCTGGACGCGCGGGCCGAGACGCTCTTGAAGTTCTACAACGACTGCGACGCAAGGCTGTCCCTCATGGACCGCTACAACCAGGACATGGAGGAGACCCGGCGCCTGGAGGAACTGTCCGGCAGAACCGATGTCGCGATCGCCGGCGCGGAAGACACCCTGCTCGCGATCGGGGAACAGTTCGTGCGCGAGGCACAGGCGGTGGGACGGGCGCTGGGCGGGCTCGCGCGCGTCCAGATCAGGTCGCTGGCGGGCGATGCCCCGCTCGACAACATCGAGTACCTGGCCGACAGGATCATCGAGAGTTCCGACGCCGAGCGCAGGGCGGTTGAGGACCTGGACCGCGTGTTGCAGCAAGGATGAACGCTATCGCGATTTCCTGGTGAAACTTCCGCACCCCATGGCGGGTAGTCCGTCCCATGAACGCACCCACCATGCTCCGAGGCCTGCTTCTCCTGGCCCTCGCCGCCGCGGCCCTGTCCGCCCCGCGCCCCGCCTCCGCCCAGTTGACCCGCACGGACACCGCCGCGGCCCTGCTCGCCGTCGCGGAGGATTTCGAAAACCGCGGCTCGCACGACATCGCCGAAGCGCTGTACCGGCACATCCTCGAGCGCTTCCCGGGGACGGCCGCCGCCGAGACCGCGCGCACCCGGCTCGAGGCCGTCACGAGTCGGCAATCCCGGGCGGGCGGCGAGGTCGAACTCAAGGTCTGGTCGACGCTGTACGGACTCTGGCAGGGAATCGCCATACCGCTGGCAGCCGACGCCGACGGCCCGGAGGTGTATGGGCTTGGACTCCTGGTGGGCGGACCGGCCGGGTTTCTGACCGGTCGGGCGATCGCGCGGTCCCGGCCGCGTTCGCTGGGCCAGGCGAGGGCCATCACCTGGGGCGGGACCTGGGGCGCGATCCAGGGGTGGGGTTGGGCGCGCGCGCTGGACTTCGGCAAGGGCGACCGCTCCTACGGCGGCAGAGTGTACGGCGAGGACGAATCCGACCAGGCGGCGCTGGCGTCGATGATCGTCGGGGGGGCGGCCGGGATCGCTGGCGGTCTGGCGTTGGCAAGACGCGAGATCACCCCCGGGACCGCCACTTCGGCCATGCTCGGCAGCCTGTGGGGCTCATGGTTCGGTTTCTCGACGGCGTACCTGGCGGATGTCGAGGGAGACGGACTCACCGCGGCCGCGATGCTGGGCGGCAACGTCGGGCTGGTGCTCGGTACCCAGGCCGGCCGGATCCCGCTCAGTCGAGGGCGCGCCCGCATCATCAGCCTGGGTGGGTTGATCGGAGCGTTCGGCGGGCTGGGAATCAGCCTGATCGTTCAGCCCGACAGTGACAAGACGTTCATGGCGACAATCCTCGCGAGCAGCGCGGCCGGCCTGTTGGCGGGTGCGGCCGGGACCCGCGACGACGGGGGCGAATCGGACCCGAGCGAGAACCTCGAATCCGCAGCCTCCCTGTCGGTGCCCGGCTCGCTCCTCAACTGGTCGCAGGGAAACTGGGCGCTGTCGACCCCGCTCCCCACCCCGTTGCTGGAGCCCTCCCTGCGAAGCGAGGGTCGCGGCGGCCTCGTCTGGAAGGTTCCGCTTCTGAAGGTACGCTTCTAAGAGGCGAAGCCCCCCCGTCAGTACCCCGCCAGCCCCAGGATCCCCGCCAGCACGTCGCCCTTCTGCGGCAGAATCGCCTCCTCGAGCCGCGGCGAATACGCCACCCACGTATCCAGCGCCGCCACCCTGCGCACCGGCCCGTCCAGCCACGGGAACAGTTCGTCCGCGATCCGCGCCGCCACCTCCGACCCGATCCCCCACGAGAGCGCGTCCTCGTGCGCGACCATCACCTTGTTGGTGCGCCGCACCGAGTCCCCGATCGTCTCCATGTCGAGGGGTGACAGGCAGCGCAGATCGATCACCTCGGTGCTGATCCCGTGCCGCTGCTCGGCCACGCGCGCCGCGTCCATCGAGCGCTTCACCATGGCCCCGCACGTCACCACGGTCAGATCGCGCCCCGGCCGCACCACCTTCGCCTTCCCGAACGGGACCATGTAGCCGGGACCGGGGTCGGCGCCCTTGTTGTGCACCTGGCGATAGAGGTGCTTGTGCTCGAGGAAGATGACCGGATCGTCGCAGCGGATCGCGGTGCGCAGCAGGCCGTTCGCGTCGAGCGCGTTCGAGGGCAGCACCACGCGCAGCCCCGCCGTGTGCGTGAACAGCGAAGCCCCCGTCTGCGAATGGTAGATCCCGCCCTTGATGTAGCCGCCGTACGTCACCCGCACGACAACCGGCGCCGCCCAGGCCCCCGCCGACCGGTACCGCATGGTGGCCAGCTCGTTCCTGATCTGCATGAAACCCGGCCAGATGTAGTCGACGAACTGAATCTCCACCACGGGACGCAGTCCGCGCACCGCCATCCCCACCGCCCGCCCGATGATGTTGGCCTCGGCGAGCGGGGAGTTGTACACGCGGTTGCTCCCGAAGCGCCCCTGCAACCCGTGCGTCACCTTGAAGACGCCCCCCTTGCCCTTCACCTCGTGCAGCGCCTCCTCGCGCGACGCGTCGGCCACGTCCTGTCCGAAGACGACGATCCGGGGGTCGCGCTCCATCTCGGTGCGGAGGCAGCGGTTGAGGAGGTCCACCATGGTGAGCGGCTTGTCGTCGCGGAACATGGGGCGCTCCTCGGTGTCGAAGTCGGGGCCGCAGGGGTCCACGGTCTCGGAATAGAGCCACTTCATGGCGGTGTCGGGGGCCGGCTGGGGATGCTCCAGCGCCTGATCGCTCGCCGCGGCGACCGCCGCGCCCACGTCGGCCTCCAGACGGTCCAGCTCCGCCGCGGTCGCCATCCCCTCGTCGATCAGAAGGCGGCGCGCCCTCCGGATCGGGTCACGGCGGTCCTGGGCGGCGCGTTCGGCGGGGGTGCGGTAGGCTGACTCGTCGTCGGACCCGGAGTGCGAGTAGGGGCGTGTGGTGTGCGCATGGAGAAGCGCCGGCCCCCGCCGCCCGCGGCACCACTCGACCACCTCGCTCGCCGCGCGGCGGCTCTCGAGCAGATCCGTGCCGTCGCACTCCACGATCTTGAGCCCCGGAAATCCGGTCAGGAGCCGCGAGACGTTGCCGCCCGCGGTCTGGACCTCGACCGGGACCGAGATGGCGTATTCGTTGTCCTCGATGACGAAGAGCACCGGCAGCTTCAGGTTGCACGCCGTGTTCAGCGCCTCCCAGAACTCGCCCTCCGACGTGGTGCCGTCGCCGGCCGTGCACACCACGATCTCGTCCTCGGCGAAGGTGCCGACGTGCCGCTGCAGCTCCGGCGCGACCGTGGCGCGCAGACCGGCTTCGGCCACCCCGACGGCGTGCAGGAACTGGGTCCCCGTGGGCGACGAGGCCGAGACGATGTTGAATCGGGTGTCCCCGTAGTGGGCGGGCATCTGGCGCCCGCCGCTGGCCGGATCGGCTTCGGCGCCCATCCCCTGCAGGAGCTGCTCCATGGGCGAGACGCCGAGCGACAGTGCGAGGGCGCGATCGCGGTAGTAGAGGCAGAACCAGTCCGAACCGGGGCGAAGGAAATCGGCCAGCGCGACCTGGACCGCCTCGTGGCCGGCGCCCGCGATCAGGAAGAAGACCTTGCCCTGACGGAAAAGCTTGACTTCGCGATCATCAATGGCGCGCGCCGTGACCATCGTCCGGTACCACGCCAGGAGTTTCTTCCGGCCTGGAAGGTCGGCTTCGATGTCCGTGCCGAGGTCGTCTTCGCGTGTCGCCATATGCTCCCTTGGAGTGTCCGGTCAGCCCGCAGGACTATCAGATTGGGCCCGCGTGAGCGCCGCGTCCAGAGCCTGTGGGGTGGACACCGGTTCCCGGCAGGTCGTTCCGACGCAGACGAAGGCCTGTCCGGCGCGGTCCAGCCGCCCCTCCATGGCGGGCAGCGCGGCGACCGCCGGGTCTTCCGGGTCTCCACCGGCGATGACCCGGTTCGGGTGGGGGTGTCGGTGAGCCACGTCCAGCATACCCGAAAGCGACGGCGGGGATCCCACCAGCGTGATCTCCAGGCGGGGGGTCGCATGCTGGACCGCCGCGGTGAGAAGCCGGCCCACCGCCGAGGGATAACGCTCCATCGTGCCGCGTTCCCGCGCGAAGACGGCCTCGGCGATCTCGCCGTGCGCGGCCGACCCGGTGGTCGCCGCCAGGCGGACCAGCAGCTCCACCGCGAGCGAGTTCCCGGACGGCGTGGCGTTGTCCATGATGTCGCGGGGACGGACCACCAGCGCCTCCCCGTCGGCGGGGGCGTCATGGAAGAGCTGTTCGGCGGGGGACCAGAAGTGGGCGACGACGGCGTCCGCGATCCACGACGCCTCCGTGAGCCAGCGCGCCTCCAGCGTGGCCTCGTAGAGCGACAGGCAGGCGTTGCCGAGCGCGCCGTAGTCCTCCAGAAAGCCGTCGATGTGGGCGCGGCCCGCCGCGAAGACGCGCAGCAGGCGATCGCCGCGCCGCATGGTGTGGAGCAGAAACGACGCCGCGCGCGCGCCCGCCGCCGTGTAGTCGGGCCGCCCCAGCGCGGGTCCGGCTTCCGCCAGCGCGCGGATGGTGAAGCCGTTCCACGAGGTGAGCACCTTCTCGTCGCGTAGCGGTTCGGGACGCGCGGCGCGGTGGTCCTTCAGGGCGGCCAGCGAGTCACGCAACCGCCCGTCCAGCTCGACCCGGCCGACCCCCTCCTGGCGGGCGACCGCGTCCAGATCGTGGGGCAGGTGGAGGATGTTCCGCCCCTCGAAGTTCCCCGCCTCGCTCACGTCGTAGACCCGCGACAGGAGGCGCGCCTCGTCGCGGCCGAGCACGGCGGCCACCTGGGCGGGCGTCCACAGGTAGAAGAGCCCCTCCTCCCCCTCCGAATCGGCGTCGCGCGCCGAATGGAACACCCCTTCGGGCGATGTCAGGTCCTCGAGCACGTAGTCCAGCGTCTCCTCCGCGACCGCCCCCAGGTGGCGCGCCCCCAGAAGGTGCGCCCGCGTCAGCGCCCGCGCGATCAGCGCGTTGTCGTAGAGCATCTTCTCGAAGTGGGGGACCAGCCAGCGCGCGTCGACGGAGTAGCGGTGGAAGCCGCCGCCGGCGTGGTCGCGGATGCCGCCCGCCGCCATGCGCGACAGCGTGTGCGACGCCATGGAGACCCCGTGCGACTCCGGCCCGCCCGTCCGCAGGAGGAAATCCAGGAAGTCCGGCTGGGGGAACTTGGGCGCGCCGCCGAAGCCGCCGTTGGTGGGGTCGAAGGTGCGTCCGGCGGCCGAGACGGCGTGGGCGAAGAGCCTGCCGTCGGACAGGTCGAAGGGACCGCTCGCGGGCTGCGGTTCGGTGGCGCTGCGACCCAGAACCTCGGTCAGCTGGGCGCCGGCGCGCGCCACCTCGTCGCGCCGCGAGTGGTAGGCGTTGGCGGCGGCGGCAAGAACCTGCCGGAAGGAGGGCATGCCGTGGCGGGGCTCGGGGGGGAAGTAGGTGCCGCCGTAGTAGGGGACGCCCGCGGGCGTGAGGAAAGCGGTCAGCGGCCATCCCCCGTGCCCGGTCATCGCCTGCACGGCGCGCATGTAGATCGAGTCCACGTCGGGCCGCTCCTCGCGGTCGACCTTGATGTTGACGAAGGACCGGTTCATGAGCGCGGCGGTCTCGTCGTCCTCGAAGGACTCGCGCTCCATGACGTGGCACCAGTGGCATGCCGAGTAGCCGATCGAGAGGAGGATGGGGCGGTCGTGGTCGCGGGCCAGGGCGAGCGCCTCGTCACACCAGGGGTACCAGTCGACCGGGTTGTGCGCGTGCTGCAGCAGGTAGGGGCTGGTCTCGGAGGCGAGGCGGTTGGGCATGGGGGGGAGGGGTGGCGCAGGCGGAGTTGTGAGAAACGGATCGGAAGGATACAGCTTTCCCGAGAGTCACGCATGGATCGGATTCGGTGTGTTTCGATACCGGGTCGTCAGCTTGACCAGCTCTGGGCGTGGTGATAATATTTCACAGATTCAATGACTTGTGAACGTTAATCACGATTTGTGACGTCATCTCCAGCCCATCGGCCATCCGTGAATGTCCTTGACCAGCCGTGAACGATTCTGGCGACAGCTCCGCTGGTCCCTTCCCGAACCCGGAAGCCCCGCCGGATACGCGGCCTTGGCGGCCCGGTACGACCTCCGCGTCCCCCTCCCTTCCCGCCTGACGGCGATTGCCGAGCGGCACCACCCCGCGTCCACGGCCGAATGGCGGATGCTCCCCTCGAGTCACGTTCCCGACGACAGCCTTCAGGGACACCTCGAGTTCGCCTTGAAGTGGGAGGGCGTGAGCCCGGGTGTGCTCGCGGCACTCTTCCGGGAGATCGATCCCGACGACATCGCGCAAATCGTCCGTGACAAGCCCACGGGCAGGTACGCCCGGCGCATCTGGTTCCTCCATGAGTGGCTGACGGACACCCGCGTCGACGTTCCGGACGCGGGCAAGGTGACCGCCGTGCCGGTCGTCGACCCGAGGCGGCAGTTCGCGGCCCGGCCCGGCCCGCTCTCGAGGCGCCACCGGGTTCGCGACAACCTGCCGGGCACCCGCAGCTTCTGCCCCCTCGTCCGGCGAACGCCCGAACTCGACCGCTTCGTGGCCATGCGCCTGGACGAGCGGGCGCGGGAGGTCATCGGCCGGACACACCCGTACGTGATGCGCCGGGCCGCAGCGTTTCTTGTGCTCGCGGACCGCCGGGCGTCGTTCGGACTCGAGGGGGAGCGGCCCCCGCACAACCGGGCTCTGCGCTGGGGTTGGGCGATCGGCGAGGCCGGGCGGGGTGACCTGACCGTCGACAGACTCCTGGGACTGCAGGAGGCGCTGATCGGCGACAGGAGGTTCACCCGGCTCGGCCTGCGGACCAAAGGCGGTTGGGTCGGGAGACGGGACCGGGCGACGGGGGCGCCTATTCCGGAGCATGTCAGCGCACGTCCCGGTGACCTCGGCGATTTAATGCGGGGAGTCGTGGAATACGGTGCACGGGCTGCGGGTTCGGGCGTGGATCCGGTCGTGTCGGCAGCCGCCCTGTCGTTCGGATTCGTGTACATCCATCCCTTCGAGGACGGAAACGGACGCATCCATCGCTGGCTGGTCCACCATGCGCTCGCGCGGGCGGGGTTCAGTCCGCCGGGCCTGGTGTTCCCGGCCAGCGTTCCGATACTGGAGCAGGTCGCCGAGTACCGTGACGTGCTCGCCGGCCATTCCGCGCAGGTGTTGCCCCTGGTCGACTGGCGTCCCACGAGGCGGGGCAATGTGAAGGTGCTGAACGAGACTGCCGACTACTATCGCTACTTCGACGCGACTCGCCACGCCGAATTCCTCTACCGGTGTGTCGAGCGCACCGTACGCGAAGATCTCCCGCGCGAAGTCGATTACCTTGAGAGGCATGACGAGTTCTCAGCCCGCGTACAGGAGGAGATCGCCGACATGCCCGATGGGACGATCGATCTCCTGACCCGTTTCCTCGCGCAGAACCGGGGAAGACTCTCCGGTCGGGCCCGCCGCGGCGAATTCCGACTGCTGACGGAGCCCGAAGTGGAGCGCGTGGAGGCGCTCTACGCCAAGTGCTTCGCGGACACGGAGTTCCGCTGAGCGGGCATGTACCGCCCATTCCTGCTCCTGGCGCTCCGGCGCCCCCGGCTCTGGCCGGCGCTGCTCTCGGCCGCGTGGGCCTTCCGCTCCAGGGACTGGTACCGCAAGGCTCCGTTCCTGCCGCTGCCGTCGAAGGTGTACATGCGGTGGCGCCTGGAAACGGCCTACGGCGAACCGGACGCGGCGCCCCCAGCGGACGAGATCGCGCGCTTCGTGACCTGGTCGGCGGACATGCGGCGGCGGATGCGGCCGGGTGGGGGGGTGCCTGTGGCGGTCAAGCTGCTGGCGATCGCCGCGCTGATCGCGTTCATGGTGTGGGTGAACCTGCGCGCGGGGGACATGGAGGGGGCGCGAGATGCGGCGGCGGCGGCGGGCTATCCCGGGTTGCTCCTGGCCTCGGTGATCAGCGGGTTCAATCTGTTGTGGCCGATCCCGATCGTGGCCGGCTACCCCTTCTTCATCGAGGCGGGTTTTGAACCGGTGCCCACGCTTGCGACGATCGCGGTGGGCATGACGGGGGGCGACCTGATGGGCTACCTGATCGGTAATACGACTCGCAACATATCGTCATACCGCCTGGTCCGCTTCCGTGCCCGCGCCGAGGCGCTGCACGACCGGCACCGCTTCCTGCCCCTGGGGCTTCTGTTCGTGTACGCGGCCTTCGTGCCCCTTCCCAACGAGCTCCTGGTGATCCCGATGGCGTTCATGCGGTACTCCATGATCGCGGTCATGACGGCGGTGCTCTTCGGCAACGCGATCTTCAACACGATGTGGGCCCTCGGCCTGTCGTGGATCTTCGGCGCTGGTGGCTGAGATGCTGATCGTGGGGCTGACCGGGAACGTCGCGGCGGGGAAGTCCGCCGTCGCGGAGCTGTGGCGCGAGGCGGGCGTGCCGGTGGTGTCGGCGGACCGGTTGGCGCGCAGGGCGGTGGAACCGGGGACGGAGGCGCTGGCCCGGATCGAGGGGTTGTTCGGGCCGGAGGTGATCCGGGCCGACGGCGCGCTGGACCGTGGGGCGGTCAGGCGGATCGTCTTTCGCGACGAGGATGCGCTGCGCCACCTCGAGGCGATCGTGCACCCGGAGGTGAGGCGGCTGCGGGACGCGTGGACGCGGCGGCAGCGCGAGGACGGGGCCGGGATGGTGGTGTGGGAGATTCCGCTGCTCTTCGAGACGGGGACCGACGGGGAGGTGGATGTGGTGGTGGTGGTGGATGCACCGGCCGGGTTGCGGCGGCGGCGGATCGTGGAGACGCGCGGGATCGGGGACGAGGAGGCCGTTGCGATCATGGAGGCGCAGATGGCGGCTGAAGAGAAGCGGCGGCGGGCGGATGTGGTGGTGGAGAACGGGGGGACGCGCGAGGAGCTGGCCCGGCGGGCCGCGGAGGTGTTGCGTTCGCTGAGACGGTGGAGGTCCTCGTGACGGCGGGCAGGGGAGAGGCGGGCGGCACGGATCGCGGGGCCCGGCTGGACCGCGTCCTGGAGCTGCTTGCGGGAGCGCAGTCGGTGGTGATCACCACGCACGCGAACGCGGACGGGGACGGGGCGGGGTCCGAGGTGGCGCTCGCGGCCTTCCTGCGGGCGCGCGGCGTGGAGGCCTGGATCGTGAATCCCACGCCCTTCCCCGACAGCTTCGCCTTCCTGCTCCCCGATCCCGCCTGGACGATACCGACGCCGAGTGAGGAGGCGTCGCGCCGCTGCCGCGAGGCGGACCTGGCCGTGGTGCTGGACACGGCCGAGGTTCCTCGCATCGGGCGCGTGAAGGGCCTGATCCGGGATCTTCCCAAGGTGGTGGTCGACCATCATCCTCCCGGCAGGCGCGCGATCGAAGGTGTGATCTTCCGCGACACGACGGCCTGCGCGACGGGTGCGCTCGTCTTCGAGCTGATCGAGCGGGCGGGCGGTCCGTGGAACGAGGACATCGCGCGGGCGCTCTACATCGCGGTGCTCACGGATACCGGGGGCTTCCGCTTCTCGAACACGAACCCGGCCTGCCTCGGGGTCGCGGCGCGGCTGGTGGAGCTGGGGGCCCGGCCGGAGGAACTGTACCGCGCGGCGTACGGCAGCTTCCGCCCGCGCCGCTTCGAGCTGTTGCGCGAGTCGCTCGCCACCCTGACGGTGCACGAGAGCGGCCGCCTGGCGTGGATCGTCGTGCCGAAGGACGCGTACGATCGCCTGGGGGCCACGGTGGAGGACCTGGAGGGGTTCGTCGATGTGCCGCGGGACGTCGCTGGGGTGGAGGTGGCGATGCTGTTTCGCACCACGGCCGACGGGCGGATCAAGGTTTCGCTGAGATCGGTGGCGCCGGCGGACGTGAACGTGATCGCGGTGGAGCTGGGGGGCGGGGGGCATGTGCGGGCGGCGGCGGCGGTGGTGAAGGGGCCGCTGGGGGACGCTGTCGAGCGTGTGGTGAGGCGGGTGGAGGAGGGGTTGGGTGCCTGTTGACGACCCCGGGGGCCGTCCGTCGCCGAGGTGGTAGATTAGGGCGTGAACATGCACCGGATGCCGGCGATCCCGCCCACCCCTGAAGCCGACGACGACCCGGGCGTCCCGGAGGCCCTTCCCCGGACCCTGCGGGAAGTCGGCACGCGTCTTGGCCCGGCCGCCATCGATTGCCTGTGGATCTTTCCGCCTCTGGTTCGCGGGCGCCGCGAGTGGGGTCTGGTGGCGGCAGGGTGTTTCGATGGCCGGGGGTCACGCAGGCTCGTCACCGCCCGCTACGCGGCACAGCGCACGGGCAAGGGCCTCTACCTTGATACCCGGCTGCTCGACGAGGGCGTGGCGCCGCCCGACCGGCTGCCGCGGGTGATGGAGGGGGTTGTCCGGCGCGGGCCGGAGCCGCTGGGAAGTCCGCGGCTGGTCGAGTTGGGCGGGGTGGCGGAGGCCTTCGAGTCGCTCGTCGCCGAATACCCCGGCGCGCTGTTTGCGGAAGCCGTACTGGGGCCGCCCCCGGCGGGCTGAGCGGTACGTCCCATGCCCAACCGACCCGACCCCACCACCCCCGCCCGCGCCGGCGCCCGCACCATCCATGCGCTCCCCGCCGGACTCGAACGGCTGCCCTGGGAACTCCCGCGCGTCTTCCTGGGACTGGACGGCGCCCAGGCCACCCCCGAGGGCGCGGCCACATGGATCCTGCCCGTCCCCTACGAGGCCACCACCAGCTGGGGCTCGGGCACGCGCCAGGGGCCCCGCGCCGTCATCGACGCTTCGCGCTACATCGAACTCCACGACCACGAACTCGGCCGCGACCCGTCGATCGAGGGCGTGTACACCTTCCCCGCGCTGGAACTCGCGCGCGGCGACGCGGCCCGCGCCATGGCCGAACTCGAGGACGCCTTCACCCGGATCCTCGATGCGGCCGCCGGGCGGCGCGTCATCATGCTCGGGGGCGAGCACTCGGTTTCGGCCCCGGCGATCCTGGCCCACGCCCGCCGCCTCCCGCAGCGGCCGAGCGTCCTGCAACTCGACGCGCACCTCGACCTGCGCGCGACGCTCGACGGCAGTCCCTACTCCCACGCCTGCGCCATGGGGCGCGTCGTCGACCGGGTCGACCTGGTGACGGTGGGGGCCCGGGGGATCAGCGGCGAGGAGTGGGAGATCGCCGGGCAGAGCGACAACGTCACCGTGATCACCGGCGAGGAGGTCGCCCGCGCCGGGGACTGGATGGACCGCGCCCTCGATGCGCTCGGCGATCCCGTGTACATCACCTTCGACGTCGACTTCTTCGACCCCGCGCTGGTGCCCTCGACGGGGACGCCCGAGCCGGGTGGCGGGGACTGGCACACCGCGTTGGCGCTGCTCCGGCGCGTCTTCGCCGAGCGGCGGGTCGTGGGTGCCGACGTGGTCGAGCACGCGCCGATACCCGGGATGGCGGCGCCGGACTTCCTGGTGGCCAGGCTGGTGTACAAGATGATCGGGTACTGGAGCGGCGCGGGGACACGGCCCTGACCGGCAGATCGAAGGCCTGATCCCCGGCGTCCGAGCGGCTCGTGCACGGATGCGGGCGCCGGCAACGTGGGCCCCCCATCGGGTGTCCACGATAGGACCGGCGCTTTCACCATCCAAGGAGGACATCATGACCCGCGTTGCGCCCCGTTTCCCGCGCGCCCGCACCTTCCGCCCCGCGGTCGCGGTACTCGCCGCAGTGACCCTGGCGGGTCCGTTCACGGCGTCCGCCCAGCTCACCGGGCAGATCCCCGAAGAGATCTGGGAGACCTTCCGCTGGCGCTCCGTCGGCCCGGTCAACATGGGGGGCCGCGTCACCGACGTCGAGGGGCTGCCGAGCCCGTCCAAGACCTTCTACGTGGCGGCCGCGGCGGGGGGGATCTGGAAGACAACCAACAACGGGATCACCTTCCGCTCCATCTTCGGCGACCCGCGCGTGGCGTCGATGGGCGACATAGCCATCGCGCCCAGCGACCCGAGCCAGATCTGGGCCGGGACCGGCGAAGAGGACTCGCGCAACTCGATCTCGCCGGGCGGCGGAATCTTCAAGTCGACCGACGGGGGCGAGAGCTGGGAGTTCAAGGGCTTGAGGGAGACCCAGGTCATCGGGCGGATCGTGGTGCATCCGCTCGACCCCGACATCGTATTCGTGGCGGCGCTGGGCCACATCTGGGGCTCGAACCCGGAGCGCGGCCTCTACCGCACCACCGACGGCGGCGACACGTGGGAGCTGGTCAAGTTCATCAGCGACAAGGCGGGGTTCGTGGACGTGGGCTTCCGGCCGGACGACCCCAACACGCTCTTCGCGGCCAGCTGGGAGCGGGTGCGCGGCCCCTGGTTCCTGAACAGCGGCGGGCCCGGGAGCGCGCTCTGGAAGTCGAGCGACGGCGGAAACACCTGGACGGAAGTCAGCGGCAACGGTTTTCCGACCGCGATGAAGGGCCGCATCGGGATTTCGATCAGCGAGAGCAACCCGGATGTGATGTACGCGATGGTCGAGGCTGAGGAGGAGGATGCCGAGCCCGGGGAGGAGCAGGGCGGGTCCGCCGAGGAGGGTGGCGGGGCCGGTGAGGAGCGAGCCGGGGCCGGGGAGGAGGCCGAAGCCGGCGAGCCGCAGCGCGCCGCCGGCGGCAACGGCCTCTACCGGAGCGCCGACGGCGGCGAGACGTGGGAGAAGGCCAACGACGCCAACACGCGCCCCTTCTACTACTCGCAGGTGCGTGTCGACCCGCAGGACCCCGACCGGGTCTACTTCTCGTCGACTCCCGTGCTGTTCTCCAACGACGGCGGACGCACCACGGGGAGCACCACCGTCAACATCCACGTCGACCACCACGCCATGTGGATCGACCCGGTCGACCCGGAACGGATCGTGGTCGGCAACGACGGCGGCGTCGCGATCACGTACGACAAGGGCGGCAACTGGCGCTACCTGAACACGATGGCGCTGGGGCAGTTCTACGACATTTCGTTCAACATGGAGAAGCCGTACCGGGTCTGCGGCGGGTTGCAGGACAACGGCACATGGTGTGGTCCGAGTCGTCTGTCAAGGGGCGACATTTCCAAGTATCACTGGGCCACGATCAGCGGCGGCGACGGCTTCGTGACCGCGCAGGATCCGCAGGACCCGAACCTCGTGTGGGCCGAGTCGCAGGGCGGCAACATGCGTCGGCTCAACCTGGCCACGCGCGAAAGCACCTCTCTCCGAAAGCCCACGTGGGAAGACGGCTGGCGCCCCCTGCAGGACAGCATCGCGCTGGCGCTGGAAGCGGGCGCGGCCGAAGACGACCCCCGCATCGCGGCCTGGCGCGAGCAGGCCGCCGCCGACTCCGCCAGCCACATCATGCGCTGGAACTGGAATACCCCCTTCTTCCAGTCGATTCACGACAGGACCAACTTCTACGCTGCCGGTAACCGTGTCGTCAAGAGCACGGAGTTCGGAGATAAACTCAAGGTTATCTCGCCGGACCTCTCCTACGCGGACCCCGGGAAGATCGAGGTGAGCACGCGCACCACCGGCGGGATCACTCCCGACGTGACCGGTGCGGAGACCCACGCCACCATCACCGCGCTGGCCGAGTCGCCGCTCGTGCAGGGACTGCTCTACGCCGGGACCGACGACGGCCGCGTCTGGATGTCGCCGGACGACGGCGGGGAGTGGGTCGAGCTCACCGACCGTTTCGAGGGGGTCCCCGAGGGCACCTACGTGAGCCGAATCGAGCCGTCGCGCCACGATCCCGGGCGCGTCTACGTCTCCTTCGACGGCCACCGCACCAACGACTTCACGCCGTACGTCCACGTCTCCGACGACGGCGGGGCCTCCTTCCGCTCGATCGCCGCGGGCCTGCCCACCGGGGCCCCCGACTTCGTACACGTGGTGCGCGAGGACCCGCGCAACGAGGACCTGCTCTTCGTGGGGACGGACGTGGGCGTGTACGCTTCGCTCGACCGGGGCGCGACCTGGCGGCGCTTCATGGAGAGCCTGCCGGCGGTGCCGGTGCACGACCTGCGGATTCACCCGCGCGACCGCGAGCTGATCGCGGGCACGCACGGCCGCTCGATCTGGATCGTGGACATCGCGCCGCTCCAGGACCTGACGGCGCAGGTGCTGGCCGACGGGGCCGGGGCGTTCGAGCCCGCGCCGGCGTACCGGTTCGGCGAGGAGGCGCGCGGCGGCGAGTCGTACGGGCAGGCGTGGTTCTCGCGGCCGACGCCGGGCGCGAACGCGCGGATCAGCTACTACATCGGTGAGGATGTGGCGGAGGCGGTCGCGGCCGCGGCGGAAGCGGCGGCCGAGGAACGGAGGGCCGCGGAGGGGGCCGAGGGCGGGGTCGGGGCCGGTGGTGGAGAGGTGCGAACCGGGCAGGCGGAGGCGGTGGCGGGGGGTCCGGGGGGACGGCGCGGCGGTCCGGCCGCGATGATGGCGCGGGGTGGGCCCCGGGTCGAGATCACCGTCACCGATGCCGGCGGTGAAGTGGTCCAGACGCTGAGCGGTCCGGCGCGAGCCGGGCTCCACACGTTGACCTGGAACATGCGCGGGCCCGCGCCGGAGGCGGAGCCGCTGTCGCCGTCCGAGAGGCGCGACAGCATCCGGATCGCGGAGCGCGCGCGCGTAGTGGCCGATTCGCTGGTCGAGGTGGGGTGGGACGAAGAGCCGCTGCGCAGGATGATCGGGGTGTTTACGGGCGAGAGCAGTCCGCAGTCGGTGTTCGGGGGATTCGGGGGCGGGTTCGGCGGCGGTGGCGGCCAGGGCCGCGATCCGGAGGCGTTCCGGGAGCGGCCGGGTGAGAGCACACGCGGGGGAGGCCGCCGAGGTGGCGGTCGGCGAGGCGCGCCCAACTTCAATCAGATGCGGGAGCTGGCCGAGCTGATCCGCCCCGGGGTGGGGATGGGCGGGGTGTTCGGGGGGCGGCGGGGTGGTGGGGGGCAGGGTGAACCGGTGGAGCCCGGGCGCTATACTGTCACGGTCAGGATTGGAGACCTTGAACTGACCCGGACGCTGGTCGTGGAGCGTCCGGGAGAAACAGGAGAATCATGAACGAATCCGTCGGCTTCCCCGCCGCCTTCATGGCGGGGGTGCTGTCCTTCCTGTCCCCCTGCGTCCTGCCCCTGGTCCCCAGCTACCTGTCCTTTGTGACGGGGATGTCGCTCGAGGACATGCAGGAGGGCATCGAACGCCGCCGGGTCCTCGTGCACTCGGCCCTCTTCGTGACCGGCTTCACCCTGATCTTCGTGCTGCTGGGCGCGGGCGCGAGCTTCATCGGCAGCTTTCTCCTCTACAACAGCGACTGGATCGCCCGGATCGGTGGGGTGATCATCATCCTCTTCGGGCTGCACCTCATGGGGGTGTTTCAGCTGGTGCCGCTGCTGAGCGAGAAGCGCGTCCACATGGCGGACAAGCCGGTCGGGTACGCCGGTACGCTCATGGTGGGCGTGGCCTTCGGCGCCGGATGGACCCCGTGCATCGGCCCGCTGCTGGGCGCGATCATGACGATGGCCGCGTCGCAGGAGCACCTCGGGACCGGGATGCTGCTCCTCTTCGTCTACGCGATGGGGCTGGCGGTCCCGTTCATGGCGGCGGCGATCGCGCTCGAGCGTTTCCTGCGCGTGTTCACGCGCTTCCGCCGCTTCCTCCCGGCCGTGCAGAAGTTCGCCGGCGCGCTCCTGATCGTGCTGGGGCTGCTCCTGGTCACCGGCTCGTTCGTGCTGCTGGCCGCGTGGCTGAACCGCTTCACCCCGGAGTTCCTGGTGGACCGGCTGTAGCGCGCCGCCGGCCAGCGTCCCACCACCGCTTTCCCCAAGGAGACTTCCCGCAAGTGGCTCTCGTCCCCTCGACCATGCTGCCGCTGGGCACCCCCGCCCCCGACTTCTCGCTTCCCGAGCCCTACACCGGCCGTACCGTTTCGCTCTCGGACTTCGACGGCGCCCCCGCGCTGCTCGTCGCATTCCTCTGCAACCACTGCCCGTACGTCAAGCACGTCGCCGACCACTTCGCGGCGGTGGCGGGCGGGTTCCGGATGGACGGCGCGGCGGTGGTGGGCATCAACTCCAACGACGTCACCACCCACCCGGCCGACAGCCCCGACAACATGAAAGGCGAGGTGGAGTGGCGCGGCTACACCTTCCCGTATCTCTTCGACGAGTCCCAGGAGGTGGCGAAGGCATATCGCGCGGCGTGCACGCCGGACTTTTTCCTGTTCGATGCGGACCGGCGGCTCGCATACCGCGGCCAGTTCGATTCGACCCGGCCGGGGTCGAAGGAGATCGTGACGGGGCGGGACTTGCGAGCGGCGATGAAGGCCGTGCTGGCCGGGCAGAGGCCGTCGGAGGAGCAGGTCCCGAGCATCGGGTGCAATGTGAAGTGGAGGGCGGGCAACGAGCCGGATTGGTGGGGGTGACAGCGCATGTAAAGTCTGCTTGACATTATGTCATCTGCAGATGACATTCGTGGGCGAGGAGGAGCGTAGAAGGGTGGGAGAGCGGAGCGAGACGCCTGCCGGTTCCGACGCGAGGGTCAATTGGCTCGCGGAGGACATGCGAAGCCGGCACGAACGACCCTGTGGAGATTCAGGGCTCCGGATCACCGGTCCGGCATTTCGCCGCAACACTTTGGGCCACAATAAGCTACCCACTGAAAACAACGAGCGTGAGGATGAACCTGGATCGTAGCGCGTTGTAACCTTTCCTTCGAACCCGGCTATAACATGTATATCCTGCCCTCGTCCGCGTTGTTCTTCGCGACAGGGCCCGGCGTTGAACGCCAACCGCGAAGGAGAGTGCGTCATGCGACCGACCGATGGAGCAAGTCGGAGATCACCCCAGCCCCTCCCGCAGCCGGTCCCGGCGATCGCCATTGCTGTCGCATTCTCGACGATCGCGACCTCGGGGTGTGATGACGAGCCCACGCTTCCGCAATTCCCTCCACCGGCCTCTGTGACCATAACCCCGGAGGCGGCGTTGCTGACCAGCGTGGGCGATACCGTCCGGCTGGTGGCCCGGGTCCTCGATGAGTATCAGCGGGTGATTGCCGGATTCCCGGTCTCATGGTCCAGCAGCAGCGGGGCGGTGGCGACGGTGGGCGAATCAGGCTACGTGCGGGCCGTCGGCGAGGGCGAAGCCACGATCAGGGCTACGGCGGATTCGGTTTCCGCGACGTCCGCGATCACGGTGGTACTCGATCGGGACCGGGCGGGTCTGATGTCGCTGTACCACGCCGCCGGCGGACCCGAATGGGTGCAGCGCCGGAATTGGCTGACCGACGCGCCGCTCGGCGAATGGGACGGCGTCGAGGTCGACGCGCAGGGGCGGGTTACAGGGCTGGAACTTTCGTGGAACAACATGAATGGCACCCTGCCGCCCGAACTCGGGCGCATGGAGATGCTCAAGGTGCTCGATCTCGGCTACAACCCCCAGGTGGTGGCACCGTTGTCCCCCGGGTTCTACGAGATGGAGATGCTCGAGGAGCTCCACCTCCCGTACACTGACACGAGAGCCAAGACGCTGAGCGACTTCCTCGGACTGCCCCGTTTGCGAACGCTGAATCTCTACGGAAGCGGCGTATCGGGTCCCATGCCTCCGGAACTGGTCGGTCATACCGCGCTTCGCAACCTGAATCTGGGGTTGGCGCAACTCACGGGAACGATTCCACCCGGGATCGTCGAGATGCCCCACCTCGCCAACCTGAGTCTCCTGCAGAACCATCAGGTAACCGGCTCCCTGCCCGAGGACATCGGCCGCCTGTCCACACTCACCGGTCTCAATCTGACGGGGACCGGCATGTCGGGAACTCTGCCCCTCGGCCTTACCGAAATCGAGGGGCTGGATACGCTTCTGACGGGGGAAACCGAACTGTGCGGCCCCGACGAAGAGCGATTCTGGCATTGGCTGAGGGGCGTACAGAAACAACGGGTTGCCCCCTGTACGGGACCGAAGGCCGTTTCCGCCGCGTACCTGGTGCAACAGGTACAGTCGAGGGAGTTCCCCGTTCCATTCGTTGCAGACGAGGAAGCGCTGCTGCGCGTCTTCGTGGTTGCGCCCCGGGCGGAGGGACAGCCCATGCCTCCTGTCCGAGCGACCTTCTACCTGGACGGAGCACAGGTGGAAGTCGTGGAGTTGACTCCTGATTCGTCTTTCATCCGCAATGTCGTGGACGAAAGCGAGCTCGCTTCTTCGGCCAACGCGGTCATTCCCGCGTCTGTGATTCAGCCCGGGTTGGAGATGGTGGTCGAGATCGATCCGGACGGCACGATGGATCCCGAACTCGGCGTGGCCACCCGGATCCCCGAAACCGGCCGAATCGACCTGGACGTGCGGGAGATGCCCGTACTCCCCCTTACGCTGGTCCCGTTCCTCTACGCCCCAGACCCGGACTCCTCACTACTGGAACGGATCGACGGGATGACGGCGGAGGATACGTTGTTGTGGGGCATTCGGACGCTCATGCCGGTGCGTGAGGTGGACCTGACGGTGCACAAACCGGTTTCCACCAACACGACCTCTCCGCTTCTGATGATGAATCGGACGGAAGCGATCCGGGTCGCGGAAAGCGGCCGGGGATACTTCATGGGAACCCTGCCGGCGAGCCAGGCGAACTACCCGGGGGTCTCCACCATCGGCACGGGCTGGTCGAGCTTCTCCATTCCCGATGCCTGGGTCATGGTGCACGAACTCGGACACAACCTGGGCCTGCTGCATGCCCGTTGCGGTCCCAATCTTACGAACGCCGACCCGATGTTTCCCGATCCCAACGGAAAGATCGGAGCGTGGGGATACAGGATGGCCGGCGGCGTCCTCGTTCCGCCGACCAAGCCCGACTTCATGTCGTACTGCGGTCCCGACGTGTGGGTCAGCGAGTTCTACTTCTCGAACATGTTCCGGTACCGGTTCGAGTTGGGAGATCTGGACGACGGGCCGGCCTCGGTCGCCGCGGGGCCTTCGCTGCTCGTATGGGGTGGTGTGGGGCCGGACGGCTCACCCTTCCTCGAACCGGCGTTCGTCCTGGATGGTGCCGTGACCTTGCCGCGGGAGACGGGTCCGTATCGCTTGACGGGCATCGGCACGGACGGGCGCGAGCTGTTCTCGCTGAGCTTTGCCATGACGGAATCGGCCGATGGGGAAGGAGGTTCGTCCTTTGTGTTCGCCGTGCCGGCGGAGACCTCGTGGGGACGCGACCTGGTGCGTATCCGGCTGACGGGGCCCGAGGGCGGCGTGTCGCTGGACGCGGAGAGTGAGCGCGCGGGGGTGATCGTGCGGGATCCGCTGACCGGGAGGATCCGCGGGATCTTCACCGGTCTCCTCGCGGGCATGACGCGTGCGGAAGCGGTCGCTCTGTCGCCGGAATCCGGACTCGAGATCCTGTTCAGCCGGGGTCTTCCGGACGTGGTGGAATGGGAGTGGTGATGACGTGATGCGCTGATGTGATGATGCGCCACGCGGTGCCAAAGTTTGTGGCCCGCGGGCGATTGCCGCTGGTGACAGCGGCGGTGTGACTCCAAATTGGGGTAGAGGCCGTTGCCGACACGCGGCTTCCGGCAAGAACCGGGAGGAGAGATGAAGAACCCCGTATCGATCGGTCCCCTCTTCCTCCTCTGCGTGGTCCTGGCAAGCGCAGCGCATCACACTGCCGCCGCCCAGCCACCGCCCGGTCCCGGCCCCGTCACCTGCCGGGACTGGGACGCTTTCGGTTTCTTCCGCACGGCCTCGGCGGACACGGTGGCGGCCTGCCTGGGCGCGGCCTCGGATCCTTCCGCTCCGGTGGACGAGAGCGGTGGAACTCCCTTGCACCGTGCCGCGCGGGTGGCGCCGGACGCGGCCGTCATCGACATACTCGTGCGGGCCGGTGCAGACGTGAGCGCCCGTGACTTCAGCGGCCTCACGCCACTGCACGAAGCCGCGCGCTGGAATCTGAACCCGGGCATCATCGCCGCGTTGCTGGAGGCCGGTGCGGACGTGAACGCCCGCGACTCGCGCCGCAATACGCCTCTGCACAGCGCCTGGAGCAACCCCGGCGTCGACATGCCCTGGCAGGATCCCCGGATCAACCCGGCGGCGGTGGAGGAACTGCTGAGTGCGGGCGCCGATCCGCTTGCGCGCAACGATGATGGATTGATCGCGAATCCGGCCGACTGCGAGCTCTGGCTGACTCCGGTCTTCCCGCTCGCGGCCGACTTCGCCGTGTACAGCTTCTGCATGAGCGCGGGCGCCGAAATTGCGACGACCAACGCCTATGGCACCACCGTCCTGCACCACGCGGCCTCCAACCCGGATCCGGCCATCACCACACTCCTGCTGGATGCCGGCGTGGCGGCTGGGGTGGCGAACGATGGCGGCACCACACCGCTTCACGTCGCCGCCGCGCATGAGAACGTGGCCGTTGTGACGGCCTTGCTGGAAGCCGACGCGGACGCGGGCGCGGTGAGCGAAGGAGGGAACACCCCGCTGCACGCCGCCGCCCGGAACACCGAGGCGACGATTGTCAGGATGCTGCTGGAGGCGGGCGCGGATGTGAACGCACGAGGCGGGGATGGAGTGACGCCGCTTGTTCTGGCGGTGGGCATCATGGGCCGGCACCCCAACACGGTCGTCATCGATGTCCTCTTGGAGGCGGGGGCGAACGTCAACATTCCGGAGTCGTTCTTCGCGAGGACTCCCCTGCACCTGTCGCTGAGCGGGTATGCGGCCGATACGGTGAGCGAGCTCACCAGGAAGCTGTTGGCGCATGGCGCGGATCCGAACGTCCAGACCAGGTACGGGGGGAACGCGCTGCAGACGGCGGCCTGGGAAGCGGGCCCGGGCGTGATTCGCGCGCTCGTCGAGGCCGGGGCGGATCCGAGTCTGCCGGGCTATGAGCGACGGTCGCCGCTCCACGTGGCGGCCGAGTATGGTCAACCCCGTACCGTCACCGCATTGGTGGACATCGGCGCGGATCCCGAAGCCGCGACCGACGACGGCGAGACCCCGCTGCATTGGGCGGTCCGGAAGGGTCGCGTGGACAATGTGGCCGCACTGATCGAGGCGGGCGCAAACGTCGACGCGCGCACCGGCCAGGGCGACACACCGTCCCACCTGGCAACGGCTCACGCCGATGCGACCATCCTGTCCGCGCTCGTGGAAGCCGGGGCGGATGTGAACGCCCACAACTAGGCGGGTGATACGCCCCTGCACACGGCATGGAAACACGACAGCCCCGCCGTCATCGAGCGGCTGCTCTCGCTGGGCGCCAACGCGCAGGCCCGCAACAACCGTGGGATGATTCCCGGTCCGGTCTGCGACTGGAGCGACTACAGCTTCTTCGATGCAGCAACAGTGGAGAGCGTCCGCGGATGCATCGAAGCAGGCACCCCGCTGGATTCGAGGAACGAATACGGTGATCCGCCGTTGCATCGATTGGGCGTGGGGTTCCGCGGCGATGCGACCATCGCCATGGTGCGCCTCTTTCTGGAGGCCGGCGCGGACGTGAACGAGCGTACCGAGCATGGATCGACCCCGCTCCATTCAGCCGCGAACACGCCCCCTGCCGGGAACGCCGTCGCGTCTGCCCTGCTGGAACGGGGAGCCGACGTCAACGCACGTAACGACCTGGGCCGTACGCCGCTCCACAGCGCCGCGGCCTCCTGGTCCAACGACAACGACGCCATGGTCTCGCTGCTGGTGCGGGCCGGTGCCGACGTCAACGCACGAACAGGGCGCGGTGAAACGCCGCTGCACCTGGCCGTGAGGGAAGAGAATCCAGCCGTCACCACCCGCCTGCTGGAGCTGGGGGCGGACCCGGCCGCGCGCACCGATTCCGGCATGGTGGCCGATCCGTTCAGCTGCGAGCACTGGAACACCCCGGTTTTCTTCGCGCTCGCCGACGCGGAACAGGTCTCCGGCTGCATCGCGGCCGGGTCTGACGTCCATGCGAGGACGGAACGGTCCCGCGCCGTAGAGGACGGCTCCACACCCTTGCATATGGCGTTCGTGGTGGCCAGTGATACCGCAGTCATCCCGGTGCTGTTGCGGGCGGGGGCGGATATACACGCGCGCGATAGCGACAACTACCAGCCCATCCACCGGGCTGCTCAGCACCGGAGTGCGGCCATGGTGCGGATGCTGCTTCAGGCCGGTGCGGAGGTGGACGCACGGGCGAAAGGGTATCACATCCACTACGGTTGGGACTGGACGCCGCTGCACATGGCGGCTGCCGACAACGCGGACCCCGAGGTCACCGCGGTCCTGTTGGAAGCGGGCGCCGACCTGCACGCCCGCGGCTACGAGGGAGAGACCCCGCTCTCCCAGGCGGCGGGGAACGACAACCCCGCGGTCGCGGCCCTGCTGCTCGAGGCCGGTGCCGACGTACACGCCGCGGGTCGACGGGATGGACGGTGTTGCACGAGGCGGTCGGCCGGACCTCGAACCCGGCTGTGCTCGCCGTCCTGCTGGACGCGGGAGCCGAACTGGAGGCACGTGCAGAGTTTCCGGACTCGCACTGGGCGTACGGGAACAGGACGCCCCTGCTCGAAGCGGCCGGGGTGAGCCGCGATCCGGCGATCGTGACCGCGCTTATCGATGCGGGGGCCGATGTGGACGCACGGGTGACCGGCGCGTCGATTCCACTGATGATGGAGGGGGCGGCCACGATGACGATCCCGGAGGAGCGGGGTGCGACAGTGCTGCACATGGCGGCTCGCCGCGGCGGAAACCCGGGGATCATCGAGGCGCTGGTGCGGGCGGGTGCGGACCTGGAAGCGCGCGACCGGCGAGGCCAGACCGCTCTGCACGTGGCGGCGAGGAGGGCCGCCGCAGCCTTCGAGATGCTGCTGGAGTTGGGCGCCGACCCCGCGGCGCTCGACGACAACGGCAGAACCCCGATGGACCACGCGAGGGAGAACATCGCGCTGCAGGGGCTGGAAGTCGTGATGCGATTGCGCGGGACGCCGGTCAAACCACCCGATCCCGGGCCCTCTTCAGGGAGGTAGCGCCGGACCAGCCCCTCGGTCGCTCAGTTCCACGTAAAGTAATCTCGGCTTTACTTTTTGGAAACTGTAGATGACACTGTCGGAGGTGTTTGGCTACCCAGGTCAGCTGCCCCCAGCGCCATTCAGCTGGTGGACGATCTCGCCGTCTCGCGCAATCAGCAGCCCTCGAAACGCCTCCTCCAGGCCCCACCACCCGAGACCGGCGGGCAGCTTGCCGAGATAAAGCCTGTCATCCCCCTCGCCCACGATCACGCCCGCCACGCCGTCGTCGTCCAGTGTCAGCACGAGGCCCTCCCCACCGCGATTCGAGTCGAGGCCCAAACCCACGCGATAGGTGCCGTCGACGACCTTCACGCTGTATCCCGTCCGCTCGAATCCCTCGGCGTCGTTGATCACCAGGCCCGTGCTCGGCGCGATCCGCCTGCCGATGTTCGGGTCGGGCACCGGGTCGCCCAGCACAACCCGGTCGAAGCCGTCCTCGCTGAGGATCACGATGCCGTTGGCCGCATGATCGTAGTCCTGGTAGTAGCCCATGTAGGCCTCCCCGTCGTCATACCGGGACGCCCAGACCTCCCGCACCCGGGCCTCGTCGGTGCGCACGCGGTTGTCCGCCTCGGGAATCGGGGCGCCGATCAGGATCCGTTCGCGCCCGGCTTCGTCCTCGATGATCAGCCCGCGCACCCGCAGCACACCGTCCGCGCCCGTCCCGCTCCGGACGAACAGGACGGCCAGGGCAATGGTCAGAAGGGCGGCGTAGGCCTGGAGCCAACGGATCGCGCGGGTCAGGCGTTCGGGACTCGTACTCACTGAATCCTCCTTCGGCGGGTGGAGTTCTCCCTGTGGGAATCGATGTGGCCGGCACGAGGACACCATCTGAGGCTGAATGGTTGCACGAAGTGGGGACCGAGCCCGGTTGGCGTGCCCCCTCAGGCCGCCCCCGCCAGGTCCTGCTCCAGCAGCTGCCGCCTGAGCAGCGACGCATAGGTGCCGCCCCGCGCCACCAGCTCGTCGTGCCGTCCCCGCTCCACGATCCGCCCCTCGTCGAGCACCAGGATCAGGTCCGCGTCCTTCACGGCGGTGACGCGGTGGGAGATGATGAAGGCGGTGCGGCCCTCCAGCTCGTCGCGCAGACCCTGCAGGATGCGTGATTCGGTGGCCGTGTCGACCGCGCTGAGCACGTCGTCGAGGATCAGCACGGGGGGATCGGTGGCCAGGGCGCGCGCGAGGGTGGCCCGCTGCTTCTGCCCGCCCGAGAGGTTGATGCCGCGCTCGCCGAGGCGGGTGCGGTAGCCCTCGGGGAAGGCCTCGGCGGTTTCGTGCAGGTCGGCGGCCGCGGCGGCGTCGCGGACGCGTTGGTGGAGGGCCGGCTCGGGCAGGGAGGGATCGAGGCCCAGGGCGATGTTGCGGCCCAGCCGCGCCGAGAAGAGGAAGGTGTCCTGGGGGGCGAAGCCGATGCGGGCCCGGATGTCCGCCGGGTCGTATTGGGGGAGGGGGACGCCGCCCAGCAGCACCGCGCCGGAGGTGGGGTCGTGGACGCGCGCGATGAGGGAGACGAGCGTGCTCTTGCCGGAGCCGGTGGGGCCCACGACCGCGACGGTGCGGCCCGGTTCGGCGGTGAAGGAGACGTCGTCGAGGACGAGGCGGTCCGGCTCCGGCGGGGAGGCCGCCGAATCGGCCAACCCCCTCTCTTCCCCCTCCTCCCCCGTCCCCGGGTAACGGAAACTCACGTTGCGGAACTCGATGGCCGCGGCGCCGGTGGGCGGCGGATGCGGCGACCTGGGCGGCGCAATGGCCGGCTGGGTCGCCATGATCCGGTTGATGCGCCCCATCGACGCGGCCCCGCGCTGGAAGAGGTTGACGACCCACCCCAGCGCGATGATCGGCCAGCCGAGCAGCACCAGGTAGTAGGAGAAGGCCACGAAGTCGCCCGTCGTGATCGCGCCGGTCATGACCTGGCGGCCCCCGTACCAGAGCACGACCACCATGGCCGCGCCGGTCAGCAGTCCCATGACGGGATGGAAGGCGCCCGAGACGAATGCGAGGTGCATGTTGCGCTTCAGGTAGCCCCGGTTGAAGCCGTCGAATTCGCGCGCCTGCGCGGTCTCCTGCGCGTACGCCCGCACGATGCGGACGCCGGCCAGGTTCTCCTGCACCATCGTCGAGAGCGCCGCGAACTGCTCCTGGATGCGCTCGAAACGGTTGTGGATGGTGCGGCCGAACCATAGCACGATGGGCGGGAGCAGGGTCATGGGGACGAGCGCGGCCAGCGTCAGGCTGGGGCTGATCCAGATCATGACCCCGAGGCCCAGGACGAAATTCACGATGGTGTTCGCCGAGTACATGACCGCGGGGCCCGCCGCCTGGCGGACGGCGAGGGTGTCGTTGGTGGCGAGGCTCATGAGGTCGCCGGTGCGGGTGCGGTTGTAGAAGCCCGCGTCGAGGCGCAGCAGGTGGCGCAGGAAGTCGTTGCGCAGGTCCACTTCGATGCGGCGGCTCAGGCCGTTGAGGATTTCGCGCATGCCGTAGCGGGCGGCGTTGCCGAGGAGCCCGACCCCGACGATGAGTAGGGCGTAGGTGAGGACGGTGCGGCCGATGGCGTCGGGGTCGGCCCCGGTGTTCTCCGTCAGCGCGTCGATCGGGAGCTTGAGGAGGTAAGGGTTGGCCAGCGAGAAGGCGTTGGCGAGGATCACCAGGACCAGGCCCCAGAGCATCGGCGTGCGGTAGGGCCGGAAGTAGGGAAGGACGGTCCGGAGTTCGCGCATGGGGTGTCGCGCAGCGGGGTTGCGGGGGTGGGCGCGTGCGCGGTGCTCGCGCGGTGACCTGTATATTAATGCGGCAAGGGCGGGGTCCGGGATTCCGGGCGAGGCGACCTCCGGGGGACTTGGCAATGACGGCGACCAAAAGACGGCGCTGGGAGCTGGCGGTGCTTGCGGCGTCGGCGTGCGTCCTGGCGGGCTCCTGCGGCGGCAACGGCGAGCCTTCGGGTGAGTTGGGCGAGGGGGGGTCGCCGACGGATGCGGATACGGTTGCGGGCGCGGAGGACACGCTGGGCGCTCCCCCCCGCACCGACCTGATCGATCCGGGGGCGGACGAGGGGCTCGAGGGGGTCGATCCGGGCGAAGTCGGGGTTGTGGAGGGGTTCGAGGACGAAGAATTCGCCGGCGACACCGTCCCCGAGCCGCTGCGCGCGATTCTCATCCCGGCGGGCACGCGCATCAGCACCTCCTCCGACGAGGACATCTCGACTGCGGAGTATCGGGTGGATGACCCCCTGATCGTGACGGTCATGCACGACGTCCTGGGACCGGACGGTGAGTTGCTCCTCCCGCAGGGCGTGCGGTTGCTGGGGCGCGTCCGGGCCTCGATGGGCTCGGGGGGCCCAGGGGAGGACCCCGTCCTGGAGATCGACTTCGAAACGCTGTCGGCCGACCGCTACGAGCGGCCGATCGAGGGAGCGGTCGTCAACCGGCCGGTGGGTCCGGACCCCGTGGCGGACCGGCGGCGCAGGTCGGCATCCGGCCGGACGCGGAGGATGACCGTGGTTCCCGGGCTGATCATGGCCGGGACGATCATCCTGGTCGAGCTGCGGGCGCCGGTGTACGTGCCGCCGCCCGACCCCTACTCCCGAAACCCCAGCGCCAGTCCGCCGCGCCGCGGATCGGACCATCCCGCCAGCGACCCGTCCGGCATGACGATGATGAGCTGGACGTCGCCCGACATGCCGCCGGTGAAGTAGGCCTCCGCGGGTCCCGGGTCGCGCTCGACGACGGTGTGGCCGAGCGCTCGCAGCGCCTGTACGGTGGACCCGGGCAGGCCGCCGTGCTCGAAGAAGACCTGGTCGGGCAGATGCTGGTGGTGAACGCGGGGGGCGTGAACCGCCTGGACCACGTTCATGCCGTGATCGATCACGTTGAAAAGGGTCTGCAGCACGGTGGTGATGATGGTGGCGCCTCCCGGCGTCCCGCTGACGAGGAAGAGCGCGCCGTCGGCGTCCTCCACGATCGTGGGACTCATGGCCGACAGCATTCGCTTGCCCGGCGCGACCGCGTTGCGCTCACCCTGCACGAGCCCGAACTGGTTCGGGGTGCCGGGCTTCGCCGAGAAGTCGTCCATGGTGTTGTTGAGGAAGAACCCCGCCCCCTCCACCACCACCTTCCCGCCGTACCACGAGTTCAGGCTGGTCGTCACCGCCACCGCGTTTCCGGCTGCGTCCACGACCGCGTAGTGCGTGGTGTGGCTCTCGTCGATGACCGCGTCCAGTCCGGGCCTCACCTCGGCCGAGGGGGTCGCGCGCTCCGTTGAAATCGTCGAGGCGCGCTCCTCCGCGTACGCCTCCGAGGTCAGCTCGGCGACGGGCAGCTCGACGAAATCGGGATCCGCCAGGTATTCGTTGCGGTCCGCGTAGGCGCGCCGGAACGACTCGGCCATGAGATGGATCGTTTCGGGGGTGTTCCAGCCCAGCCCGGCCAGGTCCCATCGCTCCACCATTCCCGCGATGGCCGCCATGGTGACCCCGCCCGACGAGGGTGGCGGCATGGAGTAGGCGGTGTAGCCGCGATAGCCGAAGGCGACGGGCTCGCGCCAGATGGCTTCGTATTGCTCGAGGTCGTCGAGGGTGATGATGCCCCCGCCGCGCGACATCTCGGCGGCGATGAGGCGGGCGGTTTCGCCCCGGTAGAAGTCGTCGGGTCCCTGGTCGCGGAGGCGCGCCAGGACGGAGGCCAGGTCTGGCTGCGCGAAGGTGGCGCCGACGGGGGGGACCTCGCCGCCGGGCAGGAAAATGCGGGCGCTGCGCGGGAAGGCGAGGATGCGGTCGCTGGCCGCCGTGAGAGTGGAGACGAGCCGCCCCGTAACCTCGAATCCCCCGGCCAGCCGGATCGACGGCTCCACCAGGTCGGCCCACTCCATGGTGCCGAAGCGGCGGTGGGCCTCCCAGAGCCCGGCCACGGTCCCCGGCACGCCCGCCGAAAGGTGCCCCACGATGGACTTGTCGGTGACGTTGCCGTCCTCGTCCAGGTACATGTCGTGCGTGGCCGCGAGCGGCGCCTTCTCCCGGTGGTCGAGCGCGTGGACGGACCCGTCTGCGAGGCGCACCATCATGAAGCCGCCGCCGCCCAGGTTGCCCGCCTCGGGGTTGACCACGGCCAGCGCCAGCCCGGTGGCGATCGCCGCGTCGATGGCGTTGCCGCCCGCGGCGAGGATGTCGAGACCGACCCGCGTCGCGAACTCGTCGGTGGTCGAGACCATGCCGCCGCGCGCCGTGACGGGCGGGGTGGCGGGGGGGAAGGGCCAGCCGTCGGGGAAGGTGGCGCCCGACTGGGTGAAGGGGCTGGGTGGGGCGGGGGGCTCGCAGCCGGGAAGGGCGAGGAGGAGGAGGGCGCGAGCCGCGCCACGCAGGGGGGTGGGGCGGCTACGGATTCGGTGGTTCAGGGGCATCGCGGACTCCGAGAACGAAGGTGGAGGGTGATTCCGTCTGGTGGACGAGCTGGAAGCCGTCGGGTTCATGCTCCAGCGCCGGAACCAGATACCTCGATGTTGTGGGGTGTATGGCATCGATCACCACATAGTCGGTCGTCTTCACGACCCGAAGCACGCTGTCCGGCTCGGAGCTGAACGGGTAGACGAGGGCCCGCCGGTCCGTAAGCGCGTTGAAGAGGCGGGGCTTGCGCACGGTGACCACCGCGTCGGGCGGTGCGTTCGTCTTCACCCACTCCGCAGCCTCGAAGAAGCGCCGCCAAGCGGAATGATATCCCGCGTAGGGGTCGCCGGCGGCGTAGCGCGTGATCATGTCGAGGTTCGCGGGGATCCGCGCGGTCTGGGCCCCCAGGGCGAGCACGGCCAGGACACCGGTGACGAGGACCGGTGCGAACGATGGTGGGAATCTCCGCAGGTGTCCCGCCAGGATGCAGGCGCCGTCGGTCGCGTAGATCAGAATCAGCGGAATGAGCGGCACCAGGTACCGGACATCGTTCACACTGGTCTGAAAGAGCATGATGGCCACACAGGTCAGGACGAAATACAGCTCCGGCGCGCCCGGGCGCCGGCGCAGGGCCCGAGCCAGGCCGATCAGCGCCAGGCAGGTTACGACCAGGGCGAGGGCGACCACCGGGAGGGCGCCGGCCCAGGTGCTGTCGGAACCTGCCAGGGCGCGGGGCAACTCGCGCGAGGCATACAGCCAGCCGTTCTCGAAGAACCGCCCCACCATTCCCGAAAAGCCGAGGTATCCTGCCTCGGGGTTGTACACGTTGCCAACCAGGAACTCCTCCAGGTAGGGGGTGGCGGCTCCCTCTGCGAGGCGGTTGCGGACCAGCCAGGGGATGGTCAGGCCTGCGCCGACCACACCGTGCACCAGGAACTTCCGCCATTGACGCCGTGTCAGGTAGGAAAGCGAACCGGCGGCCAGCAGCAGCGCCCCGATCGACCGTACGTAGAAGCAGGCGACCGCGGCCAGCAGGGCCAGCCAGTAGGGCCTGCCCATGCCCTCCTCGTCGCGGTCCCGGTCGAGTTGCCAGAGCGCGAGCAGGGTGAAGAGAAGGAACGGGGCTTCGCTGAGCATCCAGCGCGAGTAGTCGATGACGCCGGGGCTGACCGCGAAGGCCAACGCCAGGACGAGCCAGGGCATCGGCTTGCGTCGGCGCCGCGCGTAACGGCAGAAGAGGAACACGGACGCCGCCGTGAAGACGACCGAAAGCAGCTTGAGCACAACGAAGTTCCGCCCGAAGATCGCGACCAGGGGTGCGAGAAGCGCGGGGTAGGCTGGAGGGTACTTGGTGTGTGCCTGCGGTGGCCCCGGTTCCCACGAGTGGGAGTAGCCATCGCCCGGCGTGAGGAGGCTCTCCGCCAACAGGACGTAGGTCGCACTGTCACCGCCCGTGTGAATCTTGGGGTCGAAGAGCGCCACGCAGAGCACGATGTGAAGGGCCACCATGCCGGCCGTGACCTGTGGAATCCGTTCCTGAAGCCAGCGGGTGAATGCAGGTGGAGCGGACGATGTCTGGTCGGGTCCGGACGCCCGAGACTTGTGTCCTCGTCGTCGGCTCTTCCGTTTCACCTTGCGCTTGCTCATGAGACGACCGGCCTCCGCGCGTAGACGATCATCTTGGTGCGCGGATCAAAATGGAGCTTCCGCTCCGACAGGCGCAGCCAGCGCACGAGGCGCTCGAGCGCCGCTCCGGCGCGGGGGTAGGCCAGCCTGGCCCGCCTGGTCAGGAAGTTCATCTGGATGGTGAGGCCGAAGGAGTCGATCCGAAGGATCTCGAAACCCGCTCGCTGCAGCGCCCGGCGGATGGTTGCACGGTTGAAGAAGAACAGGTACTCGCGAGTTCGCCGGAAGTCCTCCAGCCGCTTTCCGACGAGACGCGACACGAGCGAGTCCGAGTCCATGGTGGACAGCACGAAGACTCCGCCGGGTCTGGTCACGGAGTGGGCTTTGGCCAGCGCACCAAGGGGTTGCGGCAGGTGCTCCACGACGTCCAGCATGGTGACCGCATCGCAGGCCTTGCCGTCGTATTCCATGAAGTCGCCGCAGGACACGGGGAATCCGTGCGTCTTCGCGACCCAGTCGGTCGCCGCACGGTTGTAGTCGATTCCCCTGACGCGAAAGCCGCGGGCGCTGGCAGCGCTCAGCAGGTAGCCCAGTCCGCACCCGATGTCCAGAAAGCTCCGGCCCCGGGTGACGGGAGGATCGAGGAATCCCGACAGCCGATCCAGAATGCGGTGGTTGTCCCGTTCCTTGGTCGGATGCTCGGAGAAGCAGTCGTAGTAGCCGTAGATCTTGTCGTCGCCGTCGAAGAACCGCCGGTTGCGGTAGTAGTCCTCTCCATAGACCTCGTGGAGTTCGGCCTGGGACGGCGGGGGATGAAGCCACATGAAGGTGCAGCTCTTGCAACGGAGGATCCGGTGGGTTCCGAGGTCGTATCTGGCAAAGACGGACCCGCCGCCGCAGAATCCGCAAGCGTGCCCGTTCGAGGCGGTCGGCATGATCGCCGCTCTCCCTTCGGTTCCCGTGAAGATGGTTAGCTTCCGTGTGTTCCTCCCCGCTCCCGGCAGCCCGGCGCCTTGCCGATCCCGATGCGGCGCCGGGTTCAACCATTGGACTGCCAGGTGGCTAAAGATGCTGGATGACCGGCTGACTGAGCAACGGAACCCCCGCAGCGAAGCCATCGACCGGCTCTCGTCGCTCGATGTCGTGCGGGTGATCAACCGGGAGGACGCCTCGGTGGCGGAGGCGGTGGGGCGGGAGGCGGAAGCGATCGCGCGGGCGGTGGATTTCGTGGTGGAGACGTTTCGATCGGGAGGACGCCTGATCTACGTCGGCGCGGGGACATCGGGGCGGCTAGGCGTGCTCGACGCGGCCGAGATGCCCCCCACCTACGGGACCGATCCGGCGATGGTACAGGGGGTCATCGCCGGTGGCCCCGGCGCGCTGGTGCGGTCGCGGGAAGGCGCGGAGGACCGACCCGAAGACGGGGTGGCGGCGATGGACGAGACGGAGGTGGGCGCGGCCGACTTCGTGCTCGGGATCGCGACCTCGGGCACCACGCCGTACGTGCACGGCGCACTGGCCCGCGCCCGCGAGCGGGGTGCCCGCACCGGGTTTCTCCTGTGCACTCCTCCGGGCCGGGAACTGCTCGACGGGCACGACGTGGTGATCGCGCCGCTGACCGGCCCCGAGGTCGTCACCGGATCCACGCGCATGAAGGCGGGGACCGCCACCAAGATGGTGCTGAACACGATCACCACGGCCGCGATGGTGCGGTTCGGGAAGGTGCACGGGAACCTCATGGTCGACTTGCGGGTAACGTGCCGGAAGCTGCAGGACCGGGGCGAGCGCATCCTGATGACGACGCTCGGGCTCGGCCGCGGGGAAGCGCGGAGCCTGCTGGCGGATGCGGACGGCCACGTCAAGACGGCGCTGGCCATGCGGCGGCTGGGGGTGGGGGCGGACGAGGCGAGAACGGCGCTGCAGCGCGTGCACGGGGTGATCGGTGCGCTTCCCGGCTCCCGGGCTGGCGGCGAGGGCGGCGGCGACCGATAATCCGGGCAGGCGGCCCGAAGCTTCACCCACCAGACCGGCGACCATGAGACCAACAGTCCTCCTCCTCCTCACCCTCCTCCTCCTCACCCCCGCCCGCCCCGCCGCCGCCCAGGCCGTCCCACCCAACGGGGACTGGCGCCAGATCAGTACCGAGCACTTTGTGATCACCTATCCCGGTGGACTCCGGGACCTGGGCGCGCGCGCCGCCACGAGCGCCGAACGGGCGTACGAGCTCCTCGCGGACCGTTTCGTCGACCCCCCCGAAGGCCGGATCCAGCTTCTCCTCTCCGACCACACCGATCTGGCCAACGGCTGGGCCACGCCGTTCCCCTACAACCAGGTCACCGTCTTCGTCCGGCCGCCCATGGACGGGGGAGCCATCTCGTACTTCGACGACTGGCTCGACATGGTCATCGTGCACGAGCTGGTGCACACCTTCCACCTCGACATGACCGGGTTCATCGGCAAGGTGATCCGGACCATCTTCGGGAGGACTCCGGGAACGTGGCCCATCTTCCCCTCCGGGGCCGCGCCGACCTGGGTGCTCGAGGGGCTGGCCACCTACTTCGAGTCGGCGTTCACGGGGGCGGGGCGGGTCAAGGGAACCTGGCAGGAGATGGTGCTCCGCACCGCCGCACTGGAAGGCGGCCTCGACAGACTGGACCAGGCGTCGGGAGACTCGCCGGTGTGGCCGGGCGGCAATCGGGCGTACGTGTACGGCGCCCGCTACTTCGATCACGTCGCCGAAACGTACGGCGAGGAGGCCCTGGGGGATTTCGCCCGCTCCGTGGCCGGGCTGTGGGCGCCGTACTTTCTCGACATGGCCGCGCGCGATGCCTTCGGGGCCGGCGTGTCGGAGAGCTGGGACGCCTGGAGCGCACAAACCACCGAGGAGTACCGCGATCTGGCCGCCGCCCTGGCCGGGTCGGCCCCGCTGACCGCGGGCGAGAGCGTGGAGACGTCGGGTCGGCAGGCCCGGCAGGCCATGGTATCGCCCGACGGCGCGACCCTCGCCCTGGTCCGCTCGGACGGGGTGGACGCGACCCAGATACGCGTGTCTGCGCCGGACGGCAGCGGATCCCGCCGGCTCACCCGTCTCAACGGCGCGAACGGCACCGTGTCATGGGCCTCGGACGGGACGCTGCTCTTCTCCCAGCTCGACTTCACCGACCGCTACCACCTCACGAGCGACCTCTACCTCGCCACGCTGGACGGATCGGTCCGGCGCCTCACGCGCGGCCAGCGCCTGACCTACGCAGACGTGTCGGGCGACGGCCGGCGGATCGTCGCCGTACAGGAACGCGGGGGCACCAACACGCTCGTCCTGGTCGACCCCGGGACCGGTGCGGTGACGCCTCTCACCGACGCGGACCCGAACGTCCACTGGGCGCACCCGCGCTGGTCTCCCGGAGATGACCGCATCGCGGCAACGCGGTGGTCGCGGGGCGCGATGGACATCGTCATCCTGGGTCCGGACGGCCGCGTGACCACCGAGCTGACGAGTGACCGCGCGCTCGACATGACCCCTTTCTGGACCCCCGACGGCTCCACCGTGGTGTGGTCGTCGGACCGAACGGGGATACCGAACCTCTACGCCGCCACCCTGCGCGAGGGAGCGGCGCCCGAGGTCCGCCAGGTCACCAATATCCTCGGGGGCGCAACCCACCCCTCGGTGGACCCGCAGGGCCGCTGGATCCACTTCTCCTCGTACCACGCCGACGGCTGGCACATCGAGCGCATCCCGTTCGCGCCCGGCGAGTGGTTCACGCCCCAGCCGCCCAGCGACCGGTTCGCCGAGGCGCCCGTCGCTTCCGGCGCACGGGCCGGCTCCACGGAGGCCAGCCGCGGCTACCGGCCCTGGTCCACGCTGCGCCCCTACTACTGGAGGCCGCTCTTCAGATCGGCGGAGAGGGGAATGAGCCTGGATTCCACCTGGCACGACGTCATCAAGCCGTACGTGGGAATGTCGACCGAGGGCCAGGACATGGTCGGACGACACCGCTACTCCTTCTCGGGTCGCCTTTCGCTGGACGCCGAGCGCTTCACCGGCTCCTTCGGGTACAGCTACTACGGCCTGGGCAACCCCGTGCTGGGGCTTTCCATCGGGCAGAGCCACGATGCGTTGCCGCGTACGATACCGGTTCTGGTTGCCGAGGATGAGACACGCGAGTACTTCCTGCTGGAGAGGGAGCGCTGGGCAAGAGCGTCGATGTCGGCCCAGAGGCGCCGCTACCGCAGCGTCGTGGGATTCTCGCTGAGCGGCAGCCTGGTGCAGGAGCGCCTCACGCTCCAGGATCTGCAGGGCAGTCCGGGTCCCGAACTCTCGCGCCCCGCGCCCCGGACCACGTTCCTGCAGACGCGCACCACCCTGTCGGTCTCCAACGTGCAGCGGCGTTCCTTTTCGGTTTCCCGTGAAGACGGGATGAGCGCGTGGATCAGCGCGCGAGGGCGGCGGGAGGCGGGTCTCCAGCGCGCGCTGCGCGGATTGGTCTACGAGGACCAGGGGTTCGGCGAACTGACCGGAGAGCTGGCGGCCTACAAGGGCCTCGGCGTGTGGGGATTCGCCAACCACGTGCTGGCCCTGCGCGCGTCGGGCGGCGTAGCTGGGGGGGCTGGTGCGCACCAGGGCCATTTCGACGTCGGCGGGGCGGAGGGCACGCCGGAGGGCATCAGCGGCTTCGCCCTCTTCGGAGGTTCGCCGGAGCTCTTTCCCGTTCGGGGCTATCGCGCGAACAAGCGCTTCGGCCGGGTCGCGTGGTCGACGACCGCCGAGTACCGCTTCCCCATCGCCCTGATCGACCGCGGCGTGGGCCCGCTCCCCCTCTTCTTCGACCGCCTCTACGGCTCGGTGTTCTTCGACGCGGGCAACGCCTGGGGCCCGGTCCTGCGCGAGGAAACGGTGAACTACTACAATCCGCGCCGGTCCGCGATCATGAGCTTCGGCGCCGAGGCCTCGATGATCGTGGTGCCGGTCTACCAGGGCGGTCTCACGGTCCGCTTCGGAGCGGGGGTGCCGCTGGTGGACGGCGATGGTCCCAGGTACCATGTCCGGGTCGGAAACGCCTTCTGACGGGTACCGCCGACACAATCGGCCCTCCGCCCTTGACCACAAGCCATAGGGGCGCTAAACTCCGGGCCCCACAACATCTGGTATGCCCCAACCACATCGTAAGGGAATCCGCGCCATGACTCCGCCAGCCCAGGACCCCCGTGTCTTCGACGACCACGTCCCCCCGGACCTGCCTCCGGCCAAGCTCTCGGAGAACGCCCGCATCGTCCTTGCCAAGCGCTACCTCAAGAAGGACGAGGCCGGCGAGCCCACCGAGGAGGCGGAGACCATGTTCTGGCGCATCGCGCGGGTCATCGCGGACGAGGACAGCCGTTACGGGGCCTCCGAGGCCGCCGTCGAGGAGGTCGCGCGGAGCTTCTACGAACTCATGACCACCGGCGAGTTCGAGCCCAACTCCCCGACCCTCATGAACGCGGGCCGTCCGCTCGGCCAGCTCTCGGCGTGCTTTGTGCTGCCCGTCGAGGACGCGCTCTCCAACGGTTCCAGCGGCATCTACGACACCCTGCGCGCCATGGCCCTCGTGCACCAGTCCGGGGGCGGCACCGGCTTCTCCTTCTCGCGCCTGCGCCCCGAGGGCGACACCGTGCGGTCCACGATGGGCGTGGCCTCGGGTCCCGTCTCCTTCATGCGCCTCTACGACGCCTCGACGGAGGTGGTCAAACAGGGCGGCACGCGGCGCGGCGCCAACATGGGGATCCTCCGCGTCGACCACCCCGACATCCGCGAGTTCATCACCTGCAAGAACGACACGTCGCAGGTCACCAACTTCAACATCTCGGTCGCCATCACCGACGACTTCATGCGCGCCGTGCGCGACGGCGAGGAATACGACCTGATCAGCCCCCGCAGCGGCCAGGTTGTCGGACGCGAGAAGGCGCACGAGATCTTCGACATGATCGTCGAGGGCGCGTGGCAGACCGGCGAGCCCGGCGTCTTCTTCATCGACCGCGCCAACGAGCACAACCCCGTGCCCGCGCTCGGTTCCTACGAGGCCACCAACCCCTGCGGCGAGCAGCCGCTCCTGGCCTACGACGTCTGCAACCTGGGCAGCATCAATGTGGGCGCCTTCGCCCGCGACGGGCACTTCGAGCGCCCCGAGGACGGGATCGACTGGGACGCCTTCCGCCGTGTCGTGCACCTCTCCACCCACTTCCTCGACAACGTCATCGACGCCAACCGCTACCCCCTCGGCGAGATCGACGACCTGGCCAAGAAGATCCGCCGCGTCGGCCTCGGCATCATGGGCTGGGCCGACCTGCTCGTGCGCCTCGGCGTGCGCTACGACTCGGACGAGGGCGTGGCGCTCGGCCGCACCGTCATGGCCTTCATCGAGGAGGAGACGAGGGTCGCGTCGGAGAAGCTGGCCGAGTCCCGCGGCGTCTTCCCCGCGTGGGAGGAGTCCGTCTGGGGCCCCGACGACACCTGCGCCCGCGACGCCGGCGGCAACCGCATCCGCGACCACCGCCGCCTGCGCAACTGCAACCTCACCACCGTCGCCCCCACCGGCACCATCTCGATCATCGCCGGGTGCAGCGGCGGCATCGAGCCGCTCTTCGCGGTGGCCTTCATGCGCAACCAGGCCGGCGTGATGATGCCCGACGTCAACGAGGACTTCGTCGCCCGCGCCAAGGCCGAAGGCTGGCACTCCGACGACCTCATGAAGCGCATCGCCGAAGAGGGCCACATCCACTTCGAAGAGGTCCCCGGGGAGGTCCAGGACACCTTCCGCACCGCCCACGACATCACCCCCGGGTGGCACGTGCGCATGCAGGGCGCCTTCCAGGACCACGTCGACTCCGCCATCTCCAAGACCACCAACTTCGCCTTCGAAGCCACCCGCGACGACGTCCGCAAGATCTACGAGATGGCCTTCGAGCTGGGGTGCAAGGGGGTGACCGTGTACCGCGACGGCTCGCGTCCCATGCAGGTGCTGTCGACAGGGAAGACGGGGCAGGAGGAGGGGGACGGGGCAGACGATGCCGGCATGGAAGTTCTGAAGGCGCAGCTGGCGGACGCGCGGGCCGAAAAGCACGAGCTGGAAGGCGAGCTGGAAGAGGTGCGCGCGCAGCTGAAGGAGCACGACCGGGAGGCCGCTGCGTCACGCCACAAGCGCCGCCGTCCCTCGATTCTGAAGGGCCGGACGATGAAGGTCGAATGTCCCCTGGGCGACCTTTACGTGACCATCAACGAGGACGACAACGGGAAGCCGTTCGAGGTGTTTTGCACGGTGGGGAAGGCGGGGGGCGCGGCGATGGCGGACTCGGAGGCGATCGGGCGGCTGATCTCGCTGTCGCTGAGGTCGGGGATTCCGATTACGGCGGTGCGGGATCAGTTGCGGGGGATTTCGTGTGATCGCGCGGTGGGGGTGGGGGCGCAGAAGGTGCTGTCGGCGCCGGATGCGATTGCGCA
>JAPPNO010000039.1:0-6373 GCA_028873845.1 Gemmatimonadota bacterium | reverse complement strand
CGGGGGTGGCGTGGGGGGGGGGGGGGGCGGTGGGGGGGTGGGGGGGGGGGGCTGTTGGGGGGGGGGGGGGGGTGGGGGGGGGGTTTGGGGGGGCGGGGGGGGGGGGGGGGGGGGCGCAGAAGGTGCTGTCGGCGCCGGATGCGATTGCGCAGGCGATCGAGCGGTATTTGGCGGAGAAGGAGGGGGTGCAGGAGGAGTTGGTGATGGAGGTGCCGGTGAGGGTTGGGGGTGGGGTGGGGGGGGCGGGGGTGGCGGGGCAGGGGGAGTATGTGGTGGATCATACGGCGCAGACGTTGGGGGCCTGTCCGGATTGCGGGGCGGGGCAGCTGGCGTTCGAGGAGGGGTGCAAGAGGTGTTACGTGTGCGGGTTTTCGGAGTGTGGGTGAGGGGTGTAGGGGGGAGCGGAGGCGCAGCGCGAAATGGACTGGGTAGTTCCCGAATACTCCCGAAAGGAGGTTAACCGCGCAGGTCAGACTTTGGCCCAGTCGGGGGCGAGTGACAGGCGCGTGAAAGTTCAGGAAGCGTTGCGCGTCCTTAACAACTGGCGTGCCGCGCACAGCTTTCCACTAAACACTCTCCAGAATGGACTTCGGACGAAAGCCGCCGGGGTTTGCAAAGGACCTATCGTCTCCCAGAGGCTAAAGCGGACGCCGTCAACGATTGCCAAACTGAGACGTTTTCCGGGAATGCAGCTTGCTAGAATGCAGGATATAGGCGGGTGTCGGGCAGTTGTAGATACGGTCGCTCAGGTAGAGGGACTTCAAGCCGCTCACTTGAAGTCCAGTATGAAGCACCGGCTGGTTCACCAGAAGAACTACGTCTTGGACCCAAAGGACTCCGGATATCGTGGAATACACTTGGTTTATCGTTATCGCAGTGACAAGAAGGAAACATACAACGGGTTGTTGATTGAGGTTCAACTCCGATCCAGACTTCAACACGCTTGGGCTACTGCGGTCGAGACGGCTGGAGCCTTCCTCGGTCAAGCTCTGAAGTCCTCAGAGGGGGAGGCCGATTGGCTCCGTTTCTTTTCGTTGGCAAGCTCTGTGTTCGCAATCCGAGAGGATCATCCAGTAGTTCCCAATACCACAGCTGACCACAAAGCGCTTCGTGACGAGATACGGGAGTATGGGAGGCAACTGAGAGTCGTGGAGCGTATGCACGAGTATAGAAACCTAATTAAACACATACCTGGTTGGAAAAACCGAATAGGGGGACACTATTTCCTCTTGGAACGACGACCAGATGAAGGAAGGACGTATATTCGGCCGTACCCTCGGCGGGAACTTGACCAGGCCACCGAGGACTACAAAACGATGGAGGCTCGGGTTGCCGAAACCGATGGGGCCGATGCTGTGCTTGTATCGGTCAATTCTATTAGTGCATTGAGGCGGGCGTACCCGAACTACTGGCTAGATACGGATGTCTTCCTCGAGGAGCTAGGACCGATACTGGGAGATCCACCTTCAACGTGACCCTTTCCGTCGGTTTCGGGTCTATCCAGCGACCCATCTTGGTCTCCTGTTTGCGACCCGCTCAGGCACGGCACCGACTACGGCGGTCCTGGTCGCTGCTGGTCATCACACCCGAAACACCTTCATCGCCTCATCCCCAAGATGATTGATCACCTTGACCGCGATTCTCCCGGTCTGCGGCCGGGAAACGGTCGTGACCGAGCCCGGCGGAGCGAAGCCCATGCCTCCTTATCGATCTCGGCCTTGAGCGAGGTCTTCAGGCTCTTGTAGGGATCCCTCGCGCGCAGAAAGCAGGCGTGCCGAAGGAAGAGCTCTCCTCGTCGTAGTCGGTGTCGATGAACCAGCAGGCGATTCCGTCCGCATTGTCGCTTCGAACCTCACCGTGCTGTTCGCGATGCCGAGCGACCTCGCGATCTCCCGGTGGCTGCGCCGCAGCTCGTGCTTCAGCCGCAGCACCTCTCGAATCCTCCGCATGGACAACCTCTTCCTGGGCACCTTCTTCCTCCTCGTTCAGGGAACCTTCCGGCGAGGATGGAAGAAGGCGTCGCTACATCAGGCTCTCCTGCACGGCCGCCCGCTCGACCAGGGGGTGATCGGAATCAACCGGAATCACTGATCGAATGCCCGTGGAATCAGTGATCGGAATCCCGTGGAATCAGTGATCGAAATGGAATGGAATGAATGATCGGAATGGTCTGGAATCCGCAACGGGAGCGGAAACAGTGATGGATGGTCTACAGCAGGGATTCTGCAGACAGTGTCTGCATAATTCGATCGTCTCCCGATTCTGCAGACGGTGTGTGCACAATCGGCCATGCGAGGTAGAACGCGCGCATGAGCCAGACGTTACGGACCGAGAACCCCCGGCCGTACCGTGCCGAGAGGTCGGCCGCGAGCCGCTCGACGGTCCCCTTGCCGTATTCCGCCCGGCTCCTCCCCTCCTCTTCGAGTTCGGCGATCTGCCGTCCGATCAACCAGTACGCGGCGGTCATCACGGCGTTGACCGACCGCGCCGCCGAGCGGCGGGCGGCTTCGACGATCTCGGAGACCTCGCCGAACACCGTCTCGTAGTGGGCAGCTTCGCTGGCGGAGGGCAGGGAGTTCTTCATTCCGGTTAGCTGCCACCACGCAGAATCCGGGCGGTGAGGTACAGCTCGTCGTCGGTCGAGAGCTCTTCGTGCGGGTCGATCTTGAGCCGCGCCTGGGCGGTGCCGGCGCCATGTTGCTGGGCTGACGGGAACGGCGTGATGAACTCGGCGGGGCGGCGGCCCTCGAGGATCCGGTGAGTCGGTTGCCCCTCGGCGTCGAGCTCCCAGTGTCGGCGGGGATACTCGTAGGGGTTGTTCAGAATCGGGCGCTCGAAGAAGCGGCTGACCGACGGATTCCCCGTGGAGGAGCCGTTGGAGTCGGCCGACATGGTCATTTGACTCCTCTGGCGGTGGGGAATCGTGGGGGTTGCTCGGTCACTACGATAACACTGCGGCGGGTAGCTGCAATGACGCTCGTCCCTCCCCCTCCTCCTACTTGACCTCTTCGCCATACCACAGTATGACTACAGTATGAAAACCACGATCTCCCTCCCGGACCAACTGTTCGCCTCGGCCGATTCTCTCGCGAATCGGCTCAAGGTGTCGCGAAGCGCACTCTACGCGACCGCCGTCGCGGAATACGTGGCGAAGCACAGCGACGCGGACGTCACCGCAAGGCTGAATGCCGTCTACGCGGACTCGCCGAGCGGAATCGATCCGGGCACGCGCCGCGCGCAGGCACGTTCGGTAGCCGAAGATTGGTAGTCGCCCGCCGGGAAGTGTGGTGGGCGGACCTGGATGAGCCGCGCGAATCCGAACCCGGCTTTCGGCGTCCCGTCCTCATCGTCCAGGCGGACGCATTCAACCGGAGCAGGCTCAGAACCGTGATCGGCGTGGCCCTCTCGTCGAACATGCGGCTCCTCGACGCTCCGGGCAACGTGCTGCTGCAGGCGGCCGGCACGGGCCTTCCCAAGGACTCGGTCGCTAATGTCACCCAGCTTTTGACGATTGACGAGAACTACCTCACCGACCGGACCGGGCAGGTTTCCCGGAGATTCATGGGGCAGGTCGAGAACGGGCTGAGGCTGGTGCTGGGGCTGTAAGCTCGGCTTACGTGAGTCGTCCAGGACGTAGCCGAACGAACGGAAGCCATACTGCCATATATGGCATATGGCCATACGGCCCGAACTGGTCGGGATGAGGATGCCGTGCGTGTCGAATCCCTTCGAACGCCAGTTCGCTTTCAGTCGCCCGCCTCCTCCCCGCTGCTGACGGAATCTCCCATCCTGTGCCGCACGTAGCTCTCAAGCACGCGGTTCATTCGCGTCTGGTAGCCCCTTCCCGAAGCCTTGAAATAGGCCAGTACGGAGCGTTTGACCCGTATGGTGATCTGGTCGGTACGATCGGGCTCGACGAGCTCCGCCCGCTTCCAGAAGTCTTCGTCCAATTCGGGGATGTCACTGAAGTCGATGTCCTCGTCCCTCACCGTCGCGATCTGCTCCGGAGCGAGGGGGCTATCGTAGCGTCCGCTCATGGTAGGCCTTCCTTTCCTTGCGCGATGCGGGACGGGCGGAGATCAGACGGACACGCCCATGGCGCTCGGTGTGAGCGACCACGATCAGCGCCCCGGGCTCCACCCGGCCGATGCTGATGTTGCGGTCCTCCCCGTAGTCCCGGCGACGGTCGGGCGACGTCGCGACCGGGCCCTCGAAGATTCGCCTGGCGGTCTCGAACCCGATGCCGTGTTTGCGGACGTTCGTCTGATTCTTGGCCTCGTCCCACTCGAATTCCATCGCTCAAGGATACCTACGTATTGTAGGTACGGCAACCTCGTTGCCAGCAGCGCCTTCTCTCTTTCGGTTGGGACTTTGGCTGAACGTCGAGTCCAGTTCCAGATCGTTTCCCGGCCGTCACCTACCAGAACCATCCTCCGCCTTCCGACCGCGTCAGCCCCCGCTTGTCCGGCGTGCCGGGGTGACGACCGTCGTGCCTATGGCGCACCCGCTGCACCCCGATCCTCGATTGCACTGCAATCACACTCTAGTTGCTCCGCATCCACCGAACGTTGAGGAGGCACGGCCCAATGGCGAGCATCACGATCCGCAATCTTGACGACGACGTAAAGACACGCCTTCGCGTACGCGCGGCCGAGCATCACCGTTCGATGGAGGAGGAAGCGCGTATCATCCTGCGCGACGCCGTGACCGACCGCCACTCCGGTCCCCGGAATCTCGCTGCGTTCACCCGCCAGTGCTTCGCCTCTCTTGGCGGCGTCGAGCTCGAACTTCCCTCGCGCGGCCCGATGCGAGAACCCCCGGATTTCTCGTAGGACCGGGGTCCCCACCCCGGGCCACCAACTGGTCGAAGTCCTCGGCCTCGCAGTCCTCAACTGTGGCGGCGCGCGTCTACCGGATCCGCTTCACGCTGTACTGAATGGCGAGCCCGATGTAGCCTTGCACGGGGTTGTCGGGAACTCCTTTTCCGCCATGGTCCTGCAAGACGAACTCGACCGAGGCGACGGCATTGTCGAATGCCAGGGAAGCGCCCAGCCCGAATCCCAGTGTGCCGAATACTCTCGCAATCTCGTCGACAAAACCGCGCGGATCCAGCCTGGAGCCGTAGCTGTTCCGCAGGTTGATGCCGACGCCCCTTTCAGCCAGCACGTAGATCCTGGGCCCGGGGCGCGCTCCGAATCCTACCCGCACCTTCCCGGTGCCCAGGAGATCCAGCCCGCCGTAGTCATGGTGCCGCCACGTGTAGGAGTGGAGTTGGGCCATTACGGACACCCAGGGCCGCCAGTTCGGCGAGTCCAACAGGAGCTCCGCGTTGGCGCCGATGTTGACCGGTGGGACCGGGATGACCAGCCCGCCCACGAGCACGCGCAGCTGTGGACCGTCCTGTGCAGCTGGTGCCGGCACCGTGTCCGCTTCCTGCGCGGTCGCCGACGCGATGCTCGCCAAGGCGAGGGCCGGGACGAGCAGAAGCGCCGCCGAGAGTGCTTTGGATCCGAACGGTGGGCGCAGAGTCTTCTCCATTCCCTTCTGGCCCTTCACCTGTCGTGGTGGGTGGGGAGCATCCGAAGCTGAATCATCGGGCGGGGTGTAATGCTCAGCATCTACCCCCCCGCCCGCCTCCGATAGTCCAGCGGCGGATCCCGATCCCCCACCAGCGACACATACTCGAAGTCGCCCCCCACCCGCTCCCGATACTCCGCCGTGGCCGCCGCCAGCAACTCCGCATCCACAAACAGATCCACCATCGTCATCGCCAGCGTCTTCGCCGCCACGATCATCCCCTTGTTCCCGATCGACATCCCCCCGGCCGCGATCGCCTGCCATGAGTGCGCCGGCGTCCCCGGCACCCACGTCGCCGTCACGATCCCCACCGTGGGCACCACCCAGCTGACATCGGCCACATCGGTCGACCCGCCCCCCTTGCGCGGCATGTACGGCTGCACCTGGGCCGCGCTCTCGAGCGGCATCGGGTTCACCAGGCTCTGCTGAACGATCTCCGCGAACGCCGTCTCGGCCTCGTCGTACACCACCCCGCCCACGCGCTCCAGGTTCGCCTGCGCCCGCCGCTGCAGCACCTCGTTGCTCAGCATCGCGTACAGCCCGTGAATGACCTCGTACTCCATGCGCGTCCCCGTCCCCATCGCCGCCCCCTCGGCCGCCTTCACCACACGCTCGAAGATCGACCGCACCAGCTCGACCTCCGGGTTGCGCACGTAGTAGTAGACCTCGGCGAAGTCCGGGATCACGTTCGGCGCGTGCCCCCCCGCGGTGATCACGTAGTGGATGCGCGTCTCCTGGGGGACGTGTTCGCGCAGCATGTTGACCATGTGGTTCATCGCCTCGACCCCGTCCAGCG